>CAIMTB010000260.1 GCA_903844265.1 uncultured Verrucomicrobiota bacterium
AATCTGTGGATGCACGGGACGCGGTGGAGCGCGGTGCCTTCAGCGGGCCCGCTTGGTGGCCGGGGAGGCGGCATCGAGGACGATGGCAAGTTTTGCGACGTAATACAGGTCGCCGCGGGCGGCCGGGATGTCGACGCGCGACGCGAGTTCCGGGGTCGACGTGTGACGGAGATAGGCCAGGGCGCGGAAGGCGGCCATGGCGAAGTCCGGGGTGTCGATGAAGTTTTCGCCGTTGTGGACCTGCGGTTCTTCGCCCACCAGCCACCAGGTTGGGCAAAGCGTCTCGAAGGCGCGCCAGACGGTGTCGATGGCCGCCGGCGCCCGCTCGTGGAGGAGCGCGCCGATGTCGGCGTTCAAGTCCTGGAACAGGGCGAGACGGTGCCTGTGGGGTGCGACCTTGAAGAACAGGCCGTCACCGGAGTTGATGAAAGCGTCGAGGTCGCTTGAGCCGTTGAAGGTGCCGAGGCGGATATCCTTGGCGCTTTTTTCCCACCAAGCCACCAGTGCTGTGGCGGTTTCGTCGGCCAGGGCCTGTGCGGCGTCGGCGGGTTCCGTTTCGTTTTGATCGCGGGCGACTTCGGCGAAGGTTCGCAGGGATGTCAGGTAGCGGTTGGCAAACAGGTCGCCCCGCTTCGGGTCGAGGTGCCAGCCCGACTGCTGGAACGATTCCCACAGCGCATGCAATTCCGGCCACAGGTCGGCGATGCCGCTCGGGTCGGTGCGCCGGCACCAGGCCACGATCGCGGCGACATTTCCGAAGGGCATGGGCGAGGCGTCCGCGGGGAGGCGTCGGAGGTTTTCACGCGGCATCGCGGTGTATTCGCGGCGATCGCCATCGGAGGGTGAGCGCCACGGCGGCGATCCGAACGGTCCCCGGCCCTGCATGCCGTTGTCGGGGAGCCATCCTTCGATCCGTTCCTGGAGGTTGGAGGCGAGATGCGGCCACGCCCGGGTCACGATCTCCAGCGTTTCGCCGGGGTTATCAAAGAAAACGGAGCGTCCCGCGAGGCCTGGCTCGAGGGTCAGGGGCGCCCAGTTGGATCCGGTCAATTCGCGCACCGCATCCGCGAGGTCGTCCTTTGTCTCCTCGGGCGTTGGTGCGGTTCGTGGGGTGAGTCGGCCTGCACTGGGGGTCTCGCCGGCCCGGTAGGACCGGGGTGTTGTGGGCTTGGATCCTTCGTTGGTGGCGAGGCAGAGGACGCGGCTGCCGGTGAGCCAATAGAGGCGCCCCTCGCTCCAGGCCGCCCCGCCGCGGGCGGGCCCGTGCCATTCGTTCCTGGCCCAGGTCGGGTGGCGGAAGCCGCCGAAGGTGTCGCGTTCGCCGAGGATCGGTTCCAGCTTCCCGGTCACCGGATCGAAGCGGCTCAGGGTTCCCTGGTGGACGAAAAGAACCGCGTCCCGGAAGGCGAGGAGGTTCTGGGCTTCGTCAGCCGTTCCCCAGAAGGTGTTCCAGGGCGGCTTCGGCCCGCTCTTCTGCTGGAACAACTCGACACGGTTCGATGCCAGATCGAGACAACCCAGGCCGACCAGCGGCGCGACCCCGAGGCTCCAGTGTCCGTACGCCGTGCGCAGCAGGGTGAAGAGCCGGCCGTCGGGCAGCGCCACCGGCGGCGCCGCAACTCCCTGGCAACCGCCAAGCCAAAGCAACGGCGGTGTCGCAAGCGCCTGTCCGCCGTCGGCGTCCCAGGCGAAGCAGGTGCGCTCGTTCGGATCCCGCCCCAGCTGATCGAGGATCGAGTCCTGCTCCCGTCGCGCGGCCTCTGGCGTCACGTCGGAGATCACGTTTGTGGTCCATGATTCGATCCTGCGCCAATCGGAATCGTCGAGGCCTGCATTCCTGGCGAGGAGACTGCGGTTGCGGTGGATCAGTTGGGCCATGTTCAGCGCCGGGCTGGTTCTGACGACGAGTTGGCGTCGGCCGTTCCGGTGGACGAGGACGGGGTAATAGTCGCGGGCGCTCTGGCCGTTGGCTGGGGGCGATTTCCAGAGGACCCGGCCGTCCTTGGTGGCGAGGCAATGGGTGGTGAGATCCTCGAGCGTGATCCAGACCCGGCCATTCTCGGCGGCGGCGGATTGCCGGATGGGAACGTCGAAGTGGTGTTCCCACGCGGCGATTCCGGACTCGAGTTCGAGGGCGACGAAGGTTCCTTCGCGTGAGCCGATGAAGACGTGATCCTCCAGGAGGAGCGGCGATGCGGAGTAGCCTTCGCTTTCGCCTTCGTACTGCCAGTCGAGCCGGCCTGATCGTGCGGCCAGGCAGAGGACGCGGCCATCGGCGGTGGCGGCAATGACGCGACCGTCGGCATAGGCCGGGGAATGGAGCAACGGCGTCCGTGCATCGAAGCGCCATGCCACCGCACCCGTCATGGCGTCGAGTGCCCAGAGGCGGCCCGCGTGGGTGGCCACGAAAATGCGTCCTCCGCCGAGGATCGGTTCCATCGCCGTGCCGAGTCGTTCGCCATCAAACTCGGCGGCCCAGGCGAGCCGGAGCGCGTGAGGGAGATCGGCATCCACGTAGCCCGTGCGCTGGGGATTGCCGCGGAGGGTGGGCCAGTCGGCGGCGCCAGGGACGGAGGCGGTGCAGGCAAGAACGAGCAGCACGAAGAGCAAGGGTCCTATCCGGCGCATGACGGCAGAGTGTCAGGTGGCGGTGGAGTCGCAAGGTGGGATCAGGAGCGAGGGCCTGAGAAGGCGGATGTCAGATTTTCGGAAGGGAACGGATCGGGATTCCATGGGGATGCCGGCCTGGGGCATGATCGTGCCGTGCACTCCCCATTTCGCCGCCGTTCCGCCCTGTCGCGATTCGCTGTCGGGCGTCGCGCATTTCTTCGTGATTTGACGCTTGGCGGGGCTGCGACGGTTTTCGGCGCGGGGTTTTGTTTGCGTGTGAAGGGGGCGGAGGCGCCATGGCGTGAACTCGAGTCGGACGTTGTGATTTGTGGAGGGGGGCTTGGGGGGATCGCGGCGGCGTTGGCTGCATGTCGCAACGGGCTTCGCGTCATTCTCACCGAGGAGACCGACTGGATCGGTGGACAGCTGACCTCCCAGGGGGTCCCGCCCGACGAGCACGCGTGGATCGAGAGGTTCGGTTGCACCCGGAGTTACCGTGCGATGCGGGATGGTTTGCGACGCTTTTATCGGGACCATCTGCCGTTGTCGGAGGCGGCGCGGGCGCAGGTGTTCCTCAATCCCGGTGCGGGCTCGGTGTCGCGACTCTGCGGTGAACCTCGCGTGGCGGTGGCGGTTTTGGAGTCGATGCTCGCGCCGTATCTGGGGGGCGGGCGGTTGGTCGTGTTGCGCGAGCACAAACCTGTCGCTGCCGAGTGCGAGGGCGACCGCGTGAAATCGGTCGAGGTGCGCAATCTCCGCAACGGTCACCAGCGGGTCCTGCGGGCGCGCTGGTTTGTGGATGCCACGGAACTCGGGGACTTGTTGCCGCTGGCAAAGGCGGAGTTTGTCACGGGATGCGAGGGACGCGCGGCGACGGGCGAGTTGCACGCGCCGGAAAAGGCCGATCCCGCGAATCAGCAGTCCTTCACCGTCTGCTTTGCGATCGACCACGTTGACGGCCAGGACCACACCATCGAGCGGCCGCGCGATTATGAGTTCTGGAGGGACCACGTGCCGGCACTGAATCCGGCCTGGCCCGGGCGATTGCTGAGTTTCGACTGTCCGGATCCGCGCACGCTGGAGCGTCGGGCGGTGGGATTCAGCCCGGTCCAGGACGCGACTGCGGGGATGAATCTCTGGGTCTATCGGCGGATCGCGGCGGCGCGGCAATTCACGGGTGGGGTGTACCCGGGTGACCTCTCGCTGATCAACTGGCCGCAGAACGACTACATGCTGGGCAACCTGGTGGGAGTCGAGGAGGCCGTCGCCGCCAGGAGCGTGGATCAGGCGAAGCAGCTTAGCCTGTCCTTGTTGTACTGGCTGCAAACGGCGGCGCCGCGTCCGGACGGCAAGTCAGGCTGGCCTGGATTACGTTTGAGATCCGACGTGATGGGAACGGAGGACGGGTTGGCGAAGGCGCCATACATCCGCGAATCCCGCAGGATCCGGGCGATGTTCACCATCCGGGAGCAGGATTGCGGGCGGGCCGCGCGCGCGTCGGTGCAGGGGCGCAAGGAATCGGAGGCCACGGCGGAGAGTTACCCGGACACGGTGGGGGTGGGTCATTACCCGATCGATCTGCATCCGACGACCGGCGGGGACAACTACATTGATTTCCTGTCGGTGCCGTTCCAGATCCCGCTGGGGGCGTTGCTTCCGGTGCGGCTGGAGAACCTCTTTCCCGCGTGCAAGAACATCGGCAGCACCCACGTCACCAACGGCGGGTATCGTCTACATCCGGTGGAGTGGAACATCGGCGAGTCGGTAGGGTCGCTGATTGCGTTTGCCGCGCGGAAGAAGGAGCCGGCGCGCTCGGTGCGCGAGAAGGCGGGAATGCTCGGGGAATTCCAGGATTGGATTCGGGATCAGGGCATCGAGACCCACTGGCCGCGCGGGCCGTGGTGAACAAGGGGCCTGCGTGCTCGCGGTGTTGGTGGAATCGTGCTGCAATGGTGTCGTTCGATGAGTGAGACAACGAGCATTGGACCGGCCTGGTTCCGGGTGGAGGGCATGACTTGCCAGAACTGTGCCCGGCATGCGCGGGAGTCGGCGGAATCGGTGGCGGGCGTCGCGGGGGCCTCGGTGAACGTCGACGCCGGGCGGTTGCGCGTGAGCTGGGCCGCAGGTGCGGTGCCGGATCCCGAGGGGGTGGTGGCCGCGGTGACGAATGCGGGTTTCGCGACGAGCCTGCTGGAGGATGAGCCTGTTCGGATGGTGGAACAGGCCCCGGGCGCCGGGTGGCGGTTCAACGTGTTCTTCGGTGGATCCGTCACCTTGTTCCTGATGCTGGCCGAATGGGGCATGGGCTGGATGCATTCGCGCTGGTATCCGCTGCTTGCATTCGCGTTGGCGTCTCCGGTCCAGGTCTTTTGCGGCGCCCGCTTTTATCGGGGCGCGATCAACCAGCTGAAGAGGGGCGCTTCAAACATGGACACGCTGGTGGCGCTCGGCTCCACGGCGGCCTTTGGATTCAGCGCGTGGATCGTGTTCGCCGGTCATGGCGGGCACGTCCTGTTCATGGAATCCACCGCGATCATCTCCTTGATCAGCGTGGGACATTGGCTCGAGGCGCTGGCCACGGCACGTGCCTCGGGCGCGTTGCGGGCCCTGCTGAACCTCGCTCCCGCCACCGCCCGTCGATTGCAGCCCGACGGTTCCGAACGTGAAGTGCCCGCCTCGGAACTGATGATCGGCGACCGGGTTGCGCTGCGTCCGGGCGATCGGGTTCCCGCGGATGCCGAAGTGACGGAAGGCGCATCGGCCGTGGACGAATCCATGATCAGTGGCGAGTCGAAGCCGGTGGAAAAAATCGCGGGCACAAGGCTCCTGGCCGGGACGAGGAATCTCGACGGGCGCCTGGTCGCGCGGATCACGGCGACGGGAGATGCCACGGCCCTGGCGCAGATCATGGCTGCGGTCGAGCGTGCGCAGAACAGCCGCGCCTCGATCCAGCGTCTGGCGGACCAGGTCAGCAGCATCTTTGTTCCGGTGGTGGTGGTGCTTGCGGCATGGACCGCGTTGTGGTGGGGCGTGTGGCCCGAGAGTGCGCGCGCGGTGCACGCGTGGCTTGGGCAGTTCCTGTGGGCCATGCCGGT
Organism: uncultured Verrucomicrobiota bacterium; assembly: GCA_903844265.1. GTDB lineage: Bacteria > Verrucomicrobiota > Verrucomicrobiia > Limisphaerales > CAIMTB01 > CAIMTB01. The sequence goes on from CAIMTB010000260.1 coordinate 5,706, forward strand.
TCCCGAGGGTGCGTTGGCTGCGGCGGTGCTCCAGTCGACCTCGGTGCTGATTGTGGCGTGCCCGTGTGCGATGGGGCTTGCGACCCCGGCCGCGATCATGGCAGGCGCGAATGCGGCGGCCTTGCGTGGCATCCTCATCCGCGATGGTGTCGCGTTGGAAAAGGCAGGGCGCATCGACACCGTGGTGTTCGACAAGACGGGGACGCTCACCGTGGGGCGACTCACGGTTCTGGCGGTCCGTGATCTTCGGCCTGACGACGAACGGGTCGGGCGGGTCGAGACCCTGGGCTCGTCCGTGGCGCGTGGATCGACGCATCCCGTGGCACAGGCCATCGCGGCTCTCGTGCCGCCGGGGCCGGAACCCGCAGCGGACCAGGTTCCATCGACCCATCCCGCCTCCACCGCGGCGAAGTCGGGCATCGCCTTCAAGGCTCTTCCTTTGTTGCCCGGACATTCGTTGAAGGCCCCCGCGCCGGCGGACGCGGCGAAGTCTGGACGGATGGCGTCGTCGGCATCGCTGCGGTCCGATCTGGGATTTGTTCCGAAGGGAATGAAGGTGCCGGGGGGCGGTTGGCAGGAGTGGCGTGAATTGCGCGGTCGCGGCATCGAGGCGCGAAAGGCGTCGACGCCGGGTGTGGTTCATCGGCTCGGGGCCCTGGCGTGGCTTCACGACTGTGGCGTGCAGGATGTCGAGGCGGAGAAGGGTGGCGCGGTGGCGCGTGGGGCGGCGGTGACCCTCGTGGGATTGTCCGCCGACGACCGGTTGCTGGCCCTGTTCGAATTGCGCGATGCGTTGAGGCCGGAAGCTCCCGACCTCGTGTCAGCGCTGCAACGCGATGGATTCCAGGTCATGCTGCTGACCGGTGACGCGTGGTTGGCGGCGGAGGCGGTGGCGAAGGAGGCTGGCATCGCGTCCTCCAATGTGCTGGCCGAAGTGAAACCGGAGCAGAAGGCGGAATCCCTGGCGCGCCTCCAGGCTGCGGGACGGCGCGTGGCCTTCGTGGGCGACGGGATCAACGACGGTCCCGCATTGGCGCAGGCGGATCTCGGGATCGCGGTGAGCCGGGCGACCGATGTGGCGCGGGAATCGGCGGACGTGGTGTTGATCCGGGGTGGGTTGTCATCGATCCGCGAGGCGATTGGATTGTCGCAGGCGACGTTGTGGACGATCCGGCAGAATCTTTTCTGGGCGTTTTTCTACAACGCGGCCGCGATCCCCCTCGCGATGCTTGGGTTTTTCAACCCGATCCTGTGCGCGGCCGCGATGGGGGCGTCGGACCTGCTGGTGATTGGCAACGCCCTGAGGCTGCGCTATTGGACGCTTGCGGGTCACCGGCCGCGGCCGGGAAGGCGGAGGGTCTGAGGGGGGCTCGAGACCCGAGACTTTGGGCTTGGGCTGCGGGCCTGGTCCTCAGCACCCTTTCTCCGGCTGGACTCTTTTCATGAAACGAACACGAAGATCCTCAGAAGTCGTGCTCGGCCTGTTGCAGCACGGGTGTGGTGCCGACCCGGCCGGGAATCTTGCGGCCTGCCTGGCGGCTGCGGGCCGCGCGGTGAAGGCGGGAGCGCAGATCCTCTGCACCCAGGAACTCTTCCGGTCGCAGTACTTCTGCCAGAGCGAGGACCACGCGAACTTCGGGCTCGCGGAATCGATTCCGGGTCCGAGCACGGACGCGTTCCAGAAGTTCGCCCGGCGACACGGCGTGGTGGTGATTGCGTCGTTGTTCGAGAAGCGCGCGAGCGGGCTCTACCACAACACGGCGGCGATCATCGACGCCGACGGTTCGCTCCTGGGCATCTACCGGAAGATGCACATCCCGGACGACCCGCTGTACTACGAGAAGTTCTACTTCACGCCCGGCGATCTCGGGTTCCGGGCGTGGTCGACGAAGTTCGGCAGGCTCGGGGTGTTGATCTGCTGGGACCAGTGGTATCCCGAGGCGGCGCGACTCACGGCGATGCAGGGCGCGGAGATCCTGTTCTACCCGACGGCCATCGGGTGGCACCCGAAGGAGAAGGGCGAGTATGGCGAGCGTCAGCACGGGGCTTGGGAGGTCATCCAGCGCTCACACGCCGTCGCCAACGGCTGCTACGTCGCGGTCACCAACCGGATCGGACTCGAGCAGCCGATCGGCGGGGACGGCATTGAATTCTGGGGCCAGAGCTTTGTCGCGGGAACCAGCGGCCAGCTGCTCGCCAAGGCCTCGGTCGATCGCGAGGAAAATCTCATCGTTCCCCTGGACCTCGCCAAGGTCGATGTCACGCGAACCCACTGGCCGTTCCTTCGTGATCGACGCATCGACGCCTACGGCGACCTGAGCAAGCGGTTCTCGGATGGCTGAGAACCGGGAATACCGCGGCCGGCTCGCGCCGTCGCCGACCGGCCACCTGCACCTTGGCCACGCCCGGACTTTCTGGCTGGCCCAGGCGCGGGCGCGGGCTGCCGGCGGCACCCTGGTGATGCGGGTTGAGGACCTCGACGGGCCGCGTTGCCGGCCGGAGTTTGTCGAAGCGATCCACGAGGATCTGCGTTGGTTCGGATTCCAGTGGCAGGAGGGTCCCGACGTCGGTGGGCCGCACGCGCCGTATGTCCAGAGCGCCCGGCTGCCGTTGTACCAGTCGGCCTTCGAGAGGTTGCGCGCGGCGGGTCGGGTCTTCCCGTGCACCTGCTCGCGTCGGGACATCCTGAGCGCGATGTCAGCGCCCCATGCCGGGGATGAGGAGCCGGTTTATCCGGGGAACTGCCGGGGAAAGAGTTCCGACGAGCCTACGCGATCGGGGGAAGGGTCCCGAGTGGCGTGGCGGTTCCGGGTGCCGGACGGGCAGGCGGTGGCCTTCGAGGACGGGGGCTGCGGTTCGAGAGCATTCGTGGCGGGCCGTGATTTTGGGGACTTCGTGGTCTGGCGCGGGGATGGCTGGCCGAGTTACCAACTCGCCTGCGTGGTGGACGACGCGGCGATGGGGATTACCGAGGTGGTGCGGGGCGAGGACCTGTTGCTTTCGACGGCGCGGCAGTTGTTGCTGTACGGCGCCTTGGGTTGGGCGGCGCCTTCGTTTTATCACTGCCAGTTGGTCACGGACGAGCACGGGATCCGGCTCGCCAAGCGTCACGAGGCGTTGAGCCTGCGTCGGTTGCGGGAATCGGGGCGGAGCCCGGAGGAAATCCGGCGGACATCCGGGGGCGGCGACTGGGAGTAGCTCCGATCCCTCCCTTCGACCAACCTTGGCGGGCGGCGGGCAAGGGACCGCCCGCCCTGCCTATTCTGTTCGCAACTCAGTGGCCAAGCTGCGCACCCATCTGGTATTTCTCCCTATTTGGACTTGCGCCCGGCGGTACGCCGTGAGTATTACTCCAATCATTCCCCGCTCGAAGGTTTGGCAGCTGCTGCCAAACCCCTGCGCGTTGCGGGATGTAGGGGCATCAACTCGAAATAAGGATCTATGACCAGAATCATACTCTTCAGCAGCCACCCGTTCCGCCGTTTTCTTTCTGCGCTTCTTGCGCTTGGCGTTCTGGGTCTCGTCACAGTCGGCTCGGCCTCTGCCCAGGTAGGGAATCCGAATCCTGGGGTGGTTCCGCCCGCCGCAAAGTATCGCGGCCTGGCGTATGGTGAGTGGCAGGCGCGGTTCTGGCAGGCGCTACTCGGTACTCCCGTGGTGAATGGTGTCCATCCTTTCCTCACCTATGGCGCCTTCCGTGGGGCGGATGACGACATGGTATTCCTCGCGCCATCGTTCTATTATCCGGGGTTTTCCTGTGTGGTGGAGGTGACCGTCCCTGCCGGGAGTCCTTTGTTCATACCGGTACGGTACAACGTGGAATGCTCGCAAATCGAAGCTCCTCCCTTCTACGGGTACAACGAAGCGTCGCTCCGGAAGGCCGCCAATGACTGGATCGATACCTACTCATCTGACTATTATGCTTTTATCGACGGCAGGCCGGTGAGGAACATTGATGCCTATCGAAGTGATTCTCCCCTCTACAGGTTTGGTCCCTTGCCCGAGAACAATCTTTTTCAGTTCTTCGGTATGGATGTGCCGAAGGGCACGACCTCCCGCTCGGTGGCGGCGGGTTGCCATCTGCTGCTTACTCCCCTGAGTGTGGGACACCATGAGGTGCGCGTGGGTTGTACCGGGTACGATGCGGACCCGGCGGGTTTGGTGGTCGAAACGGTCTTTCGCATCCACGTGGTTGCAAGGAGATAGCAGCGTCTCGTCTCGCCTCCCGGCAGGGTCGGGTGGGCGCATGAAGGAACTCAATCCAGCACCCGAGCCTCCGGAGGCAAAGCGGAAGCAAGCTGCCGCCTCCAAATCCGGGGCCCAGCGGAGTGTGCGCCGTGGCATTTCCCCATGGTTTCGAGAGGCGCCTTCTGTTGGAATCCTCTCATGGCCAAGGCGGCGACAGCGAACGCAGCGGGCGTGGCAGGCGTGACGGACCTCGTGCTTCGGCAGTTGGGGGCGTCGGATCCGGTGCTGAAGCGGCTCATCGCTCGCGTTGGGCCGTTTCAGTTGCGCCATGATCCGAAGCGGTCGCCGTTCCAGTCGCTGGTGCGGGCGGTGGCGAACCAGCAACTGAACGGCAAGGCCGCGGACACCATCCTGGGCCGGTTCACCGCGTTGTTTCCCGGTCGCCGATTTCCCAAACCCGGGGATCTCGCGGAGGTGACCGACGAGCAGATGCGGGCCTGCGGTTTTTCGCGGGCGAAAATCGCGGCCATCCGCGACATCGGTGCGAAGGCCCTCGACGGGACGATCCCGACCTCGCGCCAGATCGCGCGGCTTGGAGACGAGGAGATCATCGAGCGACTGACCGAGGTTCGCGGCGTGGGAAGATGGACGGTCGAGATGTTGTTGATGTTCCAGTTGGGGCGGCAGGATGTGCTGCCGGCCGATGATTTCGGGGTGCGCAACGGGTTCCGCATTGTCTTTGCCCTGGCGGAGATGCCCAAGCCGAAGGCGGTCCTGGAGCACGGCGAACGTTGGAAACCGTATCGCTCGGTGGCGTCCTGGTATCTCTGGCGGGCCGTGGATCTGGCCAAGGAATCGAAGACGGCCAAGGCCTGAAAGGACGAAGGAGTCCCCAACACACCGCCTCCATGAACGGAGTGGCACCACGAAGAGCACGAAGGACACGAAGGAACACAGATCCTCTGGCCTTCGTGCTCTTCGTGACCTTCGTGGTAGATCCCCGCGTGGTTCATGGTCCCAATGCGTGTCCAAATCTTGGAAAACCCGGCTCTCCATGAACCGTAAAGGTAGGGCGGGCAGTCCCTTGCCCGCCGCCCTGCTGGGGCTACGCGAAAGTGAGCCTTACAAGGCCGGCGCGCAGCGGAGTGCACGCCCTACCAACTGCTCCGGTTCATGGCCTCAACGAATGTCCACATTTTGGAAAACCTGCCTGTCCATGAAGAATCCCGAAGATGACGTTGTCCTGCGCCTCAACGAGTCGCTCCGACCTGCGGGACGGACCCTCTTCGACGTTCCCCGAGTCGGATGGATCACGGGTTGGCTTTCGACTGGGGTCTTCGTCCTCGTCCTCGCCCTCGCCGGAGCATGGCAGCCGGCGGTCGCGGCGGAGTCGGGGTTGTCGCCTGATCCCGTGCGGGTTGAGGTGCTCCTTGGGGCGGCGACGAACGGGACCGTGGCGCGGCTGCGTTTGGCGGAGATGTGCGACACCTTTGGTCCGCGGTTCAGCGGCAGCACCAATCTCGAGGGCGCGATCGACTGGATCCTGGCGCGATTGCGTGAGGACGGGTTTGAGAATGTGCGGGGCGAGCCGGTGAAGGTGCCGCACTGGGAGCGTGGGGAGGAGTGGTTGGAGCAGGTGGAGCCGGTGCCGATGCGGATGCCGGTGCTGGGCCTGGGTGGGACCACCAACACGCCGGTGGATGGGATCACGGCGCGGGTGCTGGTGGTGACGAATTTCGCGGAACTCGAATCGAGGGCTGCCGAGGCTCGTGGGCGCATCGTGGTGTTCGACGCGCCGTTCACGGCCTATGGGGAGACGGTGCGTTACCGGGGAGCGGGCGGGTCGGCGGCGGCGAAGGTGGGTGCCGTGGCGAGCCTGGTGCGGTCCATCACGCCGTTTTCACTGCAGACGCCGCACACCGGGATGATGAGCTACGAGGCGGGCACGGCGCGGATTCCGCACGCGGCAATGACGGTGGAGCATGCCGAGCGGATGCGTCGGCTGCAGGAGCGGGGCATTCCCGTCACGCTGCGTCTGCGGCTGGGTGCGAGGCAGTGGCCGGATGCGGATTCGCGGAACGTGGTCGCCGAGATCCGGGGGCGCGAGCATCCGGAGGAGATCATCGTGGTGGGGGGGCACATCGATTCCTGGGACGTGGGGCAGGGAGCGCTCGACGACGGTGGCGGATGTCTGGCGGCGTGGGAGGCGTTGAGGCTCATCAAGACCACGGGCATCGCCCCGAGGAGGACGCTGCGGCTCGTGCTTTGGGTGAACGAGGAGAATGGGCTGGCTGGAGCGAAGGCCTACCCGAGGCAGCACGCCGACGAACTCGCGCGTCACGTGCTCGCGGTGGAGTCGGACTGGGGCATCGGCCCGGTTCAGGGGTTCGCGTTCACGGGCAGTGGCCGTGCGAATGAGCAGTTGAAGGCGTTGCTTCCGTGGCTTGGCTTGATCGGAGCGGGGCAGATCAAGGCAGGTGCTGGGGGGAGCGACCTCGGCCCGCTGTTGCACGAAGGTGTGCCGACGATGGATCTGTGGACCGACAAGCGGGATTACTTCTGGTTCCATCACACGGCGGCGGACACCGTGGACAAGGTGGATCCCGGGGAACTGAACCGCTGCGTGGCCGCGCTGGCGGTGATGCTCTACGGCGTGGCGGAGATGCCGGAGGCGCTGGCGAGATGAGGCGGAGGGCGGGCTCCGGTAGCTGGTTCTCTCCGCCGGACATTGCCCGCGGGTGGTGGGCGCTGGCATAACAGGGCCATGCGCTATCGGCGATTTGGTCGTACAGAACTGCAGATGCCGGTGTTTTCGTGCGGCGGCATGCGGTACCAGCACAAGTGGTCGGACGTCCCGTGGTCGGAGGTGCCGGCCGAGGGGCAGAAGAACCTCGAGGCCACGGTCCATCGAGCGGTCGGGTTGGGCATCCACCACATCGAGACTGCGCGGGGTTACGGTTCGAGCGAGATGCAGCTGGGGCCGGTGCTGCGGCAGTTCCCGCGGCAGAAGCTCATTGTGCAGACCAAGGTTGCGCCGGCGGCCACGGCCGACGAGTTCTTCCGGACCTTTGATCGTTCGATGGAGTATCTGGGCCTGGACCACGTCGACCTGCTCTCGCTGCACGGCGTCAACAACCGCGAGTTGCTGGATTGGTCGTTGCGCAAGGGCGGTTCGATGGAGGCGGCGCACAAGCTGAAGGCGGAGGGGAGATGCCGGCATGTCGGATTTTCCACGCACGCCACGCCGGATGTGATCGTCGATGCGATCCGGAGCGACGGGTTCGAGTACGTGAACCTTCACTGGTATTTCGTGAACGAGCTGAATGCGGCGGCCATCCCGGAGGCACGACGGCGGGACATGGGGGTGTTCATCATCAGTCCGAACGACAAGGGCGGGAAACTGTACGAGCCGCCGCCGAAGCTGGTGGAGCTGTGCCGGCCGCTCACGCCGATGCAGTTCAACGACCTCTGGTGCCTTTCGAATCCCTCGGTGCACACGCTCAGCCTTGGCGCGGCGCGGCCGTCGGATTTCGACGAGCATCTCGCGGCGTTGGAGCACTACGACCGGATGCACGAGGTGCTGCCCGCGATTGAGGCGCGACTGCGTGCGGAGCTCGACCGTGTGCTGGGCCGTGACTGGGCGTTGCACTGGTTCGAGGACCTGCCGGAGTACGTCGATGTGCCGGGCCAGGTGAACGTGCTTGAGATCCTGCGTCTCTGGACCTACGCGAAGGCGTTGGACATCGTGGATTGGGGGCGGATGCGATACAACCTGCTGGGGCAGGCCGACCACTGGTTTCCGGGGATCAACGGCGGAGGCCTGGATGCGCTGGACCTCGGACCTGCGCTTTCCAAGAGCCGGTTTCGCAACCGTATCCCGGGCATTCTCCGCGAGGCGCATACCCTGCTGTTCGACGTCCCGAAGAAGCGGTTGAGCCAGAGCTGAGCCTGGTGTGGCTTGATGCCCTGGCCAAAGCCGCAGCTTCCCTGAGGCGGGGTCGTGGGCTTAAATCCGCGCGCCGTGATCGACGAAACCGAAGTGGAACCGAAGGTCCCGACGACACCGGCCGCCGAGCCGGTGAGTTCGTGGCTTTCCGGATACACGGCGGTGGGTGGCGAGTACGACGAGGTGCGCGGGATCGATGGTGGCCCGCAGCCTCAGTATCTTCCGTTGTTTGGGGAGCTCGACGCCTTCGATGGGGCGGAGTTGCGGCGTCGTACGGAGACGGCGCAGCGGATCATCCACGAGCAGGGGATCACCTACAACGTGTACGGGGATCCGCGGGGCATGGAGCGCCCCTGGCAGCTTGATCCGATTCCATTTGTAATCTCGGCGGCCGAGTGGCGGGTGATCGAGCGCGGCCTGGAGCAGCGCGCCATCCTCCTGAACAGGGTTCTGGCGGACTGCTATGGGCCGCAGGAGCTGATTCGATCCGGCGCGCTGCCGCCGTCGTTGCTGTTTGCGCAGCCTGATTTTCTTCGTGCCTGCCACGGCATCCGGCCGCTCGATGGCGTGCATCTTCAGTTGTACGCGGCGGACATCGCCCGTTCACCGGACGGGCGGTGGTGGGTCTTGTCGGACCGGACGCAGATTCCGACGGGGGCCGGATACGCGCTGGCGAACCGGCTGGTGACTTCGCGTGTTCTGCCGGAGGCGTTCCGTGCGTGCCGGGTGAATCGTCTGGCGCCGTTTTTCCGGGAATTGCGGGAGCGCCTTGCGCGGATGTCGCCGCGGCCCTCCGAGAACCCGCGGGTGGTGCTGCTCACTCCGGGGCCCTACAACGAGACCTATTTCGAGCAGGCGTGGATTGCGCGTTATCTGGGGTATCCGTTGGTCGAGGGTCAGGATCTGACCGTGCGCGATGACCGGGTGTTCCTGAAGACGCTGAGTGGTCTCGAGCCCGTGGACGTGATCCTGCGTCGGGTGGACGACGACTGGTGCGATCCGTTGGAATTGCGGAACGACTCGACGCTGGGCGTGCCCGGGTTGGTGGAGGCCCTGCGCGCGGGGAACGTGGCGGTGGCGAACTCGCTTGGGAGCGGGCTGGTGCAGAGTCCTGCGATGATGGCTTTTCTGCCGGGGTTGAGCCGGAGCCTGCTGGGCGAGGATCTGCTCGTGCCATCCCTCGCGACCTGGTGGTGCGGTCAGCCGGGTGAGATGAACCACGTGCTGGAGCGGTTGGATGATCTCTACCTGCGGCCCGCGTTTCGGGGCGGTCCGGTTGCGGTGGAGAACGCCGGGGCGTTGAGCCGTGCGGGGCGCGAGGCGTTGAAGGATCGCATCCGATTCCAGCCGCACACCTTCGTGGCGCAGGAGCGTATCCGGCTCGCGACGGCCCCGGGCTGGGACGGGACGCGTATTTCGCCGCATCCGGTGGCCCTGCGCGTTTATCTCGTGGCGAGCGGCGAGGGATACAAGGCGATGCCAGGAGGGCTAGCGCGGGTTTCTCCGGATCCCGGGGCTCGCTTCATCACGCTGCAGAGGGGGGGGTCGAGCAAGGACACGTGGGTGCTTGCCGACGGCCCGGTGGATGAGCTGAGCCTGCTGCAATCGTCCAAGCAGAGCGTGGAATTGCGGCGGGTGGGCAACAACCTGCCGAGTCGTCTGGCCGACAATTTCTACTGGCTGGGGCGGTATTGCGAGCGGGCGGATGCGACGGCTCGGCTGCTTCGGGCGACCTTGCTGCGCTTCAGTCCGGAGAGCAGCGGGAGCGCGATGCCGCTGCTCGAGCCGTTGTTGAGCGCGATGGCGGCCCAGGGTCAGTTTCCGAGCCTGTCGGAACGGCCCGAGCTGAGGACCAACCCCGAGGCGTTGGAGGCGGAGTTGCTGGCGGCGATTTTCGACGGCGAGCGGCGTGGCAGCGTGAGGCGGTTGGCGGACCAGCTGCAGGTCCTTGCGATGACCGTGAGGGACCGGACCTCGAACGATCTCTGGCGCGTTCTCAGCACGGTCGATGATCGGGTCACCCTGCCGCCTGGCAGCCCGGTGGTGTTGGCGGGGGAAGCGGTGGGGGTGCTGAGCCAGACCATCATCGGGCTGGCGGCCTTCCATGGGCTGGCCCGCGAGAACATGACGCGTGCGCAGGGTTGGCGATTCCTGGACATGGGCGTCCGGATCGAGCGCTGCATGTATCTCGCGTCGTTCCTGGATCACACGCTGCGTTCACCTGAGGCGGACAACCCGAGTCTTCTCGAGGCGGTGCTGGAGGTCGCGGATTGCGCGCTCACCTATCGTTCGCGTTACAACCTCCTGCCGAACATCGCGGCGGTCTATGACCTTGTGCTCCTCGACGACACCAACCCGCGCTCGCTCCTCTTCCAGCTCAACCAGCTTGTGAAGCACTTCGAACGGCTGCCGCGCGAGAAGGAGAGCGCGTTGCCGAGTCCGGCCTACCGTCATCTCCTTTCCTGCCTCACCCGGCTCCGGCTCTCGGATCCGCGATCGCTCCTGGGCCTCGAGCAGAACTGGCACAAGACGGAAGCCGGCGAGGCGATCCAGGAAGTCATGCGCGACCTCCCGAAGCTTTCCGACGCCATCGCCGTCAGCTATTTTGCGCACTCGGCGATTTCACGGGCCGGGTCCTCCCCAGCATGAATTACCGGGTTCGCCACAGCACGGTCTACGAGTACGCGGAACCGGTGACGGTTTCGCACCACGCGGCGCGGGTGAAGCCGTGTTGCACGGCCATCCAGCATCGGGAGGAGTGGTCTTTGCGGATTTCGCCGGTGCCTGCGGTGCGGAAGATGCGGACGGATTACTTTGGTAATCGTGTGTGTTTCTTCAGTGTCCAGGAATTGCACCAGCGATTGGAGATCGAGGCGGAGAGCGTGGTGAGCCTCGAGCCCGGGCTTCCGCCTGAGGTGGATCGCAGCCCGGCGTGGGAGGAGGTGGCGGAGGCTCTGCGGCGGCCGGTCACGCCCGAGACGCTGGAGGCGCAGCAGTTCGCCTTTGAGTCGCCACAGGTTCGGGCGCTGGCCAGTCTCGCCGAACTTGCGCGTCCCAGCTTCAAGGAGGGTCGGCCCTTGCTGGCGGCCATGCGGGACCTCAACCGGCGGATCCACAAGGAATTCACCTTCGACCCGAAGGCGACCACGGTGGCGACCCGGCTTGAGAGCGTGTTGGAGAAGCGGCGCGGGGTCTGCCAGGACTTCACGCATGTGGCGCTCGGCTGCCTGCGATCGCTCGGGCTCGCCGCCCGGTATGTGAGCGGCTATCTGCGGACGTATCGGGTGCCGGGCGAGGATGGCCTGGTCGGTGCCGACGCCTCGCACGCGTGGCTCTCGGTGTTTTGTCCAGGCTATGGATGGGTGGACTACGATCCGACCAACAACCTGATGCCCGGGTCCGAGCACATCACCGTGGCGTGCGGCCGCGATTTCTCGGATGTCAGCCCCGTGAGCGGGATCGTCACCGGTGGTGGTGAGCACACCGTGACCGTCGCCGTGAGCGTGATTCCTTCGTGAGGGTCGGGTGCCACGCGATGCGACTCAGGATCCGACATCGAACGACCTACCGGTATTCGTCTCCGGTGTCGGAGAACTACAACGAGGTCCGGCTCCAGCCGGTGTCGGATGCAGCCCAGGATTGTCACCGCTTCGAACTCGTCACGCGCCCAGGGTCGAAGCTCCAGCGGCATCAGGATTTCCACCTGAACCTCGTGGACCATTTCTACATCCCCGGCCCGCACGAGTCGCTGGTGGTGGAGGCCCAATCGGAGGTCACGACCACCGGAGTTGCGGCGCGGTTGGCGGGGGCGGGTTTCCCGATGTCGAGGATTGGCGAGTGCCGGCGCATCGAGGGCTGCTTCGATTTCCTGCAGGCGACGCCGTATGTGGGGCTCGACGTGGGGGTTTTGCGCCTGGCGCAGGAGGCCGCTTCGGGGGCGGAGGATGCCTGGGAGGCGGTGCTGGCAATGTCGGGGTTCGTGCATCGCGAGTTCTCGTATGATTCCTCGGCCACGACATCGAACACGACTTTGGCGGAGGTTCTCGTGCATCGGCGCGGCGTGTGCCAGGACTTCGCCCACGTGCTTCTGGGTTTGTGTCGATCGATGGGGATCCCGGCCCGGTACGTGAGCGGGTACCTCCATGTGGGCGACGAGGCGGGCTGGCGCGGCAATCTCGCGACCCACGCGTGGATCGAGGTCTTCCTGCCCGGTCACGAGTGGCTCCCGCTGGATCCCACGAACAACCGTCCCGCCGATCAGCACCACATCAAGGTCGCGGTGGGGCGCGACTACGCGGACGCGGCGCCGTTGCGGGGCAACTTCAAGGGACGCGCGACCCAGGAGATGGCGGTCGAGTTGGAAATCGTCCGCGTGGAGGCTTCGGGGGGAGCGCGACCCTCCGTGGAGGGCGGGTCTTGCTTTGACGTGATTGGGTCGTAGGCTCGCCGCTCCAAAACGGAGACAGAAACGGAAACGGGATATGCAACTGTCGAACGACGAGATCCGCCGCTATTCGCGCCACCTCATCCTGCCCGAAGTCGGGATGGCGGGGCAGAAGAAGATATGTTCCACCAGCGTGCTGTGCATTGGTGCCGGGGGGTTGGGTTCGCCCATCGCGATGTACCTGGCTGCGGCGGGCATCGGGAAGCTGGGGATCGTCGATTTCGACACTGTCGATTTCTCGAACCTGCAGCGTCAGCTCCTGCACGGGACCGGGGATGTCGGACGGTCCAAGGCGGAATCGGCGAAGGACACGATCCAGGACCTGAATCCGAACGTCGAGGTGGTGATCCACAACACGCGGCTGACGAGCGAGAACGCGTTCGAGATCGTGGGCCAGTACGACATCGTGGTGGATGGCACGGATAATTTCCCGACGCGCTATCTGACCAACGACGCGTGCGTGCTCCTGAAGAAGCCCAACGTTTACGGGTCTATTTTTCGATTCGAGGGGCAGGCCAGCGTGTTCGCCCCGCATCTGGGGGGGCCGTGCTATCGATGCCTGTATCCCGAGCCTCCTCCGCCCGGCATGGTGCCGAGCTGTGCCGAGGGTGGCGTGCTTGGGGTGTTGCCCGGGATCATCGGCTGCATCCAGGCGACCGAGATCCTGAAGCTCGCGCTGGGCAAGGGAAGTTCGCTCATCGGGCGCCTCCTGCTCTTCAACGCGCTCGACATGAAATTCAAGGAGCTGAAGCTCCGGCGCGACCCGCAGTGCCCCCTCTGCGGGGAGAAGCCGACCCTTACCCGGCTCATCGACTACGAGCAGTTCTGCGGGATACCACCCGAACCGGCGACCCCGGACGCGAATCCCGACGAGGTGTCCGTCCAGGACATGAAGAAGGCCCTCGACGATCCGAAGCTCGGCATCCGCGTGATCGATGTCCGGGAGGCGGACGAGTACCAGATTGCCCGCATCCAGGGCGTCCCTCTTTTCCCGCTGAGCCTGCTGCCGCAGCGGTTCACCGAACTCGACCCGAACCAACACCTCTACATCCACTGCAAGAGCGGAGTCCGTTCGCTCAAGGCTCTTCGATTCCTGCGCGAACAGGGTTTCAAGTACGCCAAGAGCGTGAAGGGCGGCATCTCCGCGTGGTCGGATCAGATCGACGCCAACGTGGCCAAGTATTGAGCCGGCAGCCGGCCGACCTGAAATCAGTGGGTGGCGGGCCAGAACCCGGACTGGCCACCGCCGCGCTGGATCTCCCGGACACTCCCTGACACTCCTTATTCGGTCGCTTTCTTCTGCTTCGCGGCCTTGGATTTTTTCTTGGTGTCGGCGGGGGGCGCGTTGGTTTTGGGCGGGCTGTTGGTGTCGATCCTGGCGGCGGTCGGGGGCGGGTCCCACGGAGGGATGTCGGTGAAGGAGGGGAATCGTTTTCCGCCGAGGATGGTGATGCTTCCGTTGGTATTCTTGGAGAGGCGGGGCCTGGAGTTGGGGGCGATCTCGTGGTGCTGTCGGCTGACGAGTTCGCCGTTCGGGTTCACGACGCAATAGGTGTACATCGAACCGCCGGTCTGGAAGAGGACGTGGAGCTGGGATTTCGAGTCGAGTTGTTGCTGGGGGGTGGCAAAGGAGAGGAAGCGATCGAGCAGGACGACCTTGTAGATGTGGTTTTCGCCCTCGTCGGTGACGCGCGCGTAAAGCTTCTTGTCCTTGAGGCGCATCGCCGTCTGGAGGGCGTAGCGGCGGATTTCAGGATTCGTGGGCGCTGCGTTTGTCTGGTCGGCGGTGAGGGGAACTCCGAAGGGCATTTCCCAGAGCTTGCTGGATCCCTGGAGGGTGAAGGTGACCGGGTCGCTGACCAGGCGCAGGTTCCAGTCGGGGAGGCGGAGTTCGGCGAAGACGAGGTAGGTGCCGGCCTGCTCGAGTTGGAAATAGGGCTGGATGTTCCACCACTTGGTTCCGGCCTTGGAGGATTGCAGGGTGAACTCACCTTCCACGGGGACAGGACCGAGGCGGCCCACGATTTCGCCGGTCTTGCTCTCCACGTAAAACGACAGCCAGTTGTTGGTGCTCCCGAGTGTGACGGTACGGCCCGTCAGGTTCGAGATGCGCACGCCCACGGGCAGGTCTTCGCCGGGCAGGAAGGAGTTCTCGTCGAGTACGATCTCCACGGTCATGGCAGTCGACTGCGCGCTCGCTCGACGCGGGGTGCTGAGGAGGGCGGACAACCCGAGCAGAAAGAGGACGAACGACGGACGCATGGGGGCAGCCTAGCAGGGAGCGTGTTCGGCTTCATCAGGAATCAACTTGTCGAGGCGTCGCCGCGTCAGGTCCGCTGACTTTTCGGGAGCCTTGCCGGCTCACCCCTAATGGGGCGGATGCCCGATGCTTACCGAAGCCGATTAAGCACTAGGCAGGAGGGGGCGCGGGGGATAGCCTCGCAGAGGCCCTGTGGCCGATCCATGAACCTTGGTTCTTCACCATTTCGAGCCACTGCGGCGCCGATGACGGCACCCATGTGGGCTTGGGGTGGGGTCGCGACGGTTTCGGTGCCATACGCCGTGGTGGCGTTTGTCGGACTTGCATCGGTGGATCGATGGGCTGGGTCGGCCGGGGTGGGTGGAGGCTGGTTGAAGTCCGCCGTGTTTGCGGGGGCGACCGCCCTGTTCTTTCACGTGGTGTTGCGGCGGCATGCGCTTGAGAACCGCGCCTTGCGTTCCTCATGGGTGGCGGCCGAGGAGCGGGTCAGGCGGGAGGAATTGGCGCGGATCGACGAGGTGCGGTTGGGTGCGTTGATGGCGGGACTGCCGGGTTTTGCGTTCATGGTGGATGAGCAATCCCGATTTGTTTACCTGAGTCCGAAGTTTGAGGCTCGGCATGGGCTGGAGGCTGGGGCGGGGCTTGGCCGTGTTTTCGACGCCGTGCTTCCCGCGGGTGAGGCGGGTGCGGTGCGGTCGGCGGTGGAGGGTTCTCTGGCTTTGGGCGGGCCGGCGGCGTGCGTGGAGCACTTTGGGTCCGACGAGGCGCGGAGGGTGTATCTCACGATTTATTTTCCGGTGCCGGTTCCTGATGGGCGGCGCTTCGTGGGTGCGGTGGGATTGGACATCACGGAGCGGAATGGGGCGGACGAGGCGATTCACAAGCTGGCCGGGCATTTGCTGGGCGCGAACGACGACGAGCGTCGGCGACTTGCGCGCGAGCTGCACGACACGACGGCCCAGGATCTGACGGCCATTGGGCTTGGGCTGACGCGGGCTCTTCAGTTGGCGCCGGTGAATTCCCCTCCGGCGCTTCACGATTTGGTGCAGGAATGCGTGCAGATGGTGGAGCAGTCGGGTCGGGGGGTTCGGGCGATGTCGTACCTGCTTCATCCGCCGTTGCTGGACGAGATGGGGTTGGCGGCGGCGCTGACGGAGTTTGTGGATGGCATGGCGCGGCGCAGCGGCCTGGAGATTCATCTGGAATGCCCGGAGGACTTTGGCCGGCTTGAGCGGCGCTGTGAGATGGCGCTGTTCAGGGTCATGGAGGCCGGTGTGGGGATCGCCCGGCGGCGGGGGACGACGCCGGTGACGGTGGATCTTTTTCGCGAGGAGGGCTGGGTGGTCCTGGAGGTTCGGGATGGGGGTGGTGTCGAGGGTTCGGCCGCGCGCGGGGCGGCTTCCGTGAAGGACGGCGGCGGGGAGATGGACTTGTTGGCGATGAAGGAGCGGATGCGGATGTTGGGGGGGGAGTTGGTGGTGGAACGGCACGGCGGGGAGGCCACGGTGCGGGCGAGGGTTCCCGGGGTGGTTGTCGAGGGAGCAGTAGGTAGAAAGTGACCACATTGAAAATTTTGTTGGCGGACGATCACGAGATGGTGAGACGTGGCCTGCGCTCGGTGCTGGAGGCCCACGAAGGCTGGGAGGTGTGCGGCGAAGCCAGCGACGGGCGTGAGGCCGTCGAGTTGGCGACCAAGTTGCAGCCGGACATCGTGATCCTGGACATCACGATGCCCGAGTTGAACGGGTTGGACGCGGCGAAGCAGATCAAGGAGGCCTCGCCGCGGTCGGAGATCCTGATCATGACCATGCACAGCTCCGAGCGGTTCGTCCGCGAGGTGCTGGCCGCGGGCGCGCGGGGTTATCTGGTCAAGAGCGATGCAGGCCGGGTCCTTGAGGAGGCCGTGGAAACACTGAGCCGTCACAAGCCTTTCTTCTCCGCGGCGATTTCCGAGATCGTCCTCGAGGCCTATTTGCACCCGGAACGATCCGTCAACGAGGTGGACGGCGTGCAGTTGACGGCACGGGAACGGGAGGCGTTGCAGTTGATCGCGGAAGGCAAGAGCAACAAGGAGGTCGCCGACGTGCTCGGCATCAGCGTCCGGACGGTCGAGACCCATCGCCTGCATCTCATGCGGAAGTTGAAGGTCCGATCCGCGAGCGAACTGACCCGCTACGCCATCCGCAATCGGATCATCGAGCCCTGATGATTTTCCCGGGCCCTCTTGCAACGGGGCGGGAGAGATCAAGATCGTCCATGGATACGACCATGACGGAGGTCCGTGGGCCGTGGATGTACGGAACGAGGCGTGAGTGAGTTCATGTGGTGACAACGAGAATGCGGCGCGGCTGCCGGCCTGGACCTGGATCGGCGCCGGTGTCGCGGCGTTGATTCTCGTGATGTTCCAGGTGGCCTGGGTGCCGTCGCCGGCGGGTCTTTGGTCGGCGTCTGCTTCCGTATTTGTGTTTGCGCTGGTGGCCGTGGTCTGTCGGGCCGCGGTGAGGCGCGAGTCCGTGCTTGCCCGTGGCGTTGTCTCCCAGATGTCCCTTCGCACCGAGGCCTGCGAAGCAGCCGGGGTGGGAATGATCATCGCCGATGCCGGGGGCAGGATCGTGTGGGTGAACCGGGCGTTCGCGGAGCTGACCGGGTTCGGGCAGGGAGACTGGACCGGGCGCATGCGGGACCAGCTTCTCTCGGGAGCCCACCCGGACACGTCCATCGCCGATGTCGGGATGATGCTCCGGGCCGGTGGCGCCTCGTGGAGCGGAGTGGGTGAGAGGCGCCGAAGCGACGGGAGTGTCTATCATGAGGCCCTGAGGATCACGGCGATCCGCGACCTTGCGGGGCTGATCTGCCATCACGTCGGGGTGGTTTCAAATGTCTCGGGTGCGCTGAGGATCGAGTCGGAGCTTCGGGACTCCAATCGGACCCTGGGCCGTGAACTCGAGTCGCGCATGGACCAGCTTTCCATCGCAGCCCGGGATCTCGAGATGTTCGCCTATGCCGTGTCCCATGACCTGCGGGCGCCGCTGCGGGCCATCGATTTCTTCGGGCACGAGCTGAAGGATGGCTACGAGGGGACGCTCGACGCGACGGCCATGGGTCACCTGGGGAGGATTCTTGCGGCCCGCCATCGGATGGCGCAGATGATCGATGGGCTGATGGCGTTGTTCCATCTGGGGCGTGGAGAATTGCGAGTGACGGACATCGACCTGAGCGGGGTGTCCTTGGAGATCATCGATGGGTTGCGCCGCGAGTATCCCGGGAGAACGGTCGATGTGACGGTCCACCCGGGGATGCAGGTGCGTGGCGATATCCGGTTGGTGCAGGCGGCGATGAGCAACCTGATCGGCAACGCCTGGAAATTCACGAGCAAGAAGGCGGTGGCGAAGATCGAGGTCGGCAGGGTCATGACCGAGGTCGAGACCGCCTGTTTTGTGCGCGATGACGGGGTGGGTTTCGACATGGCCTACGCGGACCGGTTGTTCACAACCATCCGGCGGTTGCACACCCAGGATGAGTTCGAGGGCAACGGGATCGGGTTGGTGAGCGTCTATCGGGTGGTGCAACGGCACCATGGGCGCCTCTGGGTGGAGGCGGCGGAAGGGAAGGGGGCGACGTTCTATTTTACGCTCGGCCCCGCCGCCGACGCCGTGCGGCCGAACCCGGCGTCGGATGTGGCTCCGGCCGTGCCGGGGGGGCACCGCTAAGTCGTTTCCGCGGCCAGATACTTGATGCGCTTGTTCACGTCGGTGTTGATCGAGTGATAGGGGTGCCCGAGGTTGCCCGCCGCGAAGAGGGTCCGGCGCATGTGCTCGGCGTCGTCGTCGCCGATGGCGTCCGTGAAAATCGGCAGGAGATACTCGATGCCGGTGCGGGAAGGGCGCATGAGTTCGGGGTCGTAGAGGCCGGGATGCATGCGGCGGGCATGGATGAGGCCCCAGCGATCGCGGAACCGGTTGGCATCGTAGCCCTGGACATGGAATCCCTTCTCGGCGTTGTACTGGAGGATGGAGACTGAGTTGTTCCGGCCGTCCGCGAGGAGGTTGACCGCCTGGGCGCCGAGTTGAGCGGCGTAGAAGCGGTCGAACAGGATGGGCCGGCCGCCGCGCTGGGTATGTCCCACTTTGCGGGTGAAGATCGCTTCGCGGGCTGTCTCGCCCCGGCGATAGAGCTGGAAGTAGCGATCGCCGATGGCCTGGATAAGTTTCAGGCGCAAGGATTCCGCGGCACCGCTCAGGATGATGTTGCCCGCCGGGTCGGTTGACTTTGTCTCGGCGCCCAGTTCGCGGCCTTGATCGTCGACGATGCCTTCACCGCAGGCGATCACGACGTTTTTCTGGAGGTCGTAGAGGTACTTCACCCTCTCGACCAGATGCTCGAGGTCGAGAGGGTGTTCGGGCACCAGGATGATGTCCGGCTGCCCGTAGGCGGTGCCGAGGGCGATGTATCCCGAGTGGCGTCCCATCACCTCGATGATCGCGATCCGACGATGGCTTTCGGCGGTGGTCCGGATTCGGTCGACGCCGGTGGCCGAGACATAGACCGCGGTGGCGTACCCTGGGGTGACGTAGTTGACGATCTGGCTCAGGTCGAAGACGGCGTGGCTGCTCTCCGTCTGCTTGTAGCGATATCCGGCGCGGATCGTCGAATCGTTCACCCGGACCCACTCATCGGGTTCGCTGGGGTAGTTGAGGCCCAGGTCATTGTCGATGGTCTTTGGAGCGAGCACGACAGGGAGGCGCTCGGTGAGGGGCTGCAAGCCGTTGAGGGTGCCGTCGCCACCAATGCAGATCAGGCCGTCGATCCCGAGCCGGGCCAGCCGGGATGCGATCAGGTCGATTTCGTCCTTCTTGTCAGGGTCGACGTAATCCCGCGAGGAACCGATCAATGTCCCGCCCTTGGTGGGGTCGAGCTCGGGGATCTCCTGGTAGAGCGGGTTGAGATGGACGTGCGGAACCACCGGGTTGAAGAGGGAATTGAACCCCTTCATGAGCCCGAAAATCTCGATGCGTAGCTGGTTGGCGCGGACGACCGCGCCGTGGATGGTGGCGTTCAGGGCGGGAGTGTCTCCGCCGGCGGTGAGTATGCCGATGCGCTTCATGGGTCTGTGGGGAACCGGGCGACGTCCGTCCGATTCCCTCGGAACGACCCCGATTCAAGCACCCTGGGTGCCTCGGGGTGAAGTCTTCTGACGTGAACATTCTTGATGGAAACCCCGCAACAGGAAGGAGGCTCCGCCTCGGCCGCCCAGCACGATCCATCAGGCGTCGTCGATGGACCGGCGCCCCCCACGGAGGGTCGCGCTCCGTCGCGGCCTCCGGAAACGCAACGTGCCGGCTGTGTCGGGTCCCGACGCCCCCATGGCGTCACTGGGAGTGAAAGGTCGTGGCGTGGATCATGGCTTC
Organism: uncultured Verrucomicrobiota bacterium; assembly: GCA_903844265.1. Lineage (GTDB taxonomy): Bacteria > Verrucomicrobiota > Verrucomicrobiia > Limisphaerales > CAIMTB01 > CAIMTB01. The sequence continues at coordinate 25,952 of CAIMTB010000260.1, forward strand.
CCTATTCCCTTCGCAACCTATAGGATGGGGAAGTGGAAGCTATGACTCGGGGGCGATACATTTCCTGCGGTCGGTCGTGTGGATTGTTCCGGCTTATGTGGCATCTCCTTCCGGTGCTTGGGGCGGGCTTCGCCTCCCGGGGAGACACTCACCTATACGCCGGTGCCGCGGGGACCAACCAGAACGATGGGTTGGTGTTCACCACGGCGGCCCTGTTCGAGGTGCGGTCGGGTTACAAGTTACCCATGGTCCTGAGGACCGCGGGTAACAATGCCGGGTATTATCGTGGTGACACGCTGACGTTCACTGCATTGGCTGCAACGGATATCGGGACGGGTCAGCTTTCCGGCCGGGCATTGCTGGGGTCGCGGCTGGCCGTGCAGTTGGTCAGCGTGGACGGGCCTGCGGGCGGGGAGGTCGGATTCTGGGAGGGAGACGGTGACAACCCGGGGAACAAGGTCACATTCAGCGTCCCTGTCGGTGCTGTCGATTCGACGAATTCATTTGTCATCAGCGAGAATGACGGGTCCCCGGGCTCCGATCCCTACGGCCACATCCACGGGCGTGAATTCACCACGACGCTGCCGGGGCTTTACACGGCAGGCTTCCGGCTGATCGACATCTCAGCCCACGGTGTGGACGGAGGGCCTATCCATTCTCCGTCCGCGATCCTCCTGATCCTGTTCCAGGCTGGGCCGACCCTCGAGGCCATCGAGAAGACGGCCGGCGGCGTGAAGGTGTCCTTCAGGAGTGCGCCGGGAGTGACCAATGTGCTCGAGGCTGCGGATCGGCTGGATGCCGCAAATTGGTCGGCCGTTTCCGGTGGGCTAAGGGGCAACAGTACACTGCAGTCATTCTCGGAAACAAATGTTCCGACGGGTCCACGCTATTATCGGTTGCGGCTCCTGAACGTTCCTCCCTGAATGGCGGGACCCTTCGTGGATTATTCTGCCTTCAAACGGAAGAAAACCTGGGCGGCGATGGGCGGCGCGAGTGGAATATCGGCGGATTCAAGGCGGCCAGTGCCTGGTGATGGGACCGACACCATGCGCCAGACCGCCGTTGGCCCGACAGAATCGGACACTTCCACGGAGTAGGAACGTCCGACGTCGGTGCCGAACCGGACACGCATGTGGTCGGCTGCCAGACTCACGTCGGCGATGGAGACTCCGGCCTGGAAATTGAAATAGGCAAGGTCTGATGGCGCGTGGATGGGTCCGGCGCGGGGCCCGTTCTTGGAGGTGTCGACGAGACGGAACCCGGCGACATAGAGTCCTGGGAGGTTGGCGCTGAACCGGCGTCCGTGGATATGACCGTAGGGATCGGCGCCTGCCGAGCCGTCGTTCTCGCTCAAGGCCATGCGTTCGGTTCCGGCGACGGTTCCCACGGGGACGGTGAAGGTGATCTCGGTGGCATCGAAGAACCCGTCCACGGAATCCCAGATCGAAAGAGCGCCACCGGTCGGGCCCCGGAGGGTCTCGAGGATCATTTCGACGTGGGTTCCGGGGAGGGCGGCGAAGGTGTTGGGGCCGCCGTTGTCAGGAAAGGCGGCGAGGCTGGTGAAGGTCACGTCGGTGCCTCCAAAATGGAGGGCGCCGTAGTTTGTCGACTGAGTTGGAATAAGATGGATGAGGTAACCGGAAGCTGCCTCGAATGCCCGGCCATTGGCGAAGAAGAGCGGGGATCCCGCCGTGGAGGACTTGGCACCGGCATTGATATGACTGTGCTGGGCCAGAGCTTTGGGGTTGATCCCCAACGCGCAGACGCCAAGGAGGCCCAGAAGGGTGAGGGTGCGGGAAGTCATGGGATCAATGTCTGGCGAAGAGGAACGGGCTCTGGGGCTTCCGATCTAGGTTCCAAGCGGGTGGGTTCATGGAGAGGGAATTTTTCCAAAGATTGAACACATGTTGGGACCCTGAACCGGTGCAGGTGGTAGGGCGCGCACTCCGCAGTGCGCCGGCCTGTAAGGCTCACCATCAGGTAGCCCCGGCAGGGCGGCGGGCAAGGGACTGCCCGCCCTTCCTTCACGGTTCATGGAGAGGTCCCACGGTTCGCGAACCGCGCATTGGGACCATGATCCGGGGCTGTTGGTAGGGCGCGCACTCCGCTGCGCGCCGGCCTTGGGAGGCTCACCTTCAGGTAGCCCCGGCAGGGCGGCGGGCAAGGGACTGCCCGCCCTACCTTTACGGTTCATGGAGAGGTCCCACGGTTCGCGAATCGCGCGTTGGGGCCATGAACCCGGCGTTGAATGGCGCCGGTCGCGGTGGGGAAACGGGCGGATTTGGAGTGCGGCGGCTCGACGCCGCTTTGCTGAGCGCGATTCGCGGCGAGCGGCCAACCAACCTCCCGGGGCCCAAAGCGGTGGCATGGCCACCGCACTCCATAACGGAACCGAGATCGATCCTGCGCGATTCATGGTGAGCGACGGCGAGCCACGACCTTCCGTGGGGCTCAGGCGATAACTTCAGATCTTCCTGCGGCGGCTTAGCGCCAATGCTGCAGCGCCGGCGGCGGCGAGGGTCAGGGCGCCAGGTTCGGGTACCGAGTTGACCGTCACGGTGCCTTTCATGCCGAAGGCGGCGCCTGCGGCGGCCGATCCCTTGTTGGCGATGTCGTCACCGCCGACAAAGATGGTGTAATCCCCGGCATCCAGCTGACGCGTGAGCGAGGCGGTACCGTTGCTGTCGAAGTCGACGCCGAACCCCCGGTAACTCAGGGTGCTGAGTTGGGTGAAGTCGCCGGCCTTGTCTCCGTCGCCGCCGATTTTCCAGGTGCCAAGGGCGTTCCAGCTGCCGTCGGTCGCGGTGGCGTCGTAGGAAACGCCGAGGTTTTCCTGGGCCCACGCCGTTCGCCAGGCGACGGATGCGGCGCAGAAATCGTGGTCAGGGCTGGAGGGCAGGTCGGTTTGGGTGGCGGCGAAAGGGGAGATTGCCGCGAGCCCTTGATAGATCGAAAAACCAGGCAGCAAACCGCCGACGGAAGTGGCGGTGGCGGCGGCGTTGGCCTCGAAGGAGATCGAGACGAGGGCCGTGTTATCCAGGTGGAAACGGAACGCGCGCCCTTTGTGAGAGTCGCCGAGGTTGCCATCGGCGGCGTCCGCCCAGCCGAAATTACCGGAGGCCGCCTGGTTGGCGATGGTGACGGAACTCTGGGCGAGTCCGGTGAAGGATCCGAAGTCGCGACCCGTGTAACTGACATGAGCGCGCGCGGCGGGAACGGCGGCGCTGAGGGTGATCAAGGCTGCGCACAGGGAGCCGTGGGTTGGAGGGGTGGTGATCGGCCGCCGGGGCGGGATCGGTTTCACGGGATCGGGTTGGGTTGAGGGAGTATGTGTCATGGACGTCGGTTCTTGTTAGGTTTTCGCTGACCTTCTGACCCAGTGTCTGACCAACTCACTGGGGTTCCTGGCCGTCCGGCCGCACGAATCGCGAGCCGGGTTGACCAAGGCGGTTGCTGACGGACCTCCACCGAAGGGTTTCCACGTGGGAATCTGCGAACAGGTAATTGGCTGATTCCCGGTGTCGTGCCGTGGCCACCTGGGCCGCGAAGGCGACGTTTGAGTAGCCGCCGCTGGCGCGGTCGGCGAAGTGGAAATGATCGGAACCCTCGAAATCCCCACGCGCCTCGGCGAGATGCAAGGTCTCGGCGGGCGAGGGGACGGCGATCAGCCGCGAATAATCCAGGTCGCGGGCGCCGTAGGGTTTGGGTGTCAGAAAATCGTTGATGGCGTAACTCGTGGAACGTAGCCGGTTCGTGTCCAGGAAACACCGGTAGACGTTGGTTACGCCGTAGGGTTCCAGCTTGCCGATCCAGGAGGCGCCCTGGTGGGAAGACTGGGGGAGCGCGTCGTTGTTGTCGCCGGAGTACATCGTGCACCCAACGCCGATCTGCCTGAGGTTGGAGGCGCACTGGAGGGTGCGCGCTCGGCCCTTGGCTGAGGCGAGGGAAGGCAGGAGCATGCTGGCCAGGATCGCGATGATGGCGATGACGACCAGCAGTTCGATCAGTGTAAAGGCTGCTGAGATACGGCGGTTCAATGAAATCCTATTCCTCTTCCGGGCACGACCGAACACGGTGTGCCGGCAGTCCTGACGAAGGGACTTATGCGTGGCGGTGCAGTGGTGGGGGAACGCGACCTACACGGGCGCGAGGGTTGGGGTGCCGGGTGGGATCCTGAGCACGAGAGCCAAGGCATCCCTGAATGACCCGTCCTAACCCGATGCCCGTCGGCGAGGATGCGGGTTGTCACGCCCGAGGCGCGTGAGCTTCACAACCCTCTCGCTGCAACCTCGCAGCCTAGGCTGATCGAGGAGGCGGCAGCGGCGGACGATAGAGTCTCGACAAGGCTTGGTAAACAGGTGGGTAGGCAATGTCTACTCCATCCGTGCCGAAGACGACGGGCACCGCTTCGAGGGATACCCAGCCATCCAGCTTTACCAGCCTGGAGATCGGGACCGTCTCTTTCGTATTGCCCGTCCTGCCATCCCGAATCACGAGACAGAGCTGGCAGGGATGCTTTCCGTCAAACGTGGTGCTGAACGCCGAGGTCACCGACTGAGTCCGCAGACGTTCGACCAGCATGGTCGTCCAGGCCACGGATTGCAGCACGGCCCAATGAAAACTGAGCGTCAGGCTCAGCATAACCGCTGCGGCAATTCGAGTGGCGGAACGTACAGACACCGAAGAGATCGTAGAGATTCCCCTTATGACTCGTCAATGCTTATGATCGATTCCGATGGCGTGTTGCCAGGCGTGGAGGATGTGGCCCGCAATTTCGTCGACGCCGACGCCGTGCTTGACCTGGGCGAAGACGAACGGGCCGGTGCCGCGCATCCTCCGTGTATCGAGGGCCATGACTTCCAGGTTGGCGCCAACGGCAGGCGCAAGGTCGGTCTTGTTGATGACCAGGAGGTCACTTTGAGTCAGGCCGGGGCCGCCCTTTCTGGGTATCTTGTCACCCCCGGCGACGTCGATGACCTGGATGGTGTAATCCGCGAGTTCGCGACTGAAGCAGGCGGCGAGGTTATCACCGCCGGACTCGAGGAGTAGAAGGTCGGTGTGATGGAGGAGGTGGAGTTCCTCGAGGGCCTGGAGGTTCGCGGAGATATCCTCGCGGATGGCGGCGTGGGGACAACCGCCGGTCTCCACGGCGCGGATTCGCTCTGCCGGGAGGGCCTGGTGGGTCACCAGGAATTCACCGTCTTCGCGGGTAAAGATATCATTGGTCACCGCGGCGATGCTCATTTGGTTCCGGAGGGAACGGCAAAGCTGCAGCATCAGGGCTGTCTTGCCCGATCCGACGGGTCCGCCAACCCCAACCGTGAAGGCCCTGCGGGAGAAATCCCGGTCGTGGGCGGGTTCGCGTTCGTGAAAGTGCCCGGCATGTTCGAGCGCCTCGTGGGAGTGGGGGTGGGTGTGATTGTGGGTGGTCATTGAACGGAGAATCATGGGAAGGCCGGCGGGCTGCTTCCAAGGGTGGGCGTGCCGGGATTCATGATTGGAACAACCGCGAGTAGAGGCGGTCCTGGCATCCCTGGAGCAGATCGAGAATGGGAGCGGTTTGAGCGACGTCTCCAAGGCCGAGGCCTTCGGCTAGGTCCGCCGCCTTCCCTGCTTCGGCACCCAGAAGGAAAAGCATGGACTGCGCTTCATTGGGGCCCACGAGGTTCAGCCGGACCGCCGCGGCGAAGGATCCGCGAAGGTGTTGGAATGCAAAGAGCCTCCGGGCCGTGGTCGCGTCCAGACCGAGTCGGGACGCGACGAAGCCGAAGACGGGAGCGTGGTGCCCGAAGGGCGTCGTGGTCGGGGGCCGAGCCGGAGCGGTCGAACAGAAAAAGGCCCGCTCGGCGATGCTCAGCAGGGCCTTTCCTTGCGCGCGACTCGCCCGGTTGGCGACATGATTCGAGGTGAAGGCTTCGCAGAACCGGTCGGTGTCGGCGAGTAACTCGGGCGCAGAGTAAGTTGCGTTGACAAAGGGAAGGGCCGAGTAAGTCAGCTGGCCAACGCCTGCGCGAAGCCAATCCTCGAGGTCGCGGCGGTTTTGTATCTCACCGCACTGGCATGCGGCCTCGAGCCCCGCGGAGTGGGCGAAGCCGCCCGTGGGCAGCGACGAATCAGCGAGTTGCCAAACCAGGAAGGGGGAGCACTCCGGCCGGCCGCCCCCGTCGCCGGTCCAGGCCGGCCGCGGATGGGCCACGCCCGGGTGGTCGGGCGACCCGGACTCGGCCAGGATGTCGTTCGCCGGTTTCAAAGGCGTCAGAAGAGAAAATAGCGTTGGGCGAGCGGCAGTTCCCGAGCGGGCTCGCATACCAGCTGAACGCCGTCGATGCGCACCTCGTAGGTCTCGGGATCGACGGTCAGGGACGGCATCGCGTCATTGAGTCGGAGGTCCTTCTTGCCTATGTTCCGGCAACCGCGGACAGCCTCGATGCGCTTGCTGAGGCCGTATTTTCCAGCCACACCGCGGCGATGACAGAGTTCGCTCACGAAGGCGATGGAGGATTCTCCCGCAGCGCGTCCGAAGCTGGCGAACATCGGGCGCATGACGACGGGCTGGGGTGTCGGTATGCTGGCGTTCGGGTCGCCCATCTGGGCCCAGGCGATCATGCCGCCCTTGATCACGAGCTCAGGCTTGGCCCCGAAGAACGCGGGACGCCAGAGGACAAGGTCGGCGAGTTTTCCTACTTCCACGGAACCTATGAGATGGGAGACGCCGTGGGTGATGGCGGGGTTGATGGTGTACTTCGCAAGATATCGTCGGATGCGGAGGTTGTCGTTGTCCCCGGATTCTCCGGGTAACGGGCCGCGCTGGCGCTTCATCTTGTCCGCGGTCTGCCAGGTGCGGGTGATGACTTCTCCGATGCGTCCCATGGCCTGTGAATCCGAGCTCATCATGCTGATGGCACCGAGGTCGTGGAGGATGTCTTCCGCGGCGATGGTCTCACCCCGGATCCGGCTTTCGGCGAACGCGACGTCCTCGGGCAGGTTGGGGTCGAGGTGGTGGCACACCATGAGCATGTCGAGATGCTCGTCGATGGTGTTGACGGTGTAGGGACGCGTGGGGTTGGTGGAACTGGGGAGGACGTTGGGTTCGCTGCAGACCCGGATGATATCGGGGGCGTGCCCGCCGCCGGCGCCCTCCGAGTGATACGTGTGGATCGTTCGTCCGCCGATGGCCGCAAGGGTTGCCTCGACGAAACCGGACTCGTTGAGGGTGTCGGTATGGATCGTGACCTGGATGTCATGGTCGTCCGCGACTTTCAGGCAACAATCGATGGCGGCCGGGGTGGTGCCCCAGTCCTCGTGCAGCTTGAGGCCGATGGCGCCTGCGAGAATCTGGTCCTTCAGGCCGGCCGGATGCGCGGTGTTACCCTTGCCGGTGAGGCCGATATTCAGGGGCAACGTGTCGGTCGCCTGAAGCATGGCCCGGAAGTGGAACGGGCTCGGCGTGCAGGTCGTTGCGCAGGTGCCCGTGGCCGGACCCGTCCCTCCGCCGATCATGGTGGTGAGTCCGGCGGCTATGGCTTCGTGGGCCTGCTGCGGGCAGATGAAATGGATGTGAGTATCCAGGCCTCCGGCGGTGATAATGAGTCCCTCGCCTGCGATGACCTCGGTGGTCACCCCGACGACCATGCGAGCGGTCACGCCGGCCATGACGTCCGGGTTGCCGGCCTTTCCAATGCCGGCGATGAGGCCGCCCTTGATGCCGATGTCCGCCTTGTAAATCCCCGTGTAATCCATCACCAGGGCATTCGTGATGACGCAATCCAGGGCCCTGGCAGCCGATATCCCCGTGGCCTGTCCCATCCCTTCGCGGATGACCTTTCCGCCGCCGAACTTGCATTCGTCGCCGTAGACCGTGTGATCCTTCTCCACCTCCAGGACGAGCGATGTGTCACCGAGCCGGACTTTGTCTCCGGTGGTCGGTCCGAACATTTCGGCGTAGTGGGAACGGGACATCCGTTGGGACATGGTATTGGGGGGTAGGGAACCGTACGGGTGTTATCAGACCGTTGAAAATGCGCCCACCCGTCGTAGCAGCCGACGTATGGAGGCTCTAGTCATTGGTGTTCGGGTCAAGATGGAGTCTCCTCACGTCGACTGCCACGGTTCGTTGACGGGGTGGTAGCGGGCTGGTGTTCGAAGCGCCGCCTCCGAGTCTTCGAAAGAGCGGACTTGCGGCCTGCGGCACTGACTTTTCCGGTGGCGATGGAGTTGCCGCCGGAGATGAATTGCCTGCCGTCTATGGAGACGAGGTTGACCGACCGGGTCTCCCCAGGCTCGAAGCGGACGGCGGTTCCGGCCGGGATATCGAGGCGCTTTCCGTAGGCGAGGCCGCGATCGAAACTCAGCGCGGCATTGGTCTCTATGAAGTGGTAGTGACTCCCCACCTGGACGGGCCGGTCGCCGAGGTTGGTCACGGGGATCCCGATCGCCTCGCGGTCCGCGTTGATTTCGAGGTCGCCGGGGCACGGCAGGCATTCACCGGGAATGATCTCCTCTCCTGAGTCTCCGAAGGCTGTGAGTTCAGGGATCGGGAGGAATGAGCCGTGCAAGGCCAGGCAGAGATTTCCGTCCAGCGCGGCGATCGGGTGGTGGACGGTGACCAGTTTTGTTCCGTCGGGAAAGGTGCCCTCCACCTGGACCTCGGAGATCAGGGACGGGATGCCGGCCATGACCTGACGGCGACCCAGGAATTGGCGTCCGAGGTTCATGAGTTCGGCGACGGAACGGCCGTCTCGAATGAGTTCAAGAAGGACCGTTGCAATGAGCGCCACGGCCTCGGGATGGTTCAGCCGCAAACCCCGGGCGAGGCGTCGCTGGGCCAGAAGGCCGACCTGGTGCAGGGTGAGTTTGTCGAGTTCGCGGGGGGTGAGATGCATGGTGCGGAAATAGTCGTTGCGTAAGGGTCACC
>CAIMTB010000261.1 GCA_903844265.1 uncultured Verrucomicrobiota bacterium
CGCAGCGTCGATTCCGGGCGGCCCAGTAGAATCAGCGCGGCACGGGTAATCTGCCCCTCGCGAGCCAGCTTGATCTTCTCCAGAAAGGTGGCGTCGTCCCACGTGGCGATTTCGGCTGCGAAGGGTCGATTCTGGTGCTTCTGCTGGAACTTCTGTCGGGCCAAACGAAGGGCTGCCGGGTCCAGATGGTCGATCAGGGCATCCGGGCACGGCTGGGCGGACCAGTCCTGATGCCCGGCCTGACTGCGGATCTGTTCGATTTCCTGAAGGTTCAGGGCACCCAGGGCATGCCCATCGCGACCGTAGAAGTGGCCTTTCCACGCCACCGGGATGCCTTGGGGAGCGGGAGGAATCTCGAACATGACTACCCGACCTTCGGCCAGTTGCAGTTCGTGGATCTCCCGAAACGTGATCCGTCCAGTGGTATGCTGGGCGATCTCCAGCTTGAGGTTGTCGAGATCTGGACGGTTGGGGCGGAACCGCGAACCGACCACCCTGTGAGCCTTGTCCTGGATGCCGAACACCAGCCAGGCGACGGGTTGTAACTTCAGGTTGGCTTCATTGGCCAGCGCGACGAAGTACCGACCGAGATCATCGGAATCAAAGCCCGACTTGGCCTCCTTGAACTCGACCCATTCCGTTTCGGCGGGGAGCCGAAGCAGGCGATCCAGTTGTGTTTTGAGATCGGCGGCCGTCATGGGTCAGCGGATCTGGATCCGTTCGTTCTTGGCCAGGGCGGATTCGAGTTGTTGACGCAGGGCGGCGAGGAATGCGTCCACGTCTTCCCGAGTTTCCAAGTAAGGCTTGGGGGAGATGTCGGCAGGCTTGATGACCCTCCGGGACCGGACGGCTGGAGTTGGCGTGGCAGGCGTCGTTGGAGCGCTGGTGTTTGGCGGTGGCACCGTGGGTTTCTGTGCCTTCTCGATCCGGGTGATGACATCGTCGAGGGCACCCATGGCTTCGCCCTGGGCCTGGGCCAAGTGAGCCAGACTCTGCTCCTCCTGAACCTGTTGCCGCAGCGTCTGGATGGGAGCCACACAGGCTGCCTTCAGACTGGAATCCACCGAGTGCGTCGCCAACTCCTGATCAATAAGGGCTGACTGGCGGGAAATCGTTTCCAACACCTCGGTCCGCCGGGCGGCGACCAGGGCGTCGTTGACCCCGGCAACGGTCTGGATCAGGCCAGACGCCTCCTTGATCAATCCGTAGGGGCGCGGCGCGGCGAGGATATCTCCCATCCGCTTGAGCGCGGGACCGGCCTTTGGATCCCGGTCCAGTTCACGCCGGTTGGGTTGGAACCGCTCCAAGGCCTTCCGCAGTCCTTCCCAAGCGGGTTTCTGGCGCTCGTAGAAATCCTTCAGTTCCTGGAAACTGTCGGCCAGATCCTGGAGTTCCGTCTTCAGGCTGTTGAACCGCTCGATGCACTTACAGCTGTCTTCCTCGGCGAGAACCCGAGCGACGGTCCGCAAGGCGTCGACGATGGCCTCCTTGCCCGGATAACTTCCGGTCTCAGCCAACGGCTTGAACGACTGAAGGTCGGTCTCCCAAGCCTTCAACTTCAGCCTGAGGAAGTTGAAGAGCGCCTCCTCGGTCTCCGGCCCCATTTCCGCGAACAGGTCCTTGCCCAGGGTGCGAGTGGTCGCGAGAAGGTGGGAATCCACGCTGTGGCGCTGTACGAGGACCAGTTTGCGCCACTTGGCGGGCACGGTGATCTCGCCATAGACTTTGTCGGTCGGGACCACAGCGCCGTTCTGAACCACCTGAACCTCGCCGAGAACCACCAACCGGGCGACCAACAGGACGATCTCCAGATCGGGCCAGCCGTAGGGCCGGACGCCGTAACGGTTCTCGATCAGTTCATGGAGAACAATGGTGCGACTGGCCCGCGTGGAGAGGTCGATGTAGCTGCGAAGGTCTTCCAGCGCCTGCGGGTTGGCCTCCTCGGTGCGAACAGCCAGGGTCTGCTGGGCGATGTCGTTGCTGCGCAGCACCGCCTGGATCTCCTGAAGTGGGTTCGTGTTGAGTCGCTTGAGCAGGCCCATCTTCGAGAAGCTATTCTGCACGAGGTAGTCGAGCGCCTGGCTCAGTAGGCCCGACGCATCCTCGCCCTTCAGAGTCAGCCTGCTACCGGAGGCGTAGAGGTCTGCCTCGGAGACCAAGTCAGCAAGGGAATGTACCAGCCGCTCGCGGCGTCCCCGGTTATCCTCGGCGCAGTCGTGGAGGATGCGGAGGGTGGTCTTGGGCAGGGCTCCGTCGTTCTTCCGGGCGATGTACTTCTCGGTCTTCAGGTAGGTGCGGATCTCCCGGCCAAGGCCTTCGTCGTCGGCCAGCTTGAGGAGGATCTGCCCTCCCTCCTGCGCGCTGGTCAGAATGCAGCGGGCGTTGTCGAAGAGGTTGTAGTCATCCGCCAGCGGACTCACGACGGAGACCGTCAGGGCATTCTCCGTACGACGTCCCACCGGATGCAGGTCGCAGAGGCTGTTGAAGGGGAAGTCCTTTCCGTTGACCGCGTAGCGGTGTTTGCGGTTGCCCTTCAGGACGTCGTCGAAGATCAGTTCGCCCAAGAGCTTCGCCTCCTCGCCGCCGCTGAGGTCCACGAGTTTGATTTCGCGGTTGATGTCGCGCTCCTCGTTGGTCAGGAACAGGTAGTTGTCGCCACTCCGGCTGATGAGCGTCTCCTTCTCGAGACGCTGGAGACTGGCCTCGATCTTCCGGCGCAGGGCCAAGCGGTCGGCGTCGATCTGGTCGATGCACAGGGTGACCAGATTGTTGACGTTGCCCTTGATGTCCTCGACGTAGCGGATGAGGAACAGCACCTGGAGCAGGTGCACGTCGAATTCCTCAAGACCTGCATTGGTCTGAGCCTGGTCGATGGTCCGTTTGACCGAAGTGTCGAGAAAGCTCTCGATGGACGGGTAGAATCGCCAAAACGGGACCAGGACCCCCACGCTACTTCCGGCCACCTGCTTCGCTGCGGACTGAAAGGCATCGAGGATGGAGCGTTCACCCCGAGAAAGGTGCAGTCCGGTTGCACCGGCCTTGCGGATGGCCTCGAAGACTTTCTGGATCAGTTGGAACTGGTAGGGGGCGAACGGGTAATTTCGGACGAAGTCGTCGCCGTCCTTGAAGGCCCGCAGCGTCGGGCCAACTCCTGTGAAGCTGAGCTGGTTCTTGAGGATGTCACCCTTCGCCGTATACAGCGCCCGCAGTGGTGCGAGAGCTTCGTCACGCTTTGCCAGGAGGCGCTCCTGGATGACCTCGTCTACATTGGCGCTGGAGAGCGACAGGCGGGTCTTGAAGCGCCCTTGGATCTTCGAAAAATCGTTGGCCGCGCTCTTCTTCATCTCGCCGAGGACGGCGTCGATATCCTCCTGGCTGGTGACCACGACCCACGCACGACCTCCACAGGCAGTGCCGATGTCCTCGGTGATCGTCTGGAGGTTGAGCATCCTGTGCGTGTCTTGGCCGACGAACTGGCCGATTTCGTCTACAAGGAATACCAGGCGGTGGTTCGGTCCCTTGGAGTCGATGTATTCCTTCACCCAGCCGCAGAAGTTCTCGATGGTCAGCGGGAACGCGTTCTCCATTCCGTCGAACCACTTGGAGCTGGCCTCCTCGCTCTGGCCGAGAGCGTGAGACACGGCTTTGATCAGGGCGTCGCGGTTGAATTCGTATGCGTCGCGCTCCTCCAGCCACTCGTGTCCAGCAGCTAGTCGGTAGGCTTGGTGAAATGTCTCCAGCTTACGTTTGCTGGCCAGGTGCCGCTCCATATGGGCGATCCACGGGTGATCGCCGCTGAACCCTTGGAGTTCGTTGAAGACGCGGAGGAAGACCGAGAGGATGGCGTCGCGGGGCGAACGGTTATCGGCCTTGCTGTCGATGTTGAAGAGGATGACGTCCGTGTTGGCGGAAACGGCACGCTTGATATCCCCGTAGAGCATCGCGTCCTGGATCTTGGTCTCGAAGAAATCGACAGTCTGGCGGGACTCGCCGTTCGCGTTGAGGTGCCGGTTGCTCAGGACGTACGACAGCACCTTCAGGAAATGGGATTTGCCGCTGCCGAAAAAGCCGCTGACCCAGACGCCGATCTTACCTGAAATATCGGAATCCTTCGGCCGGTCGATGGCGTCGAGGTAGGTCTGGAAGAACTTGCGGATGTGGAGGCCCAGTTCCTTGGTCACGACAAACTCATCCAACTCCTGCCAGACGACGGAATCGTCCAGTTGTTCGGCTTTGACGACCCCGTTGATGGAACGGTGGATGTCGCGGGTGAAGAGTTCGCTGATGGTCATGGCAGGATCCTGGGAATCAGGGGACGAGATTGAAGGCCCGGTAGTAGTTCGTGCCCGGAATGATTCCGAACAGTTGCAAGGTGAGCTGGTCGTACCTGCCCGGATAGAAAAGCACGAGCGGGGTGGACCCCATCATCGGGTGGAGGTTGTTCAGCAGCGCGTGGGAACGGAGCAACGGCCAGACGCTCCCGACGCCTGACACCAGGACCAGATCATGTTGGGACGGCCGGGCCACTTCAGCGAAGACCTTCGCGAGCCGCGACTCGTGGAGTGGAGCACTCAGCGCCTTGAAGACGGAATCGTCGCCCTTGGTTCGCTGCATCTCGATGGCGCGGTCCAGCAGGTTCCTGGACTTCAGGTGGTTGATCACCAGATCGAACAGGTTCACATGCATCACGCGAAGCCCGGTCTTTGCCTTGGGGAGGCGGTCGACCAGGAACTGGATGTGTTCGCGAACGCGCAACTCATCCTCGGCTGGGTAGTCGAAGATGTAGAAGCCGATCTCGTTGCCGAGGCCGCTTCCGCTGAGCAACTCGTCGGAAGTCAGCTTGGGCAGGATGCGGTTGAGGCGCTCTGTCAGTTGGTCGCTCATGTGCCTACGGTGATGCAGCGCAGCACGTAATCCTCGTGCTCGCGCCGCAGGTAGCTGGTGACTTCGGAGGCGATCTTGGGCCGCTGCAGGGTCAGGGACCGGGTGTCCCGGAGGTACCCGGCCTGCGCAAGGATCTGGAATACCGAGGACCTGAGCCGCCGGATCGTGGACTCGTTCCACTGCGGCATCCGGGGGTCCCGGCCACGGCAATCCAGGATGTAGTCTTCCCAGTGTTTGGGGGTGAGCACCTGCGCAAAGCGTCGATGTTGATCGCGGACGACGAGGTCGAGGAAATCACCCAGGAGGCGGCTATGCTTGATGGCAGCAGCGAGAACCGCGTGGGTGGCGACGTCACCAGGGGAGTCGCGGACCATCCTCCAGAGATCCGCCGACATGGGCTCCAATCGGTGGCGCACCAATCTGGCGAGGCGGATGCCGCTGGTGCGGTGACGTGCCTTCAGCACGTTGTCGCGGACGATAGCCCGTTGCCACCCGGCCTCGTCGGTGCCGACCAAGAGGAGACCCGCCACGATGCGGCTCTCGGCAACCTTCAGGGATCCTGCGGTGATGTTGGCGCTGTACCGGGGAGGGGCGGTGGGCGAATGGGCATCCCTGCCTGGACGGCCGGGTGGCGCAGGTGGACCGTTTGGAGCCGGGCCAGCAGTCATTCTGCTCCCAGGATGGAAACCCGTGGCTTCCTCGAGCCTTGGCCGTGTGGCACGCGGTCAGGACGAGTTGGGCGGAGAACCACTTCGCGGCATGAAGTCCACCGGGGCACGGAGGACCGCCCTGCGGGAAGCAGCCGCAGCCCTTCGAGGCCAGTCATGGACTTCAGGTCGCTCATCGTGGCATCAGGACGTGACGTTCATTCGCCGCTCCGCCGGTTGGAGAATCAGAGGGTCAACTGGCCCGCAAGGATCAACCGACCTTCTGCCGCCCACGCTCCCACAAGCGAACCATTTCAGGCTGAAATGGTTGCCGCCATTGGTCAAACGCCGAAATCGATGCTCTGCGTACCCCAGACTCCCGCCCCATGCCGGGGCGAACGTAACGGCCGCCTGCCGTCTTGGCGGCGGATTTGTGGCGGACCACGCAGGCAATTCAGTTGGGGGTGTGAGCATTCCAGCGCGGCCTTGGAGTCACGACTGGCAGCGAAGGCCGCTCGTGCCTGACGGCCCCACGTCCAGCCCAAGAGTCGGGGTGCAGCGAGGCACGAGACCGGCGCGGATGTGCTCCTCACCGTGTGATGCCCCCACAACCCTCTGGATCCGAGTGCGTTACCACACTCGAATGCGCGCAGATCCTCATCCAGGGGTCGCATCCAGCTTTGCCCCGAAGTGGACCGTCATCCATACCGGACC
>CAIMTB010000262.1 GCA_903844265.1 uncultured Verrucomicrobiota bacterium
GCGGGCGGCGCTGGCCGCGGGGATAACATCCGCGAAGAGAGCCCGGACGTCGGGCATGGTCGGCGGGGCGGCGCCGACGGGGACGCGGCCCGAGAAGCTGCCGAGTTTCATCTTCCAGTCGGCGATCGGGATGACCCGTTCGAGCAGGGTCCAGCGGTGGCTGAACACCTGGAAGCCGAGGAGGAAGGCGCGAATGGCGGCCTGGAGGCCGAGCTCGATCTTGGCGTTGGCCCCGACCCAGGCATCGGCGTCGAGGATCAATTCGCCGTTGCGGCAGGTGAGAGCGGCTGCGGCGGTGGCGTGGACGCTGCCGTGGAAGCGGCCCGTGGCGCTCAGGTCGCCCTCGCCTCGGAAGACGCTGAGGAGGCAGAACGTGAGACACTCGGCGCGGAGGGTCCCTGTGGCATTGGCGGCGAGGTTGAAGTTCGCGACCACGTTCAGTTTGCCGCCGCCCGAATAGGTGCCTGTGGTGGGGTCCAGGATCAGGCAGACCTCCCTGAGGGTCACGGGCCCAAGGTGCGCCCCGAGCGTCAGCCCGAGGCGCCCGGCGACATCGGCGCGGAGGTGGAGGTGGACGACCTCGAAGACGAGGAGGTTCTTTTGGAAGACGTTGATCCAGCCGGTCGAGTGGGAGTATCGGCGGGTCGGCAGGGGGAGGCCGGCCCAGAGGACGATCGGGTCGAGGCAATGCTTGATTGGCTTGAGCTTGCCCTTGTCGTCGGTGGTGACGTCTGGGCAGCGCCCGTAACAGGCGCCGACGAGCGACGGCTTGTCCGAGAAGTACATCGTTTGGTCGAACGGCCGGCGGCCGAAGACCCATCCGATGCATTGGCGGGCGGGGTAGTTGCAGAGGCACTCGAAGTCGCACAGCCGCCGGCAGAGCATTGGGCCGAGGCCGGAGGGACCGCCGCTGCCGCACCAGTCGTAGCAGGCGTCGTGGTCGCGGCAGCCCTGGTGGGAGCCGCACACGGTGTAGTTCGGGTAGCGGACGAGGCGATGGCCGCCGTCGGGCTGGGGGTGGCACTCGAAGTGGTCGCCTTCGTTGGTGCAGGTGTCGCAATCGGGGCCGCAGGCGCCGCGGCATTGGGCCTTGCTGGGGATGCCTGGGTTGCGTGCGTAGATTTCTGGCGGGGGGGTGGAGCCGGCGGGGCTGGGCCAGGGTGGGGTGGGGTGGCCGGTCCAGGAGCCTCCTCGTTGGGAGGGCATGAGGCCCATCTTGTAGAGCAACATGCAGATCCGATCGAGGAGCGGGCAATCGACCTGGATGCCTTCCCGCATGAGGCGGCTGGGGAGGTCCGTGAAACCGAAGGCGCCGTGGAGTCCGAGTGCGAGCGAGGCGGTGGGGGTGCTCAGGGAGACGCCACTGGTGCTGATGTGCAGGCCGAGGCCCATGGACAGCGCGAGGCGTCGCCGGACGTCGACGAGGGGCCAGAGGATGCTGCAGAGCGTGATTCCCAGGGCTTCCACGTGGCCATAACCGACCAGGGTGGCGCCCCAGGCCAAGGCCAGATCCAGGTCTTCGGCCGCGCTGAGACTGATTCCGCTGAAGAGGCCGGCGGAGATGTGCTCGGCCAGAGTCAGGGTGCCGTCGATCGTCCCGAACATCCCTCCGGCGATACCGACATCGATGGTTGCGGCGGGGATGACGAACGGGACAAGCGAGCTGGGGGTGTGCAGGAGGATGTCGACTTCTCCGTGTCCACCGAGGTTCAGGCCGGCGCCGACGCTTCCGCCGGCGGAGACGGAGAGGCTGCCAGAGGCGGTGACGCGGGCGGCGAGGGGGTCGATGACGATGCGGAGGCCGTTGAAGTCGCAAGGACCCAGTCGCAGTCCGGCGTTGACTGCGAGCCGGGTGCGGAGGCTCAAGTAGCCGAGGAGGAGGAGGTGTCGGTTCAGGGGCCAGGCGCCGAACCAGAGCGGGATCTCAAGGTCGATTTCCGGCACGGGGATGTCGAGGTCCAGCCCGGAGCCACA
Organism: uncultured Verrucomicrobiota bacterium; assembly: GCA_903844265.1. Taxonomy (GTDB): domain Bacteria; phylum Verrucomicrobiota; class Verrucomicrobiia; order Limisphaerales; family CAIMTB01; genus CAIMTB01. The sequence continues at coordinate 1,975 of CAIMTB010000262.1, forward strand.
GAGTGAAACGGAGGGGACGTCGATCACCAGGGTTGTGCCGCTCACGTGGACCAGACCGCCGATCGCGCTGGCGAGGCTGTTGGCGAGATCCCAGACCTCGATGGCGATGCCCGCGATGAAGTTGCCGGCCGCGCTCAGTCCCTCGCCGACGGTGTCCACCACCGCGCCGCCGGCATCCACGAGGGCGCCTCCAGCGTCGGAGAGGGCGTCGCCGATATCGCTGAGCGAGGGCAGGCCGAAGCGCTGCACCGGGACCTCGCCCTGGCCAGCCGGGGAGATGGCCGGCGTGTGTCCGTGGACGACCGCGTGGGCGGCGGCGTCTGCCTCGCGCTCCGACGGGTCTCCCGGCTTGCTGAGGCGGGAACCGGAGTCCGAGGCGGCGACGGTGCCGCGGCGTTGCTGGACAACGTGGGTCAGTTCGTGGGCGAGCAGCCAGCGGCCTTCGGCGGAATCGGGACGGTACCGTCCATCGTCGAAGAAGATGTCGTGCCCGGTGGTGAAGGCGATTGCCTCGAGTTCCCGGTTGGCGCGCGCGGCCTCCGGGCCGGTGTGGACCCTGACCCCGCCGAAATCATGGCCGAAACCGCGCTCCATGAAGGCGCGGGTGGAGGGCTCGAGGGCTCGGCCGGATCCGCGTCGCGGCAACGGCACGCCGGCGATCCCCGCGAGGGTCTCGGTCACCCCGGGACGGGCAGAAGAACGGGAGCGGCGATGGATGAATTCCTCTCGCTCACCTCCGCACGACCCGGCGCATTTCCTATGGATGAGGCTGGGAGGTGGGGACTCGAACCGGGACGACGGCGGGGCGCGGGGAAGGGTCGGGGAGGAGGAGACGGCTTCCGTGGATGCCGCGGCCTGGCGGCAGGAGTCACAGGTTCCGCCGCAAGCACACTTGCGCTGGACGACGCTGGGGCCGGGCTCCGGGTGGTGGGAGCTCGCGGAGGTATGGCTGACGCCGAAGGTGGCGACTGACGGCGAGTCCCGGCACCCGGTGCCGGAGGCCCCCGCGCATTTTCTCTGGACCAAGCTGGGGGCGTGGCGCGCGGGCGGGGCCTGCGCCGCGGTCGTGGTCACGGGGGGGGCCGGGGTTTCGTGCCGCGTCTGGCAATCTCCGCAGGTCCCGCCGCAGGCGCATTTCCGGTGGATCCGCGGGGTGTGGGACCGTGCGGGTGGAGCAACGCTTGGGGTGGGGTGGTCGCGGCGCGGGGCTGGGGCCGTCGCATGGGGGCGGGGTCCGGCTGACGCACGTGATATGAGGCCCGACAAGGCGCGCGAGGCGGCGGTGGCGGGTTGCGCCGCGGTGCCGCGCCCACCGGACGCACCGCAGCAGGCCCGCTGGGCGGGAGGGGCGTGGCGTCGCTGGAGGGGCGCAGCGAGCATGGTCAGAGGGTCCGCCCCTCCTTGGCGAGTTCGCGGCGGATGCCGTCCTCCAGGTCGCGCAACTGGATGACGGGCTGTTCCCGCTGCACCGCGCAGAGGGCGCAGTAGCGGACGACATTGATCACCGCGCCCCCGGAGAGGCGGTGGCGGCGGCTGAGTTGGCGGAGATCAACGTCCCGATCGAGCGGGCACCGGTCGAGGCCCTGGGTCCAGAGGGTGTGGAGTTCCTCCGGCCCCGGGAGGGCGAACTGGACGACCGTTTCGAAGCGACGCAGGAACGCGTCGTCGATGTTGTCGCGGAGGTTGGTGGCGAGGATGACGACGCCGGCGAACTCCTCGACGCGCTGGAGCAGGTAGGAGACCTCTTGGTTGGCGAACCGGTCCTGGGCGTCGCTGACGCCGGTGCGTTTGCCGAACAGCGCATCGGCCTCGTCGAAGAACAGGAGCCAGTCGCGGTCTTCAGCCTGGGTGAAGATCGACTCGAGGTTCTTCTCGGTCTCGCCGATGAACTTGGAGACGACCATGGCAAGGTCGACCCGGTAGACGTCGCGGCGGGTGACCTTGCCGAGGAGGGTTGCGGAGAGGGTCTTGCCGGTGCCAGGCGGCCCGATGAAGACGGCGCGGTAACCGGGCCGGAGTTTCCTGCGCAGCCCCCAGTCCTCCATGACCACCCGGCCATGCTCGAGCCAGGCGATGATTTCGCCGAGTTGACGGCGCGTGTCGTGGTTGAGCACCAAGTCCTGCCATTCCATGGAAGTCTCGAGCCGGCGCGCGGGGAAGTGCATTCCGAAGCGCGGGCGCCAGGCTTCGCCGGTGAGAAGTTGATGGAGCAGGGCGGGCGAGGGCCGGAGGGGTCGCTGGCCGGGGGTGAGTGAGGGGTCGGGCGGCCCGAGGTCGAGGAGGTTCTGCCTGAGAAAGGCGTGCTCGGGTGCAAAGAGGCGGTTGGCGGCGAGGCGCTCCGTCATGGAGTCGCCGGCGAGGAGAAACAGCGCGGTCTCCAGGCTGGGCAGGAACCCGCCAGTGGGGGAGGTCAGCCCACCGAATTCAGAGAACGAGCGATCGTAGGTGGTGTTGCGGGTGAACAGGGGATCGAGGAGGGCGGGGCGGACGTGAGGGGCGAGGGCGAGGGCGAGAACGAGCCGTTCACGGCGGCCGAACGCCTGAGCTTTCACGAGGTCCGCATACGGCCCTTCCTCCTTCGAGAGGTCCGGAGGAGGGGGCGCGGCGGGACGGCGGGACTTGGTGTCCTGGCCGAAATGCAGGCTCAGGCGCGACTCGAGTGTCTGGAAAAACCAGCGCAGCTCGAGGTCGAGCGTGGTGCCATGACGCGCGTCATCCATGGGAGGCCCAGACCACGGTCAGGAGTTGCGGCATCCAGTCCAGCTTCAGGGTCCGAAAGGTCCATGGCACGTGGTCCAGCAAGGCGTCCCAAGGCCGGTGCTCAACGTGGAGAACCCATTCGCCGTCGGCTTCACGCAGCAGGCCCGGCCTCTGCAGGAACGACGACCGGAACCCCGCGACACTCGTCTGCCGAAGCGCGCTCCACTGACCGATCATCGCGGCGAGGAGGGCTTCGGATTCGGCGCGGACCGGTTCAGCGTCCGGGATCCGACGGGGGACCGGGATCTCGATCGGCAGCCCGCTGAGGATCTTCGGAAGGACGAGCGAGGCCTCAGGCGCATCGGCTTCGCCGGTGGCTACGTACTGGATCAGGAGCGGGCAGAGGAGCCGAAGATCGTTGGCGTCGCCGAAGGCCGCGGACCCGATGCCGAGCGCGGCCAGGAATCGGGGGAGGAACGGGGCCACCAGCACCAGGCCTGCGTTGGAGACGGGGAATGCCCGATCGACGGGCGCAGGGGCCTCGGGGAGCCAATGGCCACCCTCCCTGGGGGCGGTGGCCGTGACCGACGGCGCCGCAGGTCGCACGACCGAGGGCGATCCTTCGGGCTCCGATGAGTCCTCGTCGGGGCGGGCCGAGGGCTCCATCGCACGGGATCCGTGTGTCTCACCGGTCCGCGGCGCGGGAGGCGGGATGTCGGATCGCCATTCCCGTGCGGCGGCTTCGGGGTCGAGGCGGCTCGACAGGACGGACACCAGGGCGTCGGCCAGGCGACCGCGGTCTGACGGGAGCGTGGGATGAAGTTGGCGGAGCGCGGCAGCGGTCACGACGGGGAGGTCGGATGTTCCCGTCCCGGGGTCGATGGCCGCGGGGTCGCGCGGGGTGGATGAGAGCGCGAGTTGGAGGAACCGGAGGGCCCGGGTTATGGACTCCATTCCGGGTGTGGTGCCGTCCGCCCACGACCGCCAGAGCCCTTCTATCCAGAGGGCGCCGATTTCAGACTCGAGACCCGGCGCTGCCGGCCCGGTCTCGGACGCAGAGGGATGCGCCCCGAGAAACTCCGTCAACGCCGTGACGAAAATCGAGGGCGCGACCTGCTCCAATAGCTCGTGGTGGAACCCGGCTCCGAATTGCAGCGCGAGCCGGCGGGGGACTGCGGTCGTCGAAAGTACGAGGGAGCGCAGCCAGGAACCGCCGTCCGAGGTGAGGCGGCATTCCTCGAGCAGGGAGCCGGCCAGGCCCAGGACCATCTCGTGAGGCGCCCACCAGGGGATCGCCCCGAAGCGCAGAAAGCATTCAAGGCAGGCGCGCCGACGGCCTGCCGCGGGGATCCGTGACGGAGGCGTCTCGCGCGATCGCCGACGGGGTGCCGGGTCCGTGAGGAGACCCTCGCGGAGTTGCCTGACGAAGTCGTCGGTGAGCGACGTCTCGTCGGTTCCCTTTTCCAGCCGGAGTTCGATGCTGAGGCGGGGGACGCGGAGGACGTCCCCGTTGGGGCTGGCTTGGTCGAGCGCGTCACCGAGGGCGCGGGCCAGGCGTCGGTCCCACAGGTCGCGGCTCCACTGCCGCCACGAGGCCGCGTGGTCGCGGTTCGCGACTGAGACCTCGAGCACGCGGCGCAGGATGCGATGGGTCGGGCGGCTGGGCATGAGGCCTGGGGTTCAGCGACGTCGGCGGGATCGAGGTTGAGCCGGATTGGGTTTGGGTTTGGGGTCGGCTCCGAGACTCGTTGCCCCTTGCGGGGTTGTGGTGCCTGGGGGTTGGAAGATGGGGACCGGGAGGGTGGGGTCAGGCGGTACGCCGGTCCCGGCGGGAGCGGATGTGCCTGCGGGGGCTTTGGGGATGACTGGGACGGCGGCGCCGGCGGGGGGAGGGGTGAGGGGACCTGCGGTCACCGGGCCGGTGGTGATGGGGACCGTGGCCACAGGCACGGGCGTCACCGGAACACCCGCCCCGGGAACGGTGGTCCCGCCTCCGCCTGGGATGGTGATGATCGGTCCGCTCGGGGGCGTGTTGACCACCTTGGTTGCGGTTCGGTTGCAGGCCCCGCGGGTGGCTTTCAGCGCCACGGTGAGGGATCTGCCGGATGGGAGCGTGCGGTTGAACTCGATGTTTTGGGTGGGGAGATCGGGGGAGCCGTCACCGAAGTTCCAGACGAAGGTGATACCGGTGCCCGGCGTTTGGTTGAGGAACAGCACGGTGGTGGCGCCCGAGCCCGTCTGGCTGACGAAGAACTGGAAGGCCGGAATCGGGGGCTCGGACAAAGTGATGCGAGTGCTTTGGGAGCGACCGTCGGGGACCTGGTAGGTGAGGTCCGCCGTCGCCGTGTCCGTCACCCCGCCCAAGTCGCCGCTGGCCGCGGCGGGTGTGAAGGTGAAGCTCCCCTTCGAATCGATGCCGACTCCCGGGCCGTGCACTGCGCCGCCGGGGGGTTGCACCACGATCGGGTAGGCGGTCTTGTCATCCGAGCAGAACCCGGCCTGTGCCAGGCCGATGGAGACAGGGACCTGCGGGAGGAGGACGAGTTGCTGGACCTGGGTGGCGGTACAGGGCCCGCGGGTGACGACGAGGCTGACCTTGTAGGTTCCCGGTTTGAAGTAGAAGTGGGAGGTCTTGAATTCGCCGGATTGCGATCCGTCTCCGAAATCCCAAGCACAGCTGACGTCGGGGTCGCTGGAGTTCTCGAACTGGACCGTGAACCCATCCGGGCCCGTAGCGATCGTGGCGGCAAAGGAAACCCTGGGCGGGGCCACCAACTGGGCGGTTGTTCTTGCCTGCTGGCCGTCCGGCGCGGCGTAGACCAGAGGGACCGCACCCGCGATCTTGGCGTCCGCGGGGACGAAAGTGAAGCCTCCGGCGGCATCGCCGGAGACGCCGGGTCCGCTCACCGTGCCTCCCGCCGGCGAGACGCTGATCGAATAGCGATTCGCATCCCCGGCACAGAAAATCGTCCCAGGCAGAGCGATTTTCGCACGCCGGAGGATGAGGGGCGCCGTTTGGGACGTGGTACAGGGTCCGAGGGTGGCGGTGAGGGTCACGGCGTAGTTGCCCTCGGCGGGGTAGAAGTGCGTCGTATCCCGCGTGGTGGCGCCCGTGGCGTCTCCAAAGTCCCAGATGAACGCCGCGTCCCCGGGCGTCTTGTTCACGAAGGTCACACCGAAGCCGTCAGCGGAGGATTGAACGGGGCCGATGGCGAACTGCACGTCCGGAGGCTGGGTAAGGTCGAGCGGCTGCGTGGCGGTGCGACCGTCGGTGGCGGTGTAGGTGAGGATGACCGAGGATGCGTCGGTCGCCGCCGCGGCCAAGGACGGGATGAACACGAACCCGCCGGCGGCGTCGAGGCCGGCGCCCGGGCCTTCGAGCGTGCCGCCCGGGGGCATGACATTCACCGGGGTGCCGATCTCCTCGTTGGCGCAGAACCGGGTGCGTGCCAGGGTAATGGACACCGGGATGTCCTGATGGAGCTCCAGCACGAAGGTCGCCTTCGCGAGGCAGGGCCCCCTCGTCGCGGTCAGGGTGACGGTGAATGCGCCCTCGCCGGCGTAGAAATGGCTCGGATTGACGTCTCCGGCATGCGCGCTGTTATCCCCGAAATCCCAGTCGAAGGTGGCGTCGCCGACGGTCTGGTTGCGGAAGACCACGCTGAAACCATTGGCGCCCGGATCGATGCCGCCGATGGTGAAGGCGGCCGTCGGGGGTTGCACGAGGCTGACCACGGCCTGTGCGGTGCGCCCGTCGGTGGCCGCGTACGTCAGGGTGATGCGCCCGGAGGCGTCTGGCGGGGTCGCGTTCGCAGGCACGAAGGCGAAGCCGCCGGCCGTCCCCGGCACTACGCCGCTGCCGGTCACGCTGCCGCCCGGCGGGGTGACGGCGATTGGGGTGGGGGCTGATTCGTCGCGGCAGAATTCCGAGCGCGGCAGGCCGATGCTGATCGGGGGCAGGGGAGGCGGGGGAATGATGACCTGCGTGGTGCAACCACAGCCGGAGCAGCAAAGGTAGGGCAGCGAGAAATCCGCCAGTACGATGTCTCCCTCGTCGAGGACCTGGTCGGGGGCGAATCGCTGGCGCAACTCCTCGAAGACGCGGCGCAAGGCGTCGTCGGGGACCGCCACGGGGTCGGTGGGGAGATTCAGTCGGACGCTGGAGACGAGTTGCTGCTCCTGCACGGTGAGTTGCTGGGACGCGACCAGTCCATCGAGGATGGTCAGGCTGGTGGCGGTGGGTTGGCGCGAGGCGGTGGGAGTGACCGGTGTCACCGGCTGGAGGCTTGCTGTAAGGCCCGAGAGGTCCTGGGCTGTGGACAAGAAACGGGTTCCGGCCACGCTCGCGGTGAGAATGCCCGGCGGCGCCGCGACGGGACGGAACACCCGGGGCCGGGGGCGCGGCCCGACGACGAGGATGAAGGTGCCGCCTTTCGGCACGCCGCCGCGGTGTTCGATGCCCGGGTGTCGCTGGAGGAACGTGGCGAGGGCCGGGGTGAGTTTGAGTCGTGAGACGGCCTCGACGTACAGCGCGGCGATCTTGAGGATCCTGGTGGGCACGCAGTTCGCGAGGAAGATGACGAGTTCGTCGGCCAGGGCCTGCTCGACACCGCGTGGCTTGTAGTCGGTGACACTTCCGCCGAGGAGCCGGCTGAGCTGGTCCTTGAGCGCCGTGGCGGTGTTGCGGGCCCCGCCCACCGCCGCCTGGAACGACGTGGCACTGAACGACGCCAGGTCGGTGGACAGGAATCCGTCGACCTCCGTGAGGCGTCCCACGAGTTCGCGAGCCAGGGAGTCGGTCAGGATGGCCGGGTTCAGGGTTGCGATGACGGAAGGGGCGATGACATCGAAGTCGATTTGGATGGGTGCGAACGCGCCGACGAACGAGGTCGTTTGCGTGGTCGTGGAGAAGCTCCCCGAGGACGCGAGCGTCGGGGCGGAAACCGTGGGGAGCGACTCCGCCCCCGCGAGCCCGGCGAGGGCGGCGGGCTCCTTCAGGGTGCGGTTGAGGATCGGGGTCGCGTTGGCGGCGACGGAGGGGGTGAAGAAACGAATGTCATTGGTTGCCAGGCCGATGGTGGGCAAGCCGTTGGCGGCCACGGCGGCGACGAGGAACGGCCGCGTCGGGTCCTTGCGCTGCGCGAGGCCGAGCACGAAGCCGAGGAGGCGCTTGAGGTGGCAGCGCATTTCCTCTGCAGCGGCACCGTGGGCGCCGGAAAGACTGTCGAGGTCGCAAAGGCAGGCGTCGTCGCCCGAGGCCTCCTTCCCGAAGGTCACGGTGACGACGTCGAATGGCAGGTTGTACTGGCGCCGGAGGTCATCGAGCGCCCGCTCGACCGCGAGACGGGAACGGCCTTGGTGTCCTTCGATGCGGTAGAAATCCGCCCGATCGGAGTGGAAGCGTTCCGGGAACTGGACTTCCTCGTCGTCCTGGACGAGCGCCTCGCGGTGGTAGGTGGGAAGCCGCCGTTCACGCGCCTGCTCGCTGGCGCTCGCGCTCCACCAGGGCAACACCTCGTCGGGTCCGTAGTAGAACGGCACGGCGCGCAGGTCGAACGGTTGCCCGCCGTCGGAGCCCGGCGTCAGCCGGACGCCGAGGCTGTTGGGGACGCTGAAGCCGGCGGCCATCGTCAGGAGGCGCAGAAGCCGCTGTCGGACTAGAACCCTGTCCCGGCCGCCGAGGGTGAGGGCTGGACTTGGAACGAACCCGTGACGGAGCGCGCTCGGGCGGCCACGGGCGGCGGTGGGCACCTTGCCGAGGAGAACATGCCGGGGGAATGTCTCGCGGGTTGGAGCGGGTTCGGAACGCCAGCCGAAAGCGGCCTCGAGGAATTCGTCCCAGGCGAGGAAGAGGTGGCGCAGGTGGTCGTAAAGGTGCTGCCAGCCCAGGCGGGTGAGCGCGGTGAAGTCGGCGAGTTGCGCGTCGAGTCCCGTGGAAAGGCCGGCGAGCGCCCGGTCGCGGAGCGCGGGGTCCACGTCGAGCGCTGGGGCGAAGACCCGAACGGCCTGTTCCAAGGTCGGACGCAGTCGCTGGCGCAGGGATTGGATGACCGAGGAACCGGACCGGAGCAGGGCGTCGTAGGATTCGACATCCGCGGGAGCCATGGTATGCCGGTTGGGGCGCAGCGGCGACAGGTCCCAGGCGGGATTCAGGAGCGAGCCGCGGCGACCCCGGAGGCGCATGACCTCGAGGTCGGAGCGTGAGCCGATGAGGACGCGCCATTGGTAGCGGTATTCCTCGCCCTGATTGAGGCAGTGATTGGAGAGGCAGCGGTCGAGCCGCGCGAGAGTGACCTCGAGGTAGAGCAGGACGGCCTTATTGGACAGGAACTCCGCGCCCGCCGAACCCTCCAGGGCATGGACGTCCTCATCGGAGGACGCGGTGGTCCTGACAGCCTCCCAAAGTTCGATGGGGCGGTGGGGCGGAATCCCGCCCGGCCCGAGGGCGGCCACCGGTGTCGCCCGGGAGACTCCTGGCGCGGGGGCGAAGGGGGTCGGTGGACCGAGAACGGGGAAGCGTTGCCCGAGGAACGGGGCATAGCTGGCCGGATCCCGATAGTGACGTGCGAAACGAAAGGTCTGGGCGGATTCGTCAGGTTCCAGCAGGGCGAGGTAGCCGTCCGTCGTAAGGGCGGCTCCGGGACCCACGACGAGCCCCGTAGCGCCCTGGGCGAGATCCAGTCCGTAAACGATTCCCGAGCCGATCAGGGCGCGCCGGGTGTCGAGGTCGGCCTGCCGGAGGAACGAGCCGACGTTGTTGAGGTGCTCGGCGGCGAGCACCTGGTTTTCCTGGAAGACAGGGAAGGCGGTGAGCGTGATCATGACGGTTGGTTGTCCCGGATTGTCCCGAGCGTCGAACGGCCCAGTAGGACGGGGTTTTCGTCGTTGCCGTCCACGCAGTCATGGAGGGTCGCGACAGGGAATTCGCTGCGCAGGAGGTTCCAGACGCCGAGCAGGGCGTCCTGGGCGGCGGCCAGCGAGGCTTCGAGAGCAGGCAGACCGGGAGCGTCCGGGCGGTCCGAGACGAGAAGCCAGGCGGCCATGGCCTGGCGCCAAGGAACCCACGCCGTGCGAAACAGGGCCAGGGAGGCGTCGTCGACCCAGCACAGCTTGACGAAAACGTGGGCAGGGACCTCGAGGCGGATCACCCGTTCCAATTCCGCGCGCAGGAAGATGTCGCGGAACCGCGCCACCCGCGATGGCAGGATCACGGTGACCCGGAAGGAATAGGGGTCGTCGCAGTCGCAGGGATCGGTCCCAGCCGGTCCACTCGCGCAGACGGGAAGCCAGACCGTGGACGACGGGCGGGGGCACACGAGGATGTGCTCGAGGAGGTAGAACTCGATCTCCGCAGGCAAGGCGTGGAAGAAGGCCAGGACCTGGTCGATGGCGGCGTCGCGGGCTGCCTCCGTGGTGAAGAATTCGATCCGGCGCGCGATGACTTCTCCGGTCTCGTCCGCCAGGTTGAAGTAGAACCGGCCGTCGGCCGCGGCGGCGCGGGCGTATCTCCCCGCCTGGCGTCCCTGGCGAGCCACCGAGGCGATCTCCGCGAGTGCGGCTCCGTAGTCCAGATAGTGGCGGCTCGAACTGAGGAGGATGGCTCCTTCGGGCGAGCGGATGCGGAACCGCCACTCGGTGATGCCGTCGGTGTCGGCCTCCTGGAAGATCTCGGCTGCCGTGCCAAGGTCGGTTCCGGAGCCGAGCAGCGTGCGCAGTTTCTGCTCCAGGCCGGAACGGTTCGGTTCGTGCTGGGGGTCGAGCAGGAGGTTGAGGGCGGCGGCACGGTTGGCCGACAGGGGCGGGAGTCCGGACAGGAGACGAACTTTGTCGCCGAGCAGCGCAGCGTCGTTCGGAAGCCGGGTTCTCCCCGTCGAGATCAGCAGGTAGGGCCGGAAGGACTCGGCAAATCTCGAGAGCAGATGGTCAACGATGCCATGCCGTCGCCGTAACCGCTCCGCTTCAGGCTCCACGAGTGGCTGGAGCGCCCGGGCGTAGGAGGCGTCGTCTGCGCTGCCGGTGACGCTGGTGAAGTCACGGAGGCCCTGCGGGGGCTGGCTGGAGAGCACGGGAGCCTGCTTTGTCAGCCCCAGAAGTTCAGGCAGCCGCGCGGTCTGGGCCCGGTGGCCGGAGAGCAGTTGTTCGAGCAGGAAGAGGTAGGCCTTCAGCTGGCGGGCCTGGGCCTGGCGCTCGGGCGTCGAGCTCCGCGGCAATCCCGCGCCGCCCACGCCGTAGTTGAGGGGCAGTTGGTTCAGGAGGGTGGCGAACCCGGTGATCGCTCGTGGGCGGCCAGCCGGCTCGGGCAATCGATTGGTGCCGGCGGCGTAGCGTTGGCGGCCATGGATGGCCCTCAACTCGGTCACGCGTTGCCGGACTTCAGCCAGCGAGACCAGGAACGGCAGTTCGCGCTTGAAGAACAGCAGCCGGGAAGAATCCGCGTCGAAGCGAGCGGCCCGGTTCGGGTCGAGGCTCAACAGCCAGGGCTCACCGGACCTGATGACACCCCCATCCTGGCGCAACGTCAGGGTCAGGTTCCGGACCGCCTCGACCCCCGGCACGTCCATCAGGACCTGGACCAGGTCCGAGGTGCGGATCTGTCGGGGGCGCTCCGCCGCGTCGAGTTCGTCGTCATCGATGAATCCGTGCTGAAGCCCGGGCCCGAGGAAGATCTCCTCCGGGCTGAACCCCGCCGCCAGGCGGTCCTCGAGCGAATGAAACCGGACGGGAGGCTCGAGGAATTGCTCGAGCGCCAGGATCACCTGGGCGGCGAGTTCTTCCAGCGCCGCGCCTTCGCTCACGGCGAGGTCGACGCAGATCGCGACATCGTCGCGCTCGACGACGCGGATCTCGAGGAACACCTCGCAGAGGTTGCGATGGGCCTCCAGCAACGCCCGGAGCCGGACAATCCCGGCGACCTGTTCCGCCGGAGCGACCCCGTCCTCGAACTCCACCAGCACCCGGTAGAACCCGCGCGGGCTGACGACGGGGTTGGCGGTTCCCGCGTCGAAGGTCAGCGTGCCCGCGGCGCAATCCACGTAGAACGCCGGCGGGGGCGCGACGACCTCCTCCAGCCAGGCATTGCGCACGCCCTCTTGGTCGATGAGTAGTTTTCGATAATCGGCGAACGTCAGGGGGCGGTTGGTGAGGATGTCCTGCGCGGGGAAGTTCGGGGACGGTGGAATCGAATCCCCCGGCCGCGGGGTCAGCAGGTCGGCCATGGGCAGGCCGGCGACGTAGCTGCCCTCGGTGATCCCGTAGGCGAAGTGCTCGCCCAGGGTGATGCCGGGATCGTGGGTGTTGTAGTCGGTCCACACCGAGCTGGAGAATCCGGTGATCAGCCGCAACAGCTCGGCACGCAACGCCGGATAATCCGCCGAGGGGCGCGGCGGGATGTCGAGGGGTGGAGGCGGGAGGCTCATGGGGTGGCGGCCGAGCCGCGAACTACCGCGTGGTCGCGTCCTGGGCGGGGCACCAGGAGGTCGTGGCCCGGGCGGGGCACCAGGAGGGAACGTTCGGTGGTCGGCGTGAGCACGGCGGGGTCAGGCGACAGAGCCGCGCCGTTGACGAACTGTCGGACGCTGAAGTCCGTGACGTAGTCGACGTACTCCAGTTCCTCGATGAAGTTGAGGATCATGGAGGGATGGATGCGGGTGGTGAAGGAAAGCGCGGCGTTCTGGCCGTAGGCCCACGGGGCGAGGAACCGGGTGAGATCCGCCTGCAGCTGGCGCTGGTAAAAGCCGCGGTCGCTGAAGGCTTGGTGGAGCACGACCTGGGCGACCACCTGGAGCTCCTCGTAGCTTGGGTTGACGACGTGCAGCGAGACGCGGCCGCCGGCGCCTCGCTGGAGCAGTCCCGACATGCGGGGTAGGAGGAAGGCCTCGATGTCGGCCAGCAGATCCTGGCTGGCGGCCGGCTGCAGCGGGTTGAAGGCGTCCGGCTGGGAACGCGGCACGGGCACGACCATCACGTGGCCCGGGGCGAGTTCCGAGTCCGGGCTCGAATGGGGCACGCACTTCACCTGGTGCAGCTGCGGGAAAGCCTGCAGCACGAGGTGCTCGTAGTCCCACACGGCGACGGCGCGGTCCCGGTGCCGGAGCCGCTCGCTGACCCGGCGGTAATAACTCACGCCCGCCTCACCGGCCTGCCCGGAGGAGGACGGCAAGGGTTGCAGGACTTTCTTGATCTCGGGGCGGGTGGTCACCAGACGCGCCGCGCTGCCTGCCGGCAGCGGGGTCCCCAATCGGGAGAGATCGTTCCGACCGGGCTGGAAGACCGCCTCGGCGGCCTCCGCGTACACGGCGTACGCCCGGTTGAGCGCCTCGGTCGCCCCGAGGGCCGTCGCCCGGAGCCAGACACGCCCGGCGGGCAGGCGCGTGTGCTCGTTCGAGGCGTTGCCTGGGACGGAGAAGAGCAGGACGCCGGTGCGCCGCAGTTGGTGGGTGCCGTCATGGAGGATGTCCGTGGCCGCGAACGGCGCCCAGTCGTCTCCCGCGAGGTAACTCCAGGCCAGCGCGGGATAATCCAGAAACGGATTCCCGCTTCCATCCGCGAGGTGAAGGAGAAGCGAGAGTTGCTGGTCGCCGGTGAAGTCGGAAAGGCCGACGAGGAACGCGGCATCGTACTCGGTGGGCGGCAACAGAGCGGGATTCCCGGGACCGGTGACCCTCCATTCGCCGTGCGGTTCGACGTAATGCCATTCGAGCGTCGCTGCTCGTCCGTCGGTGTCCAAACCCGTCCGGAACACGAGGCTCTCGATCGCCTTGTAATCGGCGGCGAGCCGCGAGATCACGGGCGAGAACGGGGGATTCGGAGTGTTGGGGACGGCCGAGGCGTCCGGATTCTTGACGGCGGCAACGACGGCCTCGGTGACCAGCCGTGGATAAAGGGCGTGGCCGAACCCGAACGACGGTTCGTCGAGGCTGAGCCGGACGAAGCCGCGCTCGAGTCCCTGCTCGAGCGACTTGAAATCGGGCAGTTCGGGTGCGGCGGCGAACGAGGAAAGCGCGACCGGGTCCAAAGGCAGTTCCGATCCGAACAGATCAGCCCTCGCGGTGGCTCCCAGTCGCACCCACTTGGTGTCGCTGAGGTACCAGGCCGTGACGCGAAACGCGGGTGCCGGGGGCGCCTGCGCGACGGAACCGAGGCCCAGGGAAACCCCGACCTTAGATCCCATTCCGGAGATCGCGAACACCGACGTCCCCGTGGCGGTGGCGGTGGTGGCGGGCAGGTAATGGATCCGGGAGGTCCGGGCGTCGTAGTAGGCAGCGAAATAGGAGGCGAGGTCGGTCGGCAGACCCTTCCATTCGATGGCGAATGAAAGGTTCAGGAGCCGCTTGCGGAAGATTTCGGGGCTGCCGATGTAGACGCCCGAGCCGAGGGAAGAACCCTGACGCGCGGTGGGAATCGGGCCAAAGGGTTGAAACGGCTTCGCGGCGTTCAGCGCCCCGGCGTCACTGGCAACCCACAACGCCAGATCGTCCGAAACGTCGCAGAGGACCTCCGCCGACTCGACCTCCAAGGCGTCAAAGAAATCCCCGGGGTGCACCGCCGTGGCCGGCGCGAGCGTGAGCTCGAGGACTGGCCACGCCGTTGGAAAGCGGCGGAGGTGGACCTTCGTGTTGTGGGGGACGACGAGTGTGTCCGAGCCCAGGGGCCCTACGCGAAACCGGAGCCGCCGGAGGGCGGGCTGGAAGAGCACTTCGACCTGGTCGGGGGCGATGGTGATCCATCCCTTCGGCCCGGTTATGGCGCCGGCCCAGGTGCCGGTGAGGAGGAAGTCTCCGTTGGGCGCGGCCGGAAGGCCCCCACGGGCGGCGGCCCCTGCGCAAGCCGCCTGTAGCTGGGCCGTGGCGGGGTCGGGAAGCAGGAGAGAAACGGTGACTGTCTTCTGACCTCCCGTCATCCGCAGGGTCGGCGCGGCGACGGCGAAGCCTCGTCGGCCTTCCGGTCGGGACGCATCTCCAAAGGGTGGCCAGGAGGGCGAGGCCTTCGCCAGCGCGCCGCCGATGCCATCGGAGGAGTTGGCGACGGTGGCGATGCGCAACTGGCGATGCCCCTGCCGATCTACGAAAAGGGATCGCAGTTCCGCCACCTTGGCCTGGTTGACAATCAGGTCCCGGACCAAGCCGAAGACGATGTCCTGCTTGGCGGCGTCCTTGCCGGCGAATACCGCCGTCCCCGAGGCCAGGCGAATGGGCAACGCCTGCCGCGCGGGCTCAAACACAGCGAAGACCTCATCGGGCACGGGCGGTCGCTGGCGTATCTGGAGAATGGACCGGTAATAGAACTCCAAGTGACGACGGACCAGGTCGTTGAGAGACCCTTGGGCGTGACGGAACATGGTCAGGCAGGCGAGCGCCAGTCCGAGGTGGGGCGGTTGATCGGTCGTGGCGAGAGTCCCTGGCTGGGCGGCAGCGCGGGCCTCGGCCGCGGCAAAAGCGATCGCTCGGGCGACCTCGCTGCTCAGCGCCGAAAACGCCTCGACGACCCGTGCGAGGTCCCCGGCAGCGACGCCCGCCGCCGGCGGCGCCTCGCCCGGGGTCGGATGGCCGGGTTCCGTGGAATGCCATGCGTCCCGAATCAGGACCCGGGAAAGCCCCGCCAGCCACGACGAGCTTTCGGGGGCCAGAGCCGCCTTGAGGACTCCTACCGACGCGGCCAGCGCGGGTCGCAGGTGGAAGGCGATGGCGCGGTCGGGAATAGGTGCGAACCGTGGTATCCCACGGAACTGCCGAGCCCAGGCGTCGAACCTGGCGCACTCGGTGATCAGGGGTTCGAACCAACGGTGCAGCGCCCGGCGCCCCTGGACCGGGTCCGAGATGTCCACACGGCCGGCCAGATCCGAAAAGAGGCCGGCGACCTCCGATGCTTGGAGTCCGGCCACGACCGCGAGCTGGACGGCGGGGAACTTGTCGAAGAATGGGCCCCAGGTTCCGTCCACCGTGTTGGAAAGGTTCCAGAACGGCACGCGGGTCGCGATGTCCCTCACCAGCACCAGCAAGTCGTCCAGCCCACGGTCATCCAGCAACGAGCGGTTGGGATTCAACTCCGGCAGGTCACGTGCGGGCTGGCTGGTGCCGTCGCGTGGCAGCGGGTGGTCGTGAGCGGTGGGGATCATGCGACGACCTCACTGCCTTCCCGGAGGTAGAACGGATGAACGATGTTCTGGCGGGAGTTCGTGGCGCGGATGATGTAGTCGACTCGGATCAGCATCAGGCCCTGCTCCGGTTGAAGCTCGAGGCTCACGTCGTCGGGGCGGACCCTGGGCTCGTGATAGAGGATGGCGGTCTCGACGAGATCCTTCACGAACGTGGTGAGGGTGGTGTTGAGCGGCTCGAAGAGGTAGGGCCGGAGATCGCAGCCGTACGTCGGATGCAACAGCCGCTCCCCGAGCGTGGTCGTCAGCAGGATGTGCAGACTTTCAAGGATGTCGTCCGCGCCGCTGACCAGCCGGACCTGGTGAAGCCCCGGGACGAACGTCGGCGGGAACGCCCAGCCGGTTCCCAGGAAATCTTGGTTCGGGTTCATGTTCGCGGCGCAGGGTTCAGTTGATCAGCACCGTGGGCGCCCCGACCGCCGCCGAGGCACCACAGATGCAGGCGTCGCCCACCCGCAGGACCGGCCGGCCGCCGACAAGGACCGTGGGGCTGCCCGCTGGGAAGGGACTCACCGTGGGCGCGTGCGGTGGCGGGATCGCGCAAACGTGGTTGTCGCCGACGACCGCTGCCGGCTGGCTGGCGATCAGCACCGTGGCGACACCTGGGCCGATGATCGTGCCACCGTGGGTTGAGACATCGCCGACTCGGGCTGCGGGGGGCATGGTGGAAGGGCGTTGGATTAGTTGATCTGGACGAGGGATCCCTTGAGCGTGAGCGAACCGCCGCTGGAGACCTCCACGCCGGAGCTGCCTTCGACTTTGGCCGAAGCCGAAGCCGAAGCCTGAAGGTTCACTCCCTCGGCCTTCCAATCGGTGGCGGCCTTGAGGCTGAGGGCCTTGATGCTCTCCATTTCGATCCCATCGGGCGAGAGGACGAGCTTGTTCCCGTTCTGGTCCTGCAGGGTGATCCCCTGGTCCTCCTCGCTCAGGATCAACTGGTTCCCCGCGTCGGTGGAGAGGGTGAGCACCTTTTTGTCGTCGTCGAAGTGGACCTTCAGCTTGCTCCGGCTGAGGTAACCCTTCTCGTTGTTCGCGTCGGCAGCGGGGATGTGGGCCGCGTGGGCTCCGCTGTGCAGCGCGCCGAGGACGACCGGGTGCCGTGGGTCGTTTCCGAAAAAACCGACGACCACCTCGTCGCCGATTTCTGGCCGATAGACGAACCCCCGTTGGTCGCCGGCTTCGAGTGTGCCAAGCCGGGCCCACAGGCCCTCCCCATCCGGAAGGACCACGGGAAGGTGCACAAGGATGCGCTGGGCCGACGCTGGGTCTCCCTCCAGCTGCCGCACCACGCCCACATGCAGCCCCGACGGTGCCGGAAGCAATCCCGCGGCGGTGGCCGGGCCGGCCGGATCCCAATGCAGCCACGAGGCATCGATCCCCAGTTGGAGATCGGTCTTCCAGACGCCGACACTGAATTCCTGCCGGACTCCGGCGACGAACGCCTTGCCGTTGAAGCGGGCGCCGAGTCCGGCCAGTTGGACGAGGTCCCCCGGAGCGATGCCGGCGAATCCCTGGCAACGGGCGTGACCGCGGATCTTGGCCGAACGTTCGCGGGCCAATTGGGCCTCCGCCCACGCTTGGATCTCGTCGGTGGGAGCGGCCGCCGAGTGCCAGTCCGCCTGCGCGGGAGACCCGGCGGCCTCGGTCAGGGCGGCGGCATCCGGCACCCCGGCCGACGACTCGGCAGCATTGCTGGCAGTGAACTCGACGGCTTGCTGTTGCGCTGGATCCCAGGCGTGGGTGGTGACGGAGACGGATTGGGTGCGGGCTTCGAGTCCGCCCTCGAAGGACTCGAGGCAGGTGCCAAAGGTCAGGCTAAGCGCCGCGGCACGACTGTAATCCGGGGCCGACAACGCCAGCGTGTCCAACCCCGGCAGCACTAGCAGCCCGTTGGCGCGCGCGCGCAGGGCCACGAAATCCCAGTCGGTGACACCGAACTGAACCATCTGGCCGTGGGTTACCTTCGTGGAGCTCACCGTCCCCGCGAGATTGAGCTCACCGAGGATCGTGGAGGCGATGTCAGCATCCGTCTGGTCGGTGAACTGACGCGACTTGCGGACCAATGTCAGCTTGAAGGCCGGGTGGCGGGCGTCGATCACCAGCTGCGAAGGGCGCCCCTGCCGCGCGACGATCGAGTGGCGCGTCACCAACCCCTTGAACACCGTCGTCTCGACGCCGTGATAGCCGAGCTTGAGTTCGATGGGTGTTCCCGGGACGAAGGTGTCGCTCTCGCTGAACGGGAAGGTTTGCGCCGCCACGTCGCCATCGCGCAGCACGATGCGGGCGTGGGGAATTCGATTCGCCGCGAAGGTGACCACGGCGGTGAACAGCTGCAATTCGGGCGGCACCGACTGCCCGTTGGACAGCAGGGTGAACGTCGCCAAGTCGGGAGACCGCGGCGTAGGAACGAGCGCGGGGTCAGCCATCGTCGGCCTCCGGCATGGGAAGCTGCGGCAGCGGCGGAAACTTCAAGGTCCGGCCCGGCTGCAAGTCGCGAAAATCATCCAGGTCGTTGAACCGGGCCAGGCGCGCGTACAGGGTTTCGTCGGCGAAATGCCGATAGGCAAGGTTTGGCAAGGTCTCGCCTTGGATGATCTCCCGCCATCGGGTGAGGTCCGCGGAACGACGGTCCTCACGCGCAGTGCGCAGGGGCTCGTCCTGGGACTCGGTGAAGGTGGCGGAGATCTTGGCGCGCAGGGGCGAGCCGTCGGGTTTGAACAGGGTGTAGTTGAGGGTCACCGACTTGAGCACGCACTTCACCATCAGCGTGCCCCAGCCGACCTTGAGGAACCTGGGCCGATGAATGTCCCCGTCGAAATCGCGCGCCACCCGCAGGAAATCCTGCACCCGCGCCGGGACGTCGGCCGGCGTCCCCCCGCCGACTCCGGTGCCGTCGAGGGTGAATTCGAGGGCGAAATCGCCCGCTTTGATGCGCTGGAACTGCGCCGCCCCCGCGGTGTTGCCGGCGCCGTTTTGCTCGCTGTACTCGACTTCGAACCCGCGCGAGTAGCTCGTGGGGTTGAACTGGACGGAAAAGGTCTCCTTGGCCGCCCCGCTACGGGCCTCCGTGTCGAAGGACATCACCACGAGTTTGACCAGTTCGCCGCTCATGATGCCTAGCGCTCCTCGCGTTGACGCAGGATTTCGAGCACTTGGTCGACGACCTGCTGGACCAGTTGGTCACGCGACGCACCCGACGCGCCCTCCGGCCCGCCGCGCGGCGCGGTCTCGGATCCCTGAGGTTCGACAACGATGCGTACGATGAGTTCCTCGATTTCGACGGGCATGTCAGCCTCGGGCTAGGGTGGATCGTGGGCGGCGCGGGCCCCCTGACATGCGCCCTCCCCGGGCTTTGGCGGGCGGTTCGCCCGGGGAGGACAGGCTGTGCTCAGGTCACGGCCGGGGTCTGGCTTTGGTAGGCGAGTTCGAGTGTTTCGACCACGATGCTGTTATCCATCGCGTTGAGGTTCCCGATAGTCCATTTCACCGGGTAGACGTTGGAGAAGTGCCACCCCGTCAGGGGTTCGTGCTTCTCGTTCAGCAGCGTCACCACCACGGTGGTTGGCGTGAACGTGAACTCCTCGAGGGCGTCGCGGACCCAGCGAACCAGGCCGGAGTCGGGCAGAAGCCCACGCTTGCACACGAGGTTCCCGTGACGGGTGCCGACCGGCAATTGGTGGGCGAACCGCAGTTCCCCGCCCTCGACGAGTTCCTCGGTGTTGAGCTCCTGACCGAGGCCGCTGACCTCTTGGAACCGGGTGTCCGCGTCCCCGGCCTCCTCGAGCTGGAAGGAGACCCGGAAATGGAAACCGACAGGCGGGTAATAGGTCGGCATGGGTCCCCGGGTGCAGAGGGCTCAGGGGGTCTCGGTCGTGATTCCCTCGTGGGCGAACACGAGCGTCTCGATGGCCACCTCGTTGCCGGTGGACTTGAGGCCGGGACCTTCCAGGGTGACTGGGAACGCGTTGCGGGCCTTCCAGACCATGACCGGCTCGTGCTTTTCGTTGAGGAGGCTGATGGTCACGTCGCGGCGGGCGACGGTGTTGAGCTGGGTGGTTTGCAGCCAGTTCCAGAAATCATTGTCACCGGCGACGATCCCTCGCTTGCAGGTGATGTTGTCGAACTTCGGGATGCCGGGCATCTTCTGGACCGAATACTCGGGGCTCGCACCTTCGCGATATTCAATCACCTGATGCTCGCGCTTGAGCCCGGAAACTTCGGTGAATCCGATGCGTTTGCCGTTCCAGTCCACTCGGAAATGAAACGCGGGTAAGGGGTAGTCGGCCATGGTCGGTCTCCTTCAACTGGCGGTTGGGATGGGCGGGAAAGGACTACGAGGTCTGCATCTTGTGGGAGAAGCGTAGGACGATGAACTCGGCGGGACGCACGACGGCCATGCCGACCTCGACGATCAACCGGCCTTCCAGGATGTCCTGCGGCGTCATGGTGCTTCCCAGTCCGACGTTGACGAAGAATGCGTCGGAGGACTTGGCACCCACGAGAGCTCCGTCGCGCCACTTCTGGATGAGGTAGTTCTCGATCATGGCCTTGATCTTGACCCAGAGGTTGGCGTCGTTGGGCTCGAACACCGCCCAGAGAGTCGATTTCTTCACCGATTCCTCGACCATGATGAAGAACCGGCGGACCGACACGTAACGCCATTCGTTGTCGTTCCCGGCCAGGGTCCGGGCGCCCCAGACCAGAACGCCGCGCCCGATGAACGGGCGGATGGCGTTGATGCTCTTGCCGAAGTTGACATCGACGTTGAGATCCTCCTGGTCGGCGCTGTCGATCTGCGTGGTCAGATCCGTCACGCTGGCCAGGCTCACGTTGGCCGGCGCCTTCCAGACACCGCGGCTCTTGTCCACCGCGCAGTACACGCCGGTGATCGCGCCGCTTGGCGGGACTGTGTGCTCGAAGTTCCCCACCGCGCGGGCGATGCTGGCATAGAGCGGGTACTGGTCGCGGAGCACCTCCTCGTAGTTCGACTCCAGTGCGTCGGCCGCCAGGAGGATGGCTGCCACAGCGTCGGCGAACTGGCCGAACGACTCGGTGATATGGGGTTCCGCGGCGCGCATATTGGCGATGCGGGCGGCATCGTCGGCGGGGGCCGCGATGGGATAGATGGAGGCGCTGGCGGGCACGGACGCCGCCGAGAATACGTTCACCCCGCCAGTGGTCCAGTTGGCGTGCGAGGCCGAGTTGTCGAACAGGTTGCCGGGTGTGGTCAGCCCGGTGGTGGCGTCCGAGGCGAGGCAGGCTCCGTTCAGGGCCAGGAACACGGTGCGCAGAGTGCCGCTGATCTTCGCCGCCGCCAGGGTCGGAAGACCCGTGTCCCCGCTGGCGGCCGTCCCCAGCAGGTAATTCGCGGTCAGGACCGTTCCCGGGTTATTGGCCCAGCGGTCGACCAGGTTGTGGTTCGCTGAGTAGATGAAAGAAAGCAGGGCTTGGAACGCGTTCTGGACATCCAAGATCACCGGGGCATCTGCTTCGGCGGCGGTCCTGAAGGTGGTGAGTCGCGCCTGGTAATCCCGGTTCAGGCTCCGGGAGTGGCTGAGATCCACCTGGTCGACGTCCGAAACAATCTGCCCGAGCAGCGTGACCGTATTGCGGATCTCCGGCTCCAACGGGTCGGGAGGGGCCCCTGGGGCCGGCGGCAGGATCGTCGGCAGATGGGCCCTGAGTTCCCGGTAGGTGACCAAGCGGGGCAGGGTGGTCTTGAGGTGCGGGGTGTAGGCGGCGCCGTAGGAGAGGTTGTTCACCCCGATCCGGTTCCGGAACTCATCACGCCCCGCCTCCCAGCCGAAGTTCTCCAGTAAATCGAGGATGGCGAACCGGTCCATCAGCCTCGCGCACTGGGCCAGCGCGGCCTGCTGGACACCGAAGATGCCGGGCGAGCCCAGGCGTACGGCGTCGGGGACCACAATCAAGGTGGGCTCGTCCTCCTTGCGCACCGCCTCAATGCCGGCGCGCAGATCGTTCGCCGCAATCGGCATGTCATAGCTACCGACCGACACGATGTAACAGCGCCCGCCGCCGTTGTCGAAGAACAGCCGGATCGAGTCGTACAGGTAGAAGGTGGGGTTGAACTTGACCGCCTGGAGGTTGTTCGCCGGGTCGAGGATGAGCGAGTTGCTCTGGACATCCACGGGCGGCTCGCCCCCGAACGCCGCCTCGAATTCGACGAGTGACTTGATGTGCGTGGGAATGAGGGTCAGATCCCGCCGGCCATCGGTGGCTTTGGCGGTGTAGCCGATGAATACCGGCAGGGCGGTTTCAACTTCGGCCACCGAACGCGGTAGCAGTGAAATCTCCTCCACGTAAACATCCGGCGTTTTGTAGGTAGGCATGGGCTTCCTGGGCTAGGGGGTGACTCGGGCAATCATACGTAGATCGACGCTTCCACGACCGGGCGCCCTGGACCGGAGGCCAGGCTCAACGAGCCCGGCACGGGATTCGGCAGGTCGGCCGTCTCTACCACGAAGTCCGGGATCGGGTCCCGGCGACGCAGCAGTTGAACGCCCCTGTACGGGATGTGCATCACCGGGATCGCTGCCGCAGACTCGAATATCACCGCGGGCGTTCCGTCCTGCAGCGGTGCCTTCGGACCCAGCGAGGCGAAGGTGAACCGCGGTCCCCCGGCGTCGCCGTGGTCCTCGACCCGAAGGTCCGGTTCTTCCACTTCCGGCGAGTCCTTCGGGATGATCACGTAGCGCCACACGCGCGCTGCCGCCGCGAAGCGGACCATGAAGGCGCGGTGGGGCAGGCGGGGCTCACCCGCGCCGTCCACCAAGGCAAAGGGGGGAGGAATCGCCACCCGGGCCTTGAGCGAGGCCACCACCAACGGCGGGTCAGAGATCAGATCGCTATCGGCGTAGAACCTCTCCTGCCGCGCGCCCTCCAGACGGGCCTCGTAGAGCCCTGGGCCCGACACCCCAAGGTCCAGCCAGGCGGACACCCGGCCCTCCAACGCGACCAGCGCCTCGCGGAACACCACGCGACCGCCGACCCGCTGAATCTCGAGCACCGCGGTTGCCTCGGCGGTGGTGTAGGAAGCCAGGAAGGAGGCGGGCGTCAGCCGGACCTGCTCCGCAGCGGAAAGAAACTCGCCCGGGTGGAGCGCGAGCGCCGCACCGTCCACCCGGGCCTCAGCGTTGGAAAGGTGGAATACGCGACCGCGCGAGATCGGGAGGTCGGTGTAGCCAGCGAAGCCAGATCCCAGCGCCCGCCCCACGAGGGTGAGCTCGGCGTCGAGTGGCAGCGGTACGACCGCGGTGGCCCCGGCCACGCTGGTGTCGACCTCGTACAGCAGGACTGCGCCGTTCGGCGTGGACCGGAAGAGACAGCGAAGCCCGGCCAGAAGGCCACGGCAACCCACGGTCGGCTCCCAGACGATGAACTCCTCGGGCGCTCCCGCGAAATGGGCGTGCTCACAAGTGAGTTCAACCAGTTGGGCGGCGCGGTAGAGCATGGCGTTCAGGGCGTACGCGCGGCCTCGATGTCGATCTCCAGCACGGGGACCTGCTCGAATTCGGTCTGGCTTTCCTGGATCACGACGGGGCGCACCTGGTAGGCCACGGAAGGGAGGTAGCGAATCC
>CAIMTB010000263.1 GCA_903844265.1 uncultured Verrucomicrobiota bacterium
ATCGTCGGCACGCCTGCGAGACTGGCACCCACCAGGCGACGGTTCCGCCCTCCCGCCTCCGTCCACTCAAGGCACACGCGAAACCAGACGTTCGGAATTCCGAGATCCAGATGCATGTCATTGCAGATGATCGCACCCCCCGTCGCCGACGCGGCACCGTGCACCCCCCACGAATTGCTGCCGGGAACGAGATGGTCGTCCTCAGCCGATCCACCCCGAAAACGCATCCGCTCCCGCCACGCACGCGGCAACAACTCGATCCCAGCCGCACCCACTCCAGAATCCGTCGCGACAGGCTTGTTGGGCGCGGCGAAGTTCAGCAGGTCGGGACCGGGCACCGGTGCGGGTGGCAGTACAGAATCGTCGATCGCTGCATCCCACTCCGACGCCAACGGAAAGAAGAACTCCGCGGCCGCCGGCGGCAGCGCACCCAGGATCGTCGCACGCCGAAAATCCATGGCGCCGCCGTCCCCCTGCAGCGTCAGGAACATCGCGAACCCGACGAGCACGGAATCTTCCGGCCGCCAGGGTTCCGGCTCGGAGCGCAGCAGGAAATACTCGGGAGGCCGGGCGCCGAGCGACGCAAGGCCCGCGTTCACACCGGCCGTGTAGGCCGTGAGCAGGGCCTGCTGATTGGCGGGAAGTTGCCGGAGCGACGCGATGGCCACACCTCGCAAGCCATGCCGACGTATCGATTCGTCCAGGTTCACCGTCGCTGACCCGAACAATGCCGAGAGTTCTCCCGCACCTCGGCGGCGCATCAGGTCCATCTGGAAGTAGCGCTCCTGGGCGTGGACGAAACCCATCGCCCGGGCGGCATCCAGACGGTTCGACGCGCGGATCAGCGGAACTCCGAGGCTGTCCCGCTCGACCAACACCGGCGCGCTCAGCCCTGCCATCGATGCCGTGCCGTCCAACGTCGCCAGACTCGCATTCAGGAGATACCAGCCAATGAACAGAGCGCACCCCACCAATGTCATCCCACCGAGCAACCCAACGCGAAGCCAACGCCCCAGACGACCTGGATGCACTTGACCATCGCCGTATTCGTCCAATGTCATCATTCGCTTTGGATCCTTGGAACTTCCGAAAACTACAACGATCAGGGGAGTGCGCGGCGCAAAAAACCCAGGAAATTGTCGCAACCCACTCCTTGAGCGTCGCCCTCCGAAAACCCGCGATCACGGAGCATCCCGGGTAACCGGGCGAGATCCGCGATGGAACCAAGGTCCCCAGGCGATTGCTCCGTGCCAAATGCACCGTCGAGATCCGACCCGATCCCCGAATGCCGCGCGCTGCCGGCCACCTGACAAACGTGATCGATATGATCGACGACATGCGAAAGCTTCACCCCGCTCGATTCGGGGGTCGTCGTCCCACGAACCCAGCCCGGCACCAGCATCCATGCATCCAGCGCCGCACCGAGGACCGCGCCACGCTCCACCAACGCACGAATCATCTCGTCGGAGATCTGACGGTTGTGGGGAACGAGTGCACGACAGTTGTGATGACTGGCCCACACCGGGCCCTGGAAAATGTCGAGCGCCTCCCAGAAGCAGTCGTCGCACAGGTGGGTCGCATCAAGGATGAAGCCCAACCGATCCATTTCGCGAAGCAGTTCGCGGCCACGGGCATTGAAGCCACCGGTGGCATCCGTGCCGTTGGCATACACCCCCGGACCATAATGCGCCGGCCCAATGGCGCGAAGCCCATCCGCCCAGGCCCGCTCAAGATGGGCTGGCGTCAGGATCGAGTCGCCACCCTCGAGCGACAGGACAAACCCCACCGGGTCCTCACCACATCCCGCAGAAGGCCGCGCCAGGAAGGCCTCCAGCCCGGCGCGATCCCGGATAAGGACCATTTCCCCGGCTTCCTCCATCGCACGATACCAGGCGCGCTGGGCCTGGGTCATGGCCCAAGCCTGAGCAGCCGACGCCCAACCCGCCACCGGGCTGTAGGCGTTGTGCTCCACCCGGGCAATGAGGGTCGCCACCACGAGGCGCAGACCTCCGCGCCTGAGCTCAGGGAGGCAAACCGTCCCACGACCGCGGTCTGGCCGATCCACACGATGCGCCTCCAGCGCACGTATCTCGGCGAGCGGCCGCGTGAGGTCGCGGTTCCACTCGATCGCGTTCATCGCGAGATCGAGGTGCGCATCAAAGAGCATCGGCGCAAGCGGCGCGCTCGCGTCGGTGGACACCACGGTTGCGGGGACGGTTTGCATCGAAGGGTGGGTTGGACCAGACCGTCACGTCCAACGCAGCAGCCCGTCAAGGATCAGCACGAAGCCCAGCGCAATCAATGACGCCAAGGTGATCATGACCCCCCAGGTCCGGAGGGTCTGTGAGACCGTCAGCCCGAAATACTCCTTCACCATCCAGAACCCACCGTCGTTGAGGTGCGAAAACGCCAAGGTCCCAGCGCCCACCGCCACCACCAGCAATTCGCGGTTTGTCCCAGGCTGCGCCAACGCCAACGGCGCAATGATCGCAGAACTCATTGTCACCGCCACCGTCGCCGACCCAACCGCAGCCCGCAACAACGCAGCCACCAGCCACCCAAGCACCAGCGGAGACAATGCCCAGGTCCGGCCCACCGACGCGATCGCATCATCCACACCCGCCAGATGGAGCACCTTGCTGAACCCTCCCCCCGCACCCACGATCAGGAAAATCCCCGCCGCCGGCGCCGCGCAGTCCTCCGTGAACTTGAGCAACTGAGCCGACCCGAAACCGCAGCGTCTCCCGAGCGTCCAAAGCGCAACCAACACCGCAATCAACATGGCGACGAGTGGCGACCCAAGGAACCCGGCCCATGCCCTCATCGGTCCATCCTTTGGCAATGTCAGATCCGCCAGAGTCGAGACCAGCATCAGCAACACCGGAATCAGGACGGTTCCGATGCTGACAAAGAATCCGGGCGGCCGAGGGGCGCTGCTTGCCGCCTGCAATTGTGCTCCCAACCCCCCGGACGAAATCTTCACGCCAAACCGGGACTGAAGAAAGGAAGCCAGCATCGGCCCCACGATCGCCGCGGTCGCCAGCCCGATCGTTGCGGCCCAGAAAATCGACTTCCCCATGTCGGCCTCAAGTTTGCCGACAGCCACGACCGGTCCGGGATGGGGCGGAACCAGGCAATGACTGATCGCAAGCGCCGCAAGCAACGGGAGCATCAATCGAAGCAACGGAACACCCGAGGTCCGCGCCAGCGAGAAAACCACCGGCACCAACAACACCAAGCCCACCCCAAAAAACACCGGCAACCCCACCACAAACGCCGCCAGCACAATCGCCCAGTCGAGCCGCTCCCTTCCCAACCGCTGCACGAGGGTCTCGGCGATGACCGAGGCTCCACCCGATTCCGCGAGCAGCTTTCCCAGCATGGTCCCCAACCCCACCACCACCGCGATCAACCCAAGGGTCGAACCCACCCCTTCCTGAAAAGCCCGTGCACACTCGATCGGCGCAACCCCTGCAGCCCATCCCACCCCAAGCGATGTCAACGCAAGCGCCAGAAAGGCATGAAGCCGAACGACAGCCACGAGCAGGACCAGTCCCACCACCCCTCCCAACCCCACCCAAAGCAACTGCGTGTCGTGCGTCATGAAATCGTGCGTGTGTGAAATGTCCGGCAGTCGAAAACCCGTTGCGTCCATGAACCCGAACGAAGGGCGCCACTCGCTCCGCGCCGCCGCTCAACTTCCATTCATGAAGGGTCGCGCTCCGCGTGCAACCAGGTTCATCTGCGGGTTTGGCGGCGCAGGGTCCCCGGCACCTTCACCACCGACGGGCTCGCATCCGGCCCGGTGTCGAACTCCGTCGCCCATTCCCGATGTAGGGCCTCAATCACCCTACCCGTCCCAAACTCACCCAGAAGATCAGCCAGAATCTCAGCCTTCGCGCCCGTATTGAACCCAGGCGGCCCCCCCAGGACGAACTCCAACCTTCGTCCCAGTGTCCCGGAATCCGCCGCCAACTGAAGCTCAGTCGCAGGCTCGACAGGACTTCGCTTGTAGTCCTTCGCAGGTCCCGACACCGACACCACGGAGCCCGCATGGGCCACACCCACCTCCAGGGTCAGCGAGTGCACCGCCTCCGCGGCGGCGACGGATTCGCCATCCGTCACTGGACAAAAGGCAATCGCCCCGCCGTCCCCGACTCGCACCGTAAACCTGACCGTGAGGCTGGCACTACTGCCCCCGAAAGCCTCGATCTCGGCGCGAAGAGCAGACAGGAACTGGGACAGGGATGGAGGATTCACCGGCATCACCTATTCACCTGCGGCGGACCGCCAGGAAGCAAGCCTGAGTCCCAGCGCTTCCAACCGTGAGGCGCGGGAATCAACGGCGGGTAAATCCCTCAACAACTGCTCCACCGTCGGCACCGCTCCCCAGGCAGTCACCTTGAACACTTCGAAAAAGCCCGGGCCGTCGATTCCGAGAGCCTTGGCCCGGCGTGAAAGAATCGCACGGTACTGCTCTCTCCACGCCGGCAGATTCTCAGGTGCGCTCAGATTGTGACGGTTCACCCACGGCAGCCACTCCTGTAACTGCGAGGCGTGGCACCAGGCCAGGTCGGCCGCAACGTCCGCAACGGACGAAATGTTCACGGCGATATCGTGACCGTGACCACCCGCCATGTAGCCATCGTAGGTATTGAGGATCACAGGCGTGCGGACGGATTTCGCCGGCGAGACATCCTCCGACGGAAATTCCGGCGAAAAAGCGTGAGGCACGTTGATCATGTAGGCGACGGCGCGCACAGCCTGCGCCACGTCCAGATGATCGAGATGCACCCCCGCGAGCGGATCTTCAGGAATAGGAGGACAAAACAGGTAATCGGGCTCGAACTCCCGGATCGCCCGCCACAAACACGGCAGCAGATCCGGAGCCGATTGCAGTCGGGCCTCACGAAACGGGGCGCCCGAACGATCTCGCAGCCATTGGAACTCGAAACCTCCAAGCCGGGCTGCAGCCTCCTGCTCCGCGAGACGCCGGCTGGTGGTCTCTTGGCGGGTCAGCGTGTGGTGCCCCGCTGCACCATCGGTACACACCAAGACCCTCCGCCGCGTCTCGGGCGAACTACGACGGAGATGCTCGAATGTCCCGGCCGCCGTAAACTCGAAGTCGTCGAAATGAGCGTGGACAAAAAGCAGTTTCATAAGCTCAGCGTGTCACGAAAATCCCCCGGGGCTTTCGCCACCGGGGGATGAGATCACCGAAGAATTGGACGGCCGTCAACCGCTGGTCAACGGTCCTGGACAACGCGGTAGAACCTCGGCTGCTCGGAAGTCTCCGATGCATCGAGGACGCTGACGCTGCCAGGACTCTCCGCTGAATTCTCCACGTTCGACAAAAGCTGCCAGTCCTGACTCTCGAGACTGCTGGCGACCTCGACGCGATACCGACTGCCGGGCGTCCCCGCCCAGGAGATCTCGGCACCATGCAGAGGCGAGTCCACCACGCGAACCCCGATGCGAAGCGACGCAGGCTCGAACGGATAGGGGTCCAGGGCATTCGGCATGCCGTCGTTGTCAGAATCCTCCACTGTTGAAGCAACCAATGCCCGGTTCATCAAGACCACCCGACCGGTGGAAAGGGTCACAGCAGCCGCACTGCCTGCTCCCACGTAAGACTTCACCCACTTCACCCGCCCACCGAACAGACCGTCCAATTGGTCGGCCGGAATGTTCGAGTCTGCGAAGTACAGTGTGAAATCCGGGGCGATGTTGAGCGAGGAGGTCACGTTGGAGGCGAAATTGGCCAACACCAGATGGTTGACGTAAAGCGCCGCCGGAGAGCCCGTCGCGGAAGCAAACGTGAAGAGGCTCAGCTCACGACCGTCAAGGAGCAACGTACCCAGCGCAGCATTGTTCGAATAACCAGCCGGAACCGCACCCAGATCAGCTCCGGCCCATGTGTGAACCGCCTCCGCAAAGCGGGAAACCTTCGAAGTAATTGTCGATCCCAGGAGATCCCCGCTCACAGGCTTGCGCAGCAGATGGAAGCCGTCGTACACGGTGATGCTGTTGCTGGCAGTCGATCCAAGGTCTGAAAGTTTTGTGACCACGTTCAACCGAAGCTGACCGGCGGAATAATTCGTGTTGCCGGTGTTGGGGTTCTTCGCCTCGTACCCCGCCTGCAATGTCGAATTGGTGAACGTGAACTCATCCGCGTTGATGAACAGGCTCGCCCGGGAAATAAGCTGGCCGCCATGGAGGACGTTCGTAAGCGCGTTGAGGGTCAGATCGCCCACCGTTGTCTGAACCTGACCGAAGTTCGAAAACGACGAGACGTCCATGTCCACGGTGGACCCCGACACAAATCCCGAGCTCACGAAATTCGTGATGGGACGAATGGGAGAACCCAGATGCACATCGTACTGGGACATCAGGCTCGAACGAACGACTAGGTTCGTCACGGATGGAAACGTCTCCGCCGTTATCGGATTGGAGAGCGTGTTGACCGGCGCCCTCAAGACGATGTCCGGGGAATCCACCGTAAATGTCTCCACCGCAGAAATCGCGTCCAGCAGCACCAACCCAGGTGTCGTCGCAGCAAAGCGGTAGGTCTGCACCGGAACCCGGGTGATGAACTGATGATCGACGATGAGGGCATGACAGCGAATATCGATCGTGTTCGTGATCATGCTGCCGGGGGTGGCAGGGTCAGGAACCGCGACAAACGTCTGGTTTGTCCAGACGGCGCTGTAGAGATTGATGACGCCATTGAAGCGCCGGACGATCGGTTGAATCAGGTTCGAAACGGTCAGGGACCCGTTCGTGGATCCCACATCGAGACTCACCACCGCGGCGTCCAGCTTGTACGGCGTGCCGACGAGCTCCTTGGCCTTGAGACTCAGAAGACCCTCCGAACGAAAGCGGGTGAGCGAAACATCCAGCCTGTCGGCCTCGACCTCAATGCGCCCCGCCTTGTTGGTCGGATGGCTGAACGCCGCAATCTTCGTGCTCCCGAACCTGCCGAATCCAGTAGAGACGACACCCTGGCCGATGTTCGCGCTATATCCAGAATACCAATTGGTCACCGTCTGCGAGGCATACGTCGAATTGTAAAGAAGATCGGGCTTGTACGTGACGTTGTTCGTCACCGCCTTGGCCCATTCCTTGGGTGTGACACGAGTCAGCGTGAAATTGGAAGGCTTCTGGTCCACACGCGTCGACCGATTCGTCTGCAGGAACGAATTCGTGATGCCCCCCAAGGTATCAAGGACATATAGAAAGTTGGTGTATGGCTCGGCCGTGATGGTGTCGATATCCTCGAAGGAAAACTGCACGATCGGCATCTTCGAACCCGGAACCGTCACGTCCCTGGCCGAACCGAATTTCACGTCGATCTTGAACTGGGGATCAGGACTGTTGGTGTTGATAAACACCGCCTGAATGACCCAGTTGGTGGCTGAGACGGCGTTGGTGACCGCAAAGACGTTGGTTGCGGGCCTCTGGAGGGGTGGCAGGTTGACGAAATTCGTAAGGCTCGAGGCATCCAATGCCTCGAAAATCGAGGACTGCACAGGCTTGCCTGTCAAAGCAGCCAGGTCGTACGGTCCCACGGCAGCGGGATCCAAAGCGTTGTTCTGACCCACACCCCAGTAATTCTCCGTAATGCCGATCTCATTCGAATAGATGAGGCCCTGCGATGTCCCCGGAGTGATCGGTGCCAACGGATCAACACCAGCCCGGAGCCCGCTGCGGCTCAGGTTCACAGCCGACCCGCGAAGCCGTATCAGCCCATTCACGTCCACCGTCACGCCGCCCCGGTTCAGGATGTTGGTCGCATCAACGAGAACCCACGAAGTTGGTGAGGTTGAGAAAAAACTGCCCGCAGTCGTCCCGCTGCTGCCCCCCCCGGAAAAGCCGCCGGACCCTGCGGTGGCAAACGTGATGCTGCCGTTGTTCAGCCAGCTCGACGACGGACTCCTGAGCCCGTTGGTCCCAACGAAATCAAATAGAAAGCCTCCACTACCGGTGATCGCGGCACCCGCGAAATTGGTGTAATAGAGGGTATTCTGCGTGTCGTACGGCTGGTCCGTGGCCGTTATGTTGAACTGCCCCCGGTTGACAAACGCGGTGGCGTCGATCTGCGGGTCGGTGACCGAGGCGCGGTTCTCGTAGACCGGAATGGGCTGCGCACCGGCGACGAAGCAGCCGAACAACAGGGCGACATTTGCCGCCCAAGAAAGCTTCATATTAGGCCTTAGCACGTTATCAAATCTCCTTTGTCTCACGCCTTAGCGCCCGCCAAAGACTTTCTTTTCCAAGTCCCGGATGGACGAGCCGTCGGGAAATACCACCGGATCATTGGTGGACCCGTCGAATGCACCCCACAGCACGTCACCAAATGCGCTCGCCTGACCGAGAAAACTCGGCGCGAAGTTCTGAAGCGTCGCGCCAACCTTGTTGAAGGTGATCTGCAGGCCGCCACCGAACTGCCCGGGTCCATCCAGTGTAGCCTGGCCATTGATCGCATCGTTGCTGGTGGCCACGTCCGTGCGTGAATACGGAGTGACGACCCCCGTCGGTGACGTCAGGTCGGCTGCTGTGAAGATGATGTCGGGCGTGGTCAGCAAACGGGTGACGCGCTGGCTCACGGTGCGTTGGGCGCCGTTGGTCGTGACCGCGACAATCGACTCGGTGAAGCGGTTGGTGAAGGAATAGGCACCCGGGAGGTAGACCATGGGGCCGCGGACAAAGGTGATCTTGTCAACACCCCCGCGAATGGCCTGCGTGTAGAACACGCCGTTGGTCGTGATGACAACCCCGGTCCCTGTGCCGGCTCCGCCCGCCGCACCGTTGGTCAGGCCGGACGAAGGAGGAAGCGGGATCCACTCATCGATTCCACCACCGCCAGACCCAGAGCTGCCACCGCCGCTGCTGGATCCCGCTACGCCTGTGGCATCCGTAGGAAGGACCTCGACGTTCATGTTATCCGGCCGGTAGATGTAACGAAGCCCGCCCACGTCATCACGGGTCAGGCCGGTGATGTAACTCCCAAGCCCAAAGACCGAGAACGCGAATCCGGGAACAGCGGATGCAACCGGCTCCGCAAGAATCAATGGATCGACAGGGCTGACGATCGTGGAGGACTTGACCGTCGGTGAGTCCTGGTTGTCGAAGATCCGGTTGTAGGTCCAGAGCTGTCCGTTGACGTACGGCGTGGGGTTCCACGTCTCCGGGTCAAAATTCCTCTGGATCACGAGGTAGTTCGTATTGTTCGGAATGGAGGTATCCCTGACCCGAAGCGTGAACGTGAACCTCGAGGGGGTCCCCAGACCCAGCTGCTCCATCAGGACCTTGAGCGTATTCGACTTGAGGTCATACAGTCCCAGGTCGCGGGCGCGGTAATTGACCCGTTGCGAATGCATCGGGTAATCACTGAGCTTGACCGCGGACATCTTGGGGACGTCGTTGATGATCTTGATGGCCTTCTCGACCTCTTCGACGCCCCGCTGGCCGAAATAGTTGAGGAAAGACTCATCAAAGGCGTAGATGATGTTGGGAACCGCCCAACGGTACTCTTCGCCAAGGTTGACCGGGCCGTAGATATCCGGCACGGGGATCCGCCCCGTGTTGTCCGTATACCATGCGGGGACCTCCCCAATCAGGGTGAACGCACGGGACCTCGGCGTCGCAACGCCCAACCCGGCCAGCAGAAGGAGAATCAGCAAGGCTCTACTCATAACTGCTCTCATCGGGCTCGAACAACACGGTACAGGACCATCTGACCCGCAACGGACAACTCAACGGAATCCGTCGGGCCCGAAGCTGTCCTCGATCCATTGGCAGGGCTCCAGAAGCGCCCGTCCGGAGAAGATTGAAGCTGGTAGACACCGCCTGGAACGGTGGGCCAAGACAGGCGCAATTGCCCGACGCCAGAGGGCGAGGCCTTCAGGAGCAACGGAGCAAACCGTTGCGCGAAAATTTCATAACCGGTTCTGGGAAGGTTGCTGGACCAGGCTATGACCAGATTTGCGCCCGCGTCCGAAACGACTGCCGGGAGAATCTGTCCCCCGCCTGTCTGCCCGTTGATCGGGATCTCATCCCCTATGGGAACGCCGGATTCGTCGATCCACCGACCGTAGACTCCTTCCCAGGATCCATCCTGCCCCATGCTGCTCCAGATCGCGAGCACGCCATGAGCACTGACAGACAACTTGGGGCGAAACTGATCACCAAAGAGGGTCACATTCGCTGTCTGCTCTTCGCCCTCAGGAGCCCCGAACGCATTCAGCACCCTCGACGCTACATCCAGACCGCCGCTCGAACCCGAGGTGCCCCTGCGGGTCCAGGCCGCAATCACGCGACCGTCAGCCAAGGTGGCCAGCGCAGGATTCGACGCGATGGCGTCCAACCCTGAAAACTTCTGCTCGGGACCCACCGGTGATCCGTCCGAGCTGT
This sequence comes from uncultured Verrucomicrobiota bacterium, assembly GCA_903844265.1. Lineage (GTDB taxonomy): Bacteria > Verrucomicrobiota > Verrucomicrobiia > Limisphaerales > CAIMTB01 > CAIMTB01. The sequence continues at coordinate 10,414 of CAIMTB010000263.1, forward strand.
AAGCCCGGCAGTACAGAGCGACCTCGTAGAAAGCCGCTCCGGCACCGGAGACCCGCGAACCATCGCCCAACATGTTGCGCATGCCCGCATGACGCTCCCCAACCCAGGCGAGCAGGAATCCAGCCCCTGGAAGGGCCGTCACCGCAGGCGTCCGACGGTTCATCCCCATCGTTGAGTTCACCCGGAACTCATCCCCGGCTGGCTGACCCGAAGGCAGGATCCGACGCGCGAAAACATCGTAGGAAAAGCTGCCGTCCTGCCGGTAGCTCGACCACACCACGACAACACTCCCGTCGTCCAGGACGGCGACGGCCGGATCCACCTGATGCTCGCCGTTGCCTGCGCTGATCACCAGATCGCCGGCCGGCAGCGTCTGACCCTCGGGAGACAAGACTCGGCCAACGATCCGCTGAAATCCTTGCGTCCCGCTTTGCCAGACAACCAGCGCGCCACCGTTGGCCAGCCCAGCAATCGCCGGATCTTCCTGATCTCCCGCGACTGTTGCATTCACCCTGAACGTGGACCCGGACACCGCGGAGCCATCGGGGAGCAGGCGACTGCCAGCGATCCCAAGCCCGTCGCCATCGATCGCGGCATCCTGCCAGACAATCCAACCACCCGTCGAACTCAACACGAGGGCTGGATTCACCTGATCCCCGGGCATGCCCCGGGTCAGCTGGATCTCGCCACCTTGCGGCTGCAGACCCCCGGCCAGGCCCTGCATTGCCGTCGCACCGAACAAGGCGGCGGCAGCAAGGGTCCCCGCTGCGGGTAGGGAACGAACATTCATGAAGGATCGATAGCGATTTTAAGATTGCACATGGGGTCCATCCCGGCAATCGGGGCGGACGACCGGCCTTACTGGGCCTTCTTCGCCTGGTCCGGGAAGACCGTTGGGTCGAAGGGCAGGTTGTCCGGCGTGTGCACGGGGTTCCCCGCCGGATCGATGATGGTCGGCGTGATGAAGATCACCAAGTTGCGCTTGGAGGCCTGCGTGGACTCGGTCCTGAAGAGGCGGCCGATCCAAGGAATGTCGCCAAGGAACGGAACCTTGTCGCGCTGCTTGCGGATGTCCTCGGATATCAAACCGCCGAGGACGACCGTCTGGCCATCCCAGACGACTGCCGTGGTGACGACCTGCCGGACGCGGAGGCGGGGCAGCGGAAGCTGTGCTGTGAGAGGCAGGGCGACTGAATTACCCGCTGCACCCTGAATCTGGGGCACAAACAGGCCGGGATCATCGTAGCCCAAGAACTCGCTGAAGGTCGGGATCAGGGTCAGCTCGATCGTATAACCGTCAGCAGAAACGTACGGCACGACGTCCAGCACCGGGCCGAACTGGGTGATCTGCGTGTTGTAATTCAGGCTGCTGCCGATTGCCGCGCCAGATGCGCCGGTTCCGACACCGCCAGCCCCGGCCTGGCCGGCGCCACCGCCTGCGGTCTGGTTGAGGTTGACGCTGGTGACGATGGTTCGAAGGTCGTTGATCTGAACCTGGGCCTGACGACCGCTGAGTGTCGTGACACGCGGGGCTGCCATCAGTTCAAGAGCTCCACGCTGTTCCAGCGCCCGGATCACCACGCGGAACTGCGGATCCGTCATGAGGCCGGTGATCGTTCCGAGGGCCGGAATCGCTCCACCCTGACTTCCGATCGATTGTCGCAAGCCGCTGGTCAGGCTACCGTCGGAGCCGTTGCCGCCGATGGCGCCGCCTGTGGCCGAGGCCGGCCCAGGAAACAGGGTCTCAGCGTCGCCGCCCTTGCTAAAGGACGGGGCGGTTCCGGGCTGACCGACGATGGAGCTGCCCAAGGCCGTTGAACCGACGATCCAATCGAAACCAAGCGCCTTGAGATCGTCCTGGCCCACTTCTGCAAACTTCGCCTCGATCTGAATCATCGGAGGTGCCGCGTTCAGGACTTCGATCGCCTGCTCAACGATTTCGATCTCCTCAATTGTGGCGCGGACCATCAGGAGGCCTGTGCGGTCATTGAAGAAGACCGTATTGGGAGGGAGGAGGCTGATGCCGGCGGCCTGGAAGAACGTGCGAACCGTTTCCTGGGCATTCTGGGCAGAACTCGGCACTGTCACACCGACGAGCCCATTGCTACCACCGCCACCGCCGCCGCCAAGACCACCACCGCCACCGCCACCGCCGCCGCCACCGCCCTGACCGCCGCCACTGATGATGTTACCCGTGACGAGAACCCGGGGAATGATGGCACCGATCGAGCCACCGCCGCCGCCGCCACCGCTCGAGCCACCACCGCCGCCGCCGCCGCCGCCGCCACCACCGCCACCGCCCGAAGATCCGGTTTGGAAATCACCAAACGTGACGCCGGCGACGCTCTGGAGGCCCGACTCAAAGGTATTGGGGTTGACGCGGAAAGTCCGGGTCACCAGCTGTGCGCGTTCCGGCGCCTTGTGCATGAAGACCACCGCGTACTCTTCAATCGTCACCTTGATTGGGCTGGACGCCGACTTTGTGATTGCGTCGAGGACATCCGACATGCGCACGCCATTCAGCGAGGGCTCGATGCGGATGGTGACATCATTGAGATTCACCTGTTCCCCGCTGCCGGACTGGACCGCAGCACCCGTGTTCGGGTCGATCGTTACAGCGCCCGCTGTCGGGACGTTGTCGAGGTACGGGTTGATGAAGAAATTGATCCCCTGCTTGTCTGGATCCCGCGCCTTGGCCTCTTCCTTCAGGAACCGGACCACTTCGCTCAGCGGGAGCTCCTCAAACTTGACATCGTCGAGGCGGATTCGTTCGAGCTTGGACTTGATGGACTGACGTCCCTTGCTCGTATGGACCAGATTGGTGGTCGCAAAAGGATTCGCAGAGGGGAGATGATCCTTCGTCAGGGGCTTGTTCCAGACCTCGTCGATCTTGAGGAGGCCGTACTTATTTAGGATGCCGCGGCGTTTGGACTCCACTCGGGCCCGCTCGTCGAGCACCAGCTTCATAAGGTAGTTCGCACCTTCGTGACTGGGATCGGCCTTGAGGGCTTCGTTGAGCTTGGCTTCGGATTTCTCCAATTCGCCGGCTTCGAAGAAAATACGGGCATCCTGGACCAGCGTGCCGATCTGGACCTTCTTTTCCTGGATCTCGGGCATCTGCCCGACGGCGTCGGGGCTTGGCGTCATGCCGCGGCGCTGGGCGATGGTGCGGTCGATCTCCTGCTTGAGCTTGGCGGCTTCCTGGTTGAGCGGATCAACCTTGAGCGCGCGCTCCGCATGAGCCGAGGCCTCATTGAGCCAGCCACGCTTCTGTGCGTTGCGGGCCAGCTGAAGGCGGGTGCTTGAGACACCTGCGACGGCGCGGGCTCGCTCGGGGTCGGCCTTGGCACCCACGCGGTTTGCGAGAGCATAGGCTTCCTCGTAGCGCTTTGATGCGTCGGCAAGACGACCTGACGCGGCATCCCGATCGGCCTGGGCCAGTTTTCCACTGACCAGTTGGTATGCTTCCTCGCGACGACCAGCTTCCTCAGTTGCCCCTGGAGGGGTGGTGGCGGTCTGGGCGGCGAGGGGCAGGCTCGTCCCCAGGGCGAGCAGGAGGGCCACAAGAGTGACTACGGCTTGTCGGGTCATGGAGCAGTGTTCGTTACACGACGGAAACATAAAAGCATACCTCTCAGGCTCACGAAGCGCCCTTTCGGCGGACAGTCCAGCGTTTCTTGGAGGCGATGGACTGGACAGTAACTTCGTCCTTGGTGATGGCAACGATATTGTAGTTCTGGGTCCCCAGCCGCACCGACTGGGACTGCTTGGCGCGCAGGTTTTTCAGGTTGGTGCCCAGCTTTTCGTGGACGAGATCGGCCTCGTATCCCGCGATTCGGGTAAACACCTGATCTTTGGTGACCGTTGCGGTCTCAGTAGAATCCTGGAAACGAAACTCAATGGAGGTTGGATTGTCCGACGAGCCATTGACCCGCGTCAGAATGATGAAGTCATTCTTCGCGGGTGAGTTGGTCGAGTAGGTCTTGCTGCTGCGGCTATGACCAGGCTTCGACTCGTCCAGGATGGTGAACTTGTAGCGGAGACTCTCGCCGTTCGTCGTCACCCCATCGTAGTCGACCGTGACGTGAAGAGGGCGGATGGCAGAGACGAACAAGCCTCCCGGGCCGTCCTCGTCGCCCCTGACCACCTTGATCAGCTTGCCGTTCGGAGCGCGCTTCCACACCACCGGGTTCAGGAGATTGTGTTCGCCTGACAAGACGAGCCTGGGCGCGGTAGTCTCCCGCCTGATGACGTCCTCGTACGGCGCAAGATCCAGCGGTTCACGATCCTTTTTCTTGGCGCGGGTCTCGAGCTCCAACGCCTGGCGGATCATGTCGCGATTCTGGGAGACGCGGAAGGGCAGGAAAGCTGCTGCTCCCAGGAGCGCGAGAAGGATCACGCTGAGGATGATCTTCTCGTAGTGTGCGGAGAACTTGGCTCCGAATTTCTTCAGCGCTTCCATGGGGCTAATTCTGCTCGGAGTTGGCGGGGGCGTCTGCCGCAGGGGCGGCGGCACCAGCATCGGCTGCAGGGGCGTCAGCTGAAGGTGCCTTTGCGACCTTCTTGGGAGCCACATCGCCGGCCGTCTTGGGCTTCACGAAATCCAACTGGAAGTAGACGCGGAGCGGCTTTTCCTCGATCACCACCGAGGGCCCGGCCGGAGTCGACTGGGCCGTGGCCACGCCAGAGGCTCCAGCGGCAGGCTGCGTCATGAACGCAGTGGCAGGTGCCCCTCCGGGAGCCCCTCCTCCGGGACCGCCCCCGCCGTACCGGCGCATACCGGCACCGCCCATGCCGTAGCGGGACGCCAACGCGGCATCCATTCCACCAGGGCCCGCACCCCCCCCTTCACCAGGTCGGCCACCGCCACCACCCGCGGCAAGGCCGTATCGAGCGGCCAAGGCCGGATCCATTCCACCAGGTCGTGCTGCGCCGGGCATCATCGATGAATTCGGCATGTACTGGCTGGGCATGATCCCGGGAGTGGGTTCATTGGCGTGCGGCAGCGAGGTCGGGACGATGTTCAGGGTCTTGATGACCACGCAGTGGTCGAGAGCGGCCAATCCCTTGAAGACCTGCGCGAGTTCCCCGCTGAACGCGCGGAAGCTCACTTCATACGGAGCCCGCGTGACGAGACTATCGGAAACGGGCTTCTTGCTGAGGAAATCGCCTCCTCCGCTGGATTCCTCCTTGAGCACCGGAGATCGCTTGAAGGTGTCGAGGGTGTGAATTCTGGAGCTGAACAGCACCTTGCAAAGGGTGGTGACCTCCCCCACCTGCTCGGCGAGCTTGGGAATGCTGTTGGACTCGAACTGCGCCATCTCGCGCAGGCGCTGGAAAGTGAACGCGTAATTGTGGGGGAGCCCCACGCCCGACTGCTCCGCGTCCTTGCGGAGTTCCGTGATGGTATTTTCGATCAGGACCTTCAGGCCGAACGTATCGGTTACCGCTGCGACCTTGACCGGCTTGATGCGGTCCTTCAGCACGGAGGCAAGCTTTTCCAGGCGGACGGCATCGTCCTTGACGGCCTTGATGTTCTTATCCTCGGGAAACGGGTTGCTGCCGACGAGGCGGTTCCATTCGGCCCGCTTCTCCTCGAGCTGGGTATTGACCACGGTCTCCCGTCCGTACTGAGAGTAGAGAAAGGTACCGCTGGCACCGAGGAGGATGAGTCCGACGAGCCCTCCCAGGACGAGCGTCAGGTTCTTTTTGATCCAGGCCATAAGAACTAGAGCTTGATCGGAGTCTTGAGGCCGAGGGTCAGTTCAAAGGTGAACGTGGGGGCTCCCTCTTCCGGGGTGGGTTGTTTACCGAGCTTGGTAGTTTCCGGATCGAATAGAGGGCTTGCCTTCAGCTCCTGTTCGACTGCGGCGGTGATCTGCAGGTTGTTGACCTGCGACAGCGCGGCCAGGTTGACCGCGCGGAGCACAAGACTGATCTCCGCGACCTCGTTGGTGTTCCCACCCTTCTTCTTCTTGGAGGACGTGGCACTGGTATCGCCACTGCCTGCATCGCCACCGCCAGCATCGGCACCTTCGGCGGCCTCGGCTCCGCGCGGGATCAACCCGTAACGCTTCATGAGCTCCGGCGACATCTTGTACTGCTGCGGCTTCTCTTCCTCCTGGGCGGGCGTCTCGTCGGAGGAACTATCTCCGGCTTCGATCACCACGTTGCCCATCTTGAACGACTCGATCCAGACCCCGACGTCAACATCGGGTGCGGGCTTGGCCTTTTCCTCGGCGGCGATCAACGCCCGACGAAGTTCGGCAAGCATCTCGACCCATCGATGTTTTCCACCGATCCAGCCTTTGTAGGCAGCGGCATCCCCCTCGATCTTCTTGAGGTTGCCTTCGGCGGCCTTGAGCTGCTGTTCTTTCCCGCTGAGCGGTTCGACCTTGTCGGCGATCTGCTTCAGGGCGTTGTCCTTGTCGTCAGCCACCTGCTGGGAGAAGAACCCGAGACCGGCCACCACCACGACGAGGCTGAATAGGGAGACCAGGAAGTAAGGCTTTTTCTGCTCGAACTGCTGCTTCTTGAGCGAGCTCTTGGGGAGCAGGTTCAACTCGATCGGGCACTGGGCCAGGTTGCGGAGGGCAGTGCCGACCAGTTCCCCCATGGAATGGGCGACGGAGGTGAGTTCGTCAACATTGACGCCTGCGCCCAACTGGACGTTGCGCAGCGGGTTGAAGTACTCGACTGGGATGCCGAGTTTCTCACCAAAGAACTGCGCGGTGTACGGCATGATCGACGCGCCGCCCGACAACACCAACCGCTGAGGGGCGCCGCCGCCCTGCTGACCGCGATAGAACTGGATGGTCTGGTTGACCTGAATGTGCAACCGGGTCATCACCTGCCGCGCGACCTTGGCCACCGCGGCCTGCTTCGGATCCTCCGGCTCCTCATAGGCGCCGCCCAGACTGACGAAACCGTGCTCCAGCTTGAACTGTTCGGCCTCGTTGAACCGGACCTTGGTCTCCGTCGCGAAATCCTGCGTGATCGAGTTGGCGCCGATGCTGATGCCACGGGCGTAGATCTTGCCCTTTTCGAAGAACAGAACGCTGCTGGTCTTGGCGCCGATATCGAGCAGCATCGTGCAACCCTCCTGGTCGCTGTAGTTGTACCGGAAGGCGTTGGCCAACGCCGCAGGCGAGACATCGACGGCCTGGAGACGGATGCCCTTGCCCTCCGCTACCCGGAAGAGGCCCTCGACGACATCGGTCTTGATCGCGACCAGGAATACCTCCATCTCGCCGCCGGGGGCGGTTCCGAGGATCTGGTAATCCCAGACCACCTCGGCGAGAGGGAACGGCACATTCTGCTGAGCCTCATACTGGATGATCTGGCTGACCTTGGCCGAGTCGACCGGGGGCAGCTTGACGAATTTCGAGAAGACGTGGTAACCGGGCGCGCAGACATTGGCGTTGCGGGCCACGAAGCCGCGCTCCGAGAAAAGATCCTGGATCGCCTTGGTGACCACACGCTCTCGCGCGCTCTCCTGGGACCCCTCCAGACCCAGCGGCTTGGCACCGAACTGCCGCAGCACCAGGGACCCGGAGTCGTTGATCTCAAACTCAGCGACTTTCAGCGTCCCGGCGCCGAAGTCGATTGTCAGAAATGGTTTGGCCTTAAGCATTTTGCCAAGGGCGCACCTCGAAGGCGAGCGCAGGGATGAATGGGCGCGCGCCGACACCTGAGAGGAGCGAGCGACGGCTGGTTAATGGTAACCTATTCACAGGGTCAAACTCAGATTTCCTGCTCAGACTGGGCTTGGTGCGGGGTTCATACGGGCTTGCTCCGTCTTTGACCACAAAATAATCCATTGTGCGTCGAACACCCTCTTCGCATCCCACTCCGGGCTCACCGTCAGCACGCCAGCCCCCCACCGGGTGAGGTGGCTGGATCGTCTTCGACTTGCACGCGCGTTGGGCCATCGGGTCGGAACAGGACGGTCAGTGTGCCGCAGTCGTAGCCGTCTTGGAAAGCAACTTGATGGGAACAACTGCAATTCCTGTGGATCCCCGGGTTGCCGGAAGGCGACTTCCCCGCCACCCACACAGCCCGGGCCCGGGCCCTCCTCAAGCCCCGGCGCGCAACCGCGCCAGGATGGACTCGACATCAAAGACGCATCCACCCCACGCCCCACCGCTCGCCGCCTGCAGCGCCGCCCATAACCGCGTGTCATCAGGCAACATCGGATGTGGCGCGAGGTCCGGGCGCATTGGTCGTTGCGCGAGAACCCGCGCACCTTCTTCAGGTCCCACGTAGCGCCCCCCTTCCCCGATGAAATCGACCGATCCCTCCAGCAAGCGGCGATCCAGCACGATCCGGATCTCATCGCCGTCCCTCAATTTCCCGATGGGACCACCGGCAAGCGCCTCGGGCCCGACATGCCCAAGGCAGGCGCCCGTGCTGACGCCCGAGAACCGTGCGTCGGTGAGCAGGGCCACATGCTTGCCGAACGGCAGATGCTTCAGCGCACTGGTCAGCTGGTAGGTCTCCTCCATGCCCGTGCCCAACGGCCCACATCCCGCAAGGACAAGCACATCCCCCGCGACGACACCCCCCGCCTTGATCGCCCGGATGGCCGAGGCTTCCGACGTGAACACCCGCGCCGGACCTGTTTTGCGGTACACCCCGTCGGGGTCCACCACCCCGGCGTCGATCGAGGTCGATTTCACCACGGACCCCTCAGGGGCAAGGTTCCCCCGCGGGAACATCACGGTGCTGGCAAGTCCAAGCTGCGCCGCCCGCTCCGGTTCGAGGATCACGTCATCGGGGTCCACGCCGTCCCGTGCCTTCAGGATCTCCCGGAACCTCCGCCGGCGTTCGCTCGCTTCCCAGGCGTCAAGAACCCGGCCCAACGTCATGCCGTCCACGGTCAGGACACCGGTCTCGATGAGGCCGAGGCGGCGCATGTGGAGCAGAACTTCGGGCACGCCTCCCGCCAGAAACACCCGCACTGTCGGGTGATGGACCGGCCCGTTCGGCATGACGCTGACCAGTCGCGGAGTCTTTCGGTTCACCGCAATCCAATCGTCGACCGTCGGCCGCCGAAGCCCGGCCGCATGGGCAATGGCCGGCAGATGCAGCAGCAGATTCGTCGAACCCCCGAACGCCGCATGCACCGTCATCGCGTTGCGGAGGCTCGCGTCGACAAGGATGTCGCTCCCGCGGATTCCGCGGTTTTCCATCGACACCACGGCCCGCGCCGCACGAAGGGCGAGCTCGTTCCAGACCGGCTCTCCCGATGGCGCCAACGCCCCATGCACAGGCGACAAACCGAGGGCCTCACCCACAACCTGCGCGGTCGCCGCGGTCCCAAGGAACTGACACCCACCGCCCGGACTTGCGCAGGCCCTGCATCCCAGGTCCGAGGCCTCCTCCAGGCTGATGAGCCCGTGCGAATACCGCGCGCCGATGGTCTGGATCGTGCCCGCATCCTCGCCCGACTCCGGCGGGAGCGTCACGCCCCCAGGCACGAGCACGCACGGCAACTCCCGCATCGCGGCCAGCGCCATCATCATCGCCGGAAGCCCCTTGTCGCAGGTCGCCACACCAACCACACCCGATCGAGTCGGCAGCGAACGGATCAGACGCCGGAACACCTGCGCCGCATCGTTGCGATAGGGCAGACTGTCGAACATCCCCACCGTCCCCTGCGTCCGGCCATCGCACGGATCGGACACCGTCGCCGCGAACGGAAGCGCGCCCAACCGCCGCAATTCCTCCGCAACGGCTTTCACCTGCAGCCCGATCTCCCAGTGCCCGGTGTGGAAACCCAGCGCAATGGGGCGCCCGTCCTCGGCCCGCATCCCGCCGGCGGTGCTCAGCACGAGGAATTGCCGGCGCCCCAGCTCACGCGGATCCCAGCCCATCCCCGCGTTCTGGGTCATCCCGAAGAGGTCGCCGCTCGGCCGGTCCCGAAGCATCTCGGCGGTGAGCGGGAGGGTGCCGGCCGGCCCGGGAGCGCAGGTGCGAATCTCGAAGAGATCGTCGCGCAAGGGTTCGAGCGGGTCGGGGCCTGCGGACTCGTGCATGCCCTTGACGAAAACATGATGCCCCGCCCGGAGCGAATCCGATTCTGTCCGCCCGTTCATCCAGGCCCTGCCTGCACCCCATCGGTGGTGACCACGGTGACTCTCAACTGGACGGAGATCCGCTCGAGATCGTCCTTGTCGAGCAGGAGGGTCATGCCGGCCTCGACGGCGAGCGTGCCGATGCCATGGGCCGCGCAGACCTCGAGCGTGGTGGGGCCGATGCAGGGAATGTCGAAACGGATGTCGTGGTTCTTCTTGGCGACCTTCACCGCGACCGCGCCCCCGTCGCGTCCGGCGAGTTCACCACCGCGGGTCAGGCATTTGTCGGTTCCCTCGAATCCCTCGACCGCCAGCACGGTGCCGCGCTTCACGACCACGCATTGCCCGATCTCGAGGCGCGAGACTTCCTTCGCGATCCGGAAGCCCAGCAGCACATCGTCGCGCTGGGAGGCCGAGAGCTTCGGACCACACTGGTAATCCGGTCCCGGCATGATGGATCCCAGCCACGGCGCGGCGGAGATGAGTTCGACGCCGTCCTTCGCGAGTTCCTCGGCGACGCCGCCAAAGATGGTGTGGGCGTTCTTTTCCTTGAGCCGCATGAGCAGCGCCACGCCCCGGAGGTCGGGGCGGACGTCGAAGAGGTTTCGGGGCGCGATCAGGCCGAGCATGACGCACTGCTTCACGCCGCGGTCGGTGAAGGCGCGGATCATTTTCCCGACCTGTCCGACGCGGACCCAGACCACCTCGTCCGCAACCTTTTCGATCTCCCGATCCGTCTCCCCCTCGGCGGCCACGGCGATGATGTGGCGGACGCCCTTGGCGCGCGCCTCGCGGGCGAAGATGATGGGCAGCGAACGACTGCCCGCAACGAGCCCGATGGTGTCGATGTTCGGGGAATCCACGGGGTCGATGATGGGATGCCCAAGTCGACTGGGCGAGCCTGGTGTGGGGGGGGCCCTGTCCCGACACGCGGTTCTGGCACATGGGATCCATGGCCGCGACGAGTCGCCGCACTCCATGACCCCCCGATTCAGGTTGACGCTCGGACCCCGGGCCATTGGCATGGAGGCATGATCACCCGCCTGTTATCCTCGGCACTCATCGCCATGGCGCTGCTGGGGAGCATTGCTGCAACACCGGCCGCGAACGCCGCCGACACGCGCTGCTACGAGCTGCGCATCTACCATACCGCCCCCGGCAAGCTGGACGACCTTCACCAGCGCTTCCGCAACCACACCCTCCCGCTCCTGCAGAAGCACGGCATCACGAGCGTCGGCTACTGGACGCCGCTCCAGAACAACGAGGACACGCGCCTCTTCTTCATGCTCTCGTACGAGAACAAGGCGGCCCGCGAGGCGGCCTGGAAGACGTTCATGGCGGACCCTGACTGGCAGGCCGCGCAGAAGGCGTCCGAGGCCAACGGTGCGCTGGTCCAGAAGGTCGAGAATTTCTTCCTCGGCGCCACCGATTATTCACCCGCCATCCAGGTCGGGCCCGGTGCCGCGCGCCGCGTCTTCGAGTTCCGCGACTACACCGCCTCGCCGGGGAACCTCGGCAAACTCAATGACCGCTTCCGCAACCACACCCTCGCTCTTTTCAACAAGCATGGCATGACCAACTGGGGCTACTGGAACCCGCTCGCCGGCGAACCCGGCTGCGACAACCGCCTCGTCTACATGATCACCCACGCCACCACCGATGCCGCCGCCGCGTCGTTCAAGGCATTCGGCCAGGACCCCGGCTGGAAGTCCGCGCTCGAAGACTCCCAGAAGTCGGCCGGCGGTTCGCTCACCGCACAAGGCGGCGTGAAATCCACGTTCCTCGTCCCGACCGATTACTCGCCGACGCGCTAGACAAGGGCCGTCGCCCGCATCCCGAACCGCTTTCCGCGGGTAAGGCTCACCGCCGCGCCCAACGCGAGAAGGCCGGTCGCGCCTGGCTCGGGGACGACCTCGACCCTGAATGCCAGGTCGAAACCGTCCTCCTTCACCCAGGTCAACCCGGCGTCGGGCGAACGCCAACCGTCGCCGCCCTCGTAGGCTTCCGGGGGCGGCAAGGTGGAACCCGGGGTGGGGTCAGGCCTCTGGTTGGTGCCGAACCAGAGGACCCCGCCCGAGTCGAGATCGAGACTGAGGACGTCCCGGTCCCCACGCCGTGCTTGCGAGCCCCGTTCCACAGGTTAAAACACAGGCTCTGTTCCGTTCGGATCCGAACCCATTTTCACAACCATGCCTTATACGACCTGCACCGTTCCCGCCGGAGAAAAAATCACCATCGCCGATGGCAAGATCCAAGTTCCAGATCTGCCGATCATCCCGTTCATCCGCGGAGATGGCACGGGGCCGGACATCTGGGCGGCGGCAGTCCGCGTGTTCGATGCTGCGGTCGAGAAGGCTTACGGCGGCAAGCGCAAGGTCTCGTGGATGGAGGTTTTCGCCGGGGAGGAGAGCTTCAAGCGCTTCAACAACTGGCTTCCCGACGACACCGTTGACGCCTTCAAGGAATTCCTCGTCGGCATCAAGGGTCCCCTGACCACGCCCGTCGGCGGGGGCATCAGCTCACTCAACGTCGCGCTCCGGCAGAAGCTCGACCTCTACGTCTGCCTGCGGCCCGTGCAGTATTTCCAGGGCGTCCCGAGTCCGGTGAAGCACCCGGAGAGGGTCGAGATGGTGATCTTCCGTGAGAACACCGAGGACATCTACGCGGGGATCGAGTACGCGGCCGGCACGCCGGAAGCCCAGAAGGTCCTGGACTTCCTGCAGCAGAATTTCCCGAAGCAATTCGACAAGATCCGTTTTGGCACCAAGGCCAAGGCCGAGTCGTACTGGCAGATGGTCGGAGCCAAGGATTTCCCGACCGACGTCCAGGTCGGCATCGGCATCAAGCCCGTGAGCTACTCGGGCTGCGTCCGACTCATCCAGAGCGCGATCGAGTACGCCGTGCGCAACAACCGCAAGAGCGTCACCCTGGTCCATAAGGGCAACATCATGAAGTTCACGGAAGGCGGCTTCCGCGACTGGGGCTATCGCGTCGCCAAGGAAGTCTTCGGCGCGGTCGAGATCGACGGGGGGCCGTGGTGCAAAATTCCCGAGGGCAAGCCCGGCGCCGGGATCGTGATCAAGGACAGCATCGCGGACATCACGCTCCAGCAGGTGCTCACACGTCCCACCGACTTCGACGTCATCGCCACGCTCAACCTCAACGGCGACTACCTCAGTGACGCCCTGGCGGCACAGGTCGGCGGCATCGGCATCGCGCCCGGCGGCAACATCAACTACATCACCGGCCACGCCATCTTCGAGGCCACACACGGCACCGCGCCGAAGTACGCCGGCAAGGACGTCGTGAACCCGGGCTCCGTGGTGCTCAGCGGTGAGATGATGCTCCGGCACCTCGGCTGGGCCGAGGCCGCGGACCTCATCCTCAAGGGACTCAACGGCGCAATCGGCAGCAGGAAGGTGACCTACGACTTCGCCCGCCTCATGGAGGGCGCCACCGAGATCAAGTGCTCGGCCTTCGGGGACAATATCATCGCCCACATGTGAGGGCCCGGAAGTCGACGTCAGAGCCCGTAGCAGTCGACGTCAGGAGACTCCACTTTGGTCTGACCGCCAATGAATGGAGCCTCCTCTCGTCGGCTGCTACCCGGACCAGATCCTCTTTCGCCGCGCTGCTAGCACAGACCCCTGACGTCCGGCTGGAGGAAGACGAACGTGCGAACCGCGGTGGCAACACCGCGGTTCACCGCCGCTCAGTTCAGTACACGCCCTCGACGATGTTCTTTTCCATCGCCCCAAACGGCCGCACATCACCGACGCCATCCCATGCGTAGGGCGGACGCGGCGCGCGGCGGATGGCTTCGTCGCGCTCGAGGAAACGGGGCATGAAGAATTCCCGGGTGAGCGTGGTGAGTTCCACGCGCCCGAATTCGCCGTAGCCCACGGTCTCGTTCGTGTCACTGGCCTTCACGACACGGAGCACGGCGCGGGGCTGGGGCGCGTAGTAGGTCACGCTGAACTGGTCCTCGGGCCGGAGCGGCACGCTGGCGGCCAGGCCCATCAGCGTGTTGCCGTAGGTCGGGTAGAAACCAATGCGCCCCTCGAGCAGTTCCTCGACGAGGAACCGGACCTCCTGCGGCTTCATCGAAGTGCCCCCACAGAACACACCGCGGATGCCGGCGTCCCAAAGGTTCACCTTCTCCGCCAGCGCCTCGAGGAGCTTGGGCGTGGTGAAAAGACCCGTCACCCTCCGGTTCTTGAGGATGGTCACCGCCTGGTCCACGACGTGGGCCATGTAGGCCTTCGCCTGCTCGTGCTGCTTCGCAGCCAGAACCTTCTTCACCCAGCGCGGGTCGAGA
>CAIMTB010000264.1 GCA_903844265.1 uncultured Verrucomicrobiota bacterium
ACTGGTAGTAAGCGGTGCAGCCTTGGCCTAATAACCTGAAGGTCATAGGTTCAAATCCTATCCCCGCAACCAATTTCCGTTGCACCGCAACGACTTAAGCCGCTGGCCTTCAGCGGCTTTCTTCTTTTTCTGGCACGGTTCGTGATTTTCTATGGATTTTGGGCGCGCTCTGGTGCACTGGGGCGCGTTTCCAAATAATCGCCAAATAATTTGGTCCCGCTGAGGGCTGAAGGACTCAGACTCAACTCCCGATTTCCAAGGATGTGTTCCGGCAGATGGAAAACGACCCGCTGCCTGCTGGATGCTCGGGAGTGCAGTCGCGTTGCCGATGTCTTCAGCTCCTTCCGTTCCCCACCTTGTTCGGATCGTCGGGTCGGCGGCATCATCCATTCGAAATGCGTGCGAGCGACGACGAGTTGCTAACCCGATACGGGACCGAGGCAGACCAAGACGCGTTCGCGGAACTGGTTCGGCGCCATCTTCCTGCCATAAGCGCGGCGGCTCGGCGGATGGTAATCGACCCGGCGGCGGCCGAGGATGTAGCGCAGCTGGTGTTCACCAGGCTGGCCCAGCGATGGCAGCGCGTCCCTCGGCGCTGTGTCCTGGGTGCCTGGTTGCACGCGGATACCCGTCTCGTCGCCTTGCAATTCCTTCGTTCGGAACGCCGTCGGCAACTTCGCGAGCAGTCCGCGGTTTGCGATCCAGGAAACCTCCAGCCTGAGGACACCGACTGGGCGGGGATTAGGCCGCTTCTTGATGAGTCGCTCGTTCGGCTAACTGCGGCAGACCGGGACGTGATCGTCATGCGGTTTTTCGAGCAATGCAGCCTCAAGGATTTGGCTGACAGGTTGGTGTTGACCGAGGACGCGACTCGGATGCGGATCAATCGCGCCTTGCAAAGGCTTGGGGAGCGCCTTCGCCAGCATGGCGTCGCCACGACCGCTGCGGCCCTGAGCACAAGCCTGAGTGCGTACGCCGCGAACCCCGTTCCTGTTTCTGTTGCTCAGACGATCGCCGGCCTCGCCATCACCACTTCCCAATCCGCACTTCCCTCGCTAGGTGCAAGCAACCTCATTTCATGCCTTCTCATGAACAAGACGATACCCTTCGTGGGCGCGGTCCTCCTGGTCGGCCTTACCGTCGAGCTCATTGTTCAGCAAGCGGCCAACTCACGTTTGAGAGCTGAATCCGCGCGCCTTGAAGCGATGGAAAGCACTGGGGTCAAACCTTGACAGTTGACATTTGCATCCAAGTGTCTCATGGACGCTGCTGCCGCCGAGGTGGCGGTGGTTCACTGCCTCAGGTGGCCGGCGGTGGGTGCCACGTGTTGGACCGTGGCTAGAATGTCAATAGTCAATGTTTGACCCCATGCTCCCCTTTCGACCAGGCATCCCGTGCTGCGTGGTCATGACCACAGCTCACTTCCTCATCCGGAAGGGCGCATGGCGCGACTCACCCATAGGTCGAACCCATCCACTCCAGCCAACCGCCATGAACCCCCAGCTTCCAATCCACCGTCAGTGGCTGGCGGTGGCTGAGCGGGGTCGTTGGACCTGAAGGCTTCGAAGTATGACCGATACTCCAACCAACAGCGCGTTCAGGATCCACATCCTGCGGTTGGCGTGGCTAATGTCGCTCCCGATATTCGCCGTGGTCCTGCTCATGTGGGTCTCGGGACACGACGCAAACGGGATTCTGGCTGAGATCGGCTTTGGCCTGTTCCTCGCGGCCGGGCTTTTCAGCATCCTAGCGCGTCGATTTACCCCGTTCGCTTGGGCTCTGTTTGCTGCGATTCTCCTCAGTGGAAGTATTTGCGCATGACATATTGCTTATCTCCGGTCAACCATCGGCTCCATCCAACCGCGGTCAGCGCCGTCGCTCCGAATTTGGCCTAACAGCCCGCGGTGGATGAGCCGGGTCTAGCCGGCACTACGCACGCGCATGAAGACACACATCATCCACATCATCGTAGGGACGGTTTTGATGATTTTGTGCGCCGTGGTGGCAGCTTTCCTTCCGCCATTGTGGCAGGGAGTCAGCGGTCGTGATTTCCGCCCTCAGTCCGCGATGATGGGCATCCTTATTCTTTTGCTTGCAGCGGTCTTGCGAGTCTGGAGGCGTTGGCCAGTCGTTGAGTTTCTCGGCTCGGTGGTCTGCGCGGAGTTGTTCACGCTTTGCGTCATCGCACACTTCAGCGGGTTTACTTGGTTGGAACTTTTCGACAGTTTCAATCTGTCATGGCTTGGGACGATGAGCGTTTTCATTGCCGTGCCTTGGCTGACCGGACTTCTTGTCGGCACCTTATTGTTGAGCGCCAGACAGAGAGTTTCAAATGACCATGCCGCCGTCCGCTCCAGCCAGCCGCCATGAGCCCTCAGCTTCCAATCCACCGTCAGTGGCTGGCGGTGGCTGAGCGGAGGCGTTCGGCAGCATGATTGATCAGGATCCATTCGCCGTCGGGATCGCAGCTATCGGCTGGGCGGTTTTCAGTGCCTTCCAGTTGTATCGGGCGATCATGACAGGCCGCACCTGGTACTGGCATGTCTCCGACATGGATCGTCAGCGCAGCCCTTGGAACTTCTAGACCGCGAGTCTCGGTTGTGCCTTCGGGACGTTCGCTGGCGTCGCAGTTCTTGGGCTCTGCCTCCGAGAGGTACTCAGAGGGCATGTATAAGGAGCCGAACATCGAGTCGAGGCAACAGCCGCTGGCGCCACCGCTCCGGGAGTGGCCTTTGGGGCGGCGTCTGTTTGGGCGGCCGACGATTCCATGGCACCCCAAGTGATTATTGGGCACCTTTGATCACGCCCTTTTCGACCAACGCCGCCCGCAACTCGTTGGCGAGGGTGATGACGCTGGCGAGATCGGTGGCGGCGGCCTGGGAGGCGTTGGCCCGTTGGCGGTGGGCACCGCGCCGTGGAACCCGACCATCGCGGCCCAGCGCCGCCCCCTCACTGCCCCCGGACACGGTAGAACCGTGCCGGCTGGCTCTTCCAATCGGGGTCCATGAACTGCACCCAGCCTTCGGTCAGCGTGTTCGTCGAGATCAGCGTCCAGCCTGCGCTGCCGATGTCTGCGCTCGCCTCCACGACGACCGGCACGTTGGTCGCCCAGGAGATCACGAAGCCGAAGCCGTTCGTCGTCGGGCCGAAGCGGTCGCCGAGGTCGAGGATGGTCGGCTGGGGGCGGACCCAGGGGGCGGTGGGGCGACCGGAGAAAGTGGAAGTCCAGCCTTTGGTGCCGGGGAGGTAGTAGGCAGTCGTTGGTGAGAGGCTGGTGCCGTACCAAATGCCGAAGACATCCGCTGCCGGGGGCGAGTCGCCGGCGAAGTAGACCTTCTGCAGCGAGACACAGGCGCCGAATGCCCATCTCCCGATGCTGGTGACGCTGGTGGGGATGGTGACGCTGGTCAGGCGGGTGCAGTCGGAGAACGCCGCTTCCCCGATGCTGGTGACGCCGCTCCCGATCGTGGCGGTGTTGAGCCTGCCGCAGGTGGAGAAGGCCTGGTCCCCGATGCGGGTGACGCTGTTGGGGATCGTGACGCTGGTCAGTCCGGCGCAGGTCTGGAACGCCTCGGATCCGATGCTGGTCACGCTATTGCCGATCGTTGCGGTGCTGAGGCTGGTGCAGTGGGAGAACGCCGCGTCCCCGATGCTGGTGACGCCGTCGGGGATCGTGACGTTGGTCAGGCCGGTGCAGCCATAGAACGCCATGTTCCCGAGGTTGGTGACGCCGTTGCCGATCGTTGCGGCGATGAGGCCGCTGCAGTCTTGGAACGCCATGTTCCCGATGCTGGTGACGCTGTTCGGAATGGTGATGCCGGGCAAGCCGGTGCACATTTCGAACGCCCCGAACCCGATGCGGGTGACGCCGATGCCGATCGTTGCGGTGGTGAGGCTGATGCAGCCAATGAAGGCCCAGTCCCCGATGCTGGTGACGCCGTCGGGGATCGTGATGCTGGTCAGACCGGTGCAACCCGAGAACGCCGCGTCCCCGATGCTGGTGACGCTCCGGCCATCCAGTGTGTCGGGGATGGTCAAGGCTCCCGTCGGGCAGCCGGCTCCCCATTCCTTTAGAGTCTTGTAGACGGTCAGCGTGCCGTCTGGGTTGACCTCGGTCCGGAATTGGTACTGGGCATGCGCGGCGAGGGCCATCCGGCCGAGCATCAGCACGGGCAGGAACCTAAGTATGTGTCCACGGCGCGGCACGGTTGATTCGAACCCGGGTCTGAGCGTCGCACCGACCCCGAACCACCGAGGAAGTCTGAGCGTCGCATTCATGGCCACTGATCCCAGGTTGAATTCGTTGCTCTCGCCGGCCTTTCGCCTGCCGGCACGATCCGCACGATGCACAACCGCGTCGCCCAAGGAAAGCGAATGGGGCTAAAAAGGCGGACTCTCGGGCGCTCACGCCCCGCCCTTGATGAGTCCTTTCTCAACTAACACCGCCCGCAATTCGTTGGCGAGGTTGATGACGCTGGCAAGGTCGGTGGCGACGGCTTGATTCGCGTTTGCTCGGTGTGGTGTGGGCGCCGCCCCGTGGAAGCCGACCTTCGAGGACGCTCCCGGTCCCGTGCTGAAGCTCTCACGACCCGTGGCCCCCCCGGATAAACGCCTCATGGCCCGGTCGACCACGCCTGCTGAACCGGCGAAGGCAAGCCGATTCCGGCATGGCGTCATAGCGCAGAATGCTCTCCCGCTTCCGCCCCCTTTCGGCTTGAGTGCCCCCTCCCGATCCACGACAACGCCACGACACCAAGACCAGATCCTTCGCGCACCTGACATCTCCGAACCTGCCCAGTCCGACGTTTTCCCGGGGACCTGAGAATTGAGAACACCGAACCAGATCCCATCGCAGTATCACGACGCGGTGCGTTTGGAACAGCTGCTGGGGGATCCGGGCAATCGGGAGAATCTGCTTTCCTTTCATAGCGCCATGGTGTGGGACGAACTCGAGCAATTCCCCGACCTGGCCATCGCCCGCCTGCATTCATTGGGGCTGCACCATGTGTACGTCCCAAAATCACTGGGTGGGCGATTCGAGCATTGCGAGAGCTTCATTGCGTTGGGGAGGGTCCTGGCTCGGCGGAACATGTCCGTGGTCGTCAGCTACAGCACGATGTTGTGGGCGATGCTGGCGTGGGTTGGGGGTGATCCGAATCAGCAGCAAACAATTGCCCGTGCTATTCTACGAAACGGCGAGTTCCCTTGCCTGGCGTATTCGGAGGAATTGCACGGAGCAGACCTGCTGGCCAACGAGACGACCGCCCGGGTGGAGGAGAAGGGGCGCTACCGGGTTTGCGGCGAGAAATGGCCGGTCAACCGGGCCACTCGTTCCCAGTGGGTCGTGCTGTTGGCCCGGACGGATCCAACCTCGCATGTGCGCAATCAGTCGCTGTTTTTTTTCGAAAAGGCCCGACTTGAGGTGGGCGAATATTTTCATCTCCCGGGAGCCAAGACGCATGGACTGCGCGGTTGCGATATCAGCGGCATCGGATTCCGGGACTGCCTGTTGCCTCGGGATGCCATGATCGGGTGCGAGGGAGACGGAATGGAACTCGCGCTGAAGGGGTTTCAGATCACGCGAACGTTCTGCACCGCTCTTTCGTTGGGAGTGGGTGACAGCGCTCTCCGCCTGGTCTTCGATTGCCAAGGTGCAGGTCACCCGGTTGACGGACCACGCCATGCACCAACTCGCTGGCATTCTCGGGGCGCGCTCGTACCTGCGCGAACACCATGCCGAGGGGATGTTCCAGAAATTCCTGCGCGATGGCGCCATCGTCGCGGTGTTCGACGGCAGCAGCATTGTCTGCCTCGACCGGCTCGCGACGGTTCTGCCCAGACTCTGCCGCTCCCGGCACGACGAGCCGGATGAACAGGCCATGGCCGCGCTGTTCGATCTACGGCGACCCCTTCCGTCCTTGGCATTCGACCGACTGATCCTTCTCGGTTGCGGTAGAGATGCCATTCTGCAGGGCCTGCCTCTGCTGGCGAGGAAGCTGAAGAATCTGCCTCCCGACCGCAACTGCGACGCCACCATGCTGGAGATTCTGAGCCATGAGACGCGACGGTTGGAGGAGGCAGTGGCGGAACTGCGAGCCGCGGTTCGCAGTGACTCGTCCGCTCGGAACAGCCGGAACTCCGCTGCCCGCTTTGGTCTCGCGGAACGTTATTGCGCTCTGCACACCGCGATATGCTGCCTGGGATTCTGGCTGTTCAACCGTGACCATTTTGATGACTTCACGGCACAGGGCCAATGGCTCGCGGCCGCCCTGGCCCGCCAGGGAGAAGAGCTCTTCCGCAGCGGTTCGATGAACCTGGGGTTGGCAGACAGCCTCTGCCAGCAGCTGTTTGAGCAAACGGATCAATTCCAGATGTACTCCCTGATGCCTTGGCCGATCGCGGACCGTGGGCAGCGCGAAGAGGGTGCGGATCGTCGACTGTTCCCAGCGCTCCCAGGAGACCACTATTCTACGCTGCAGACATGAGTGAAGTGACGCGCATTCTGGAGCGGGCGGAACAGGGTGACGCCCGAGCGGCGGCGGAATTGCTCCCGCTGGTGTACGACGAGCTGCGCAAACTGGCCGTGCACAAGATGGCGAACGAGCCTTCCGGCCACACCCTTCAACCTACCGCGCTGGTGCATGAAGCATGGCTCCGGCTGGTGGGCGAAGCGCAACCCACCTTCGAGAATCGCGGGCATTTCTTCTCCGCCGCGGCGGAAGCAATGCGCCGTATCCTCGTCGAGAATGCCCGCCGCAAACACCGCGTGCGCCATGGCGGCGAGTTGAAGCGCGTGGATATCACGGACCTTGATGTGGCCCTCGTCGAGGGCGATGACGCGATCCTGGCGGTGAGTGAGGCCCTGGATCGTCTGGCCGCGCTCGATCCTGTCGCCGCGGAGTTGATCAAGCTGCGCTTCTTCGGCGGGCTGCCAAACGTCGAGGCGGCGCGCATCCTAGGGTTGGCGGAGCGCACGTCCAAGCGCACTTGGGCCTACGCCCGCGCCTGGTTGTTGGATGAACTGAAGCGGACTCTGTAAGACGCCTGTTGGCTTCGCACGGGCACATTCGCACGCCCTTCGGTCGAAGGAATCATCAGGCGCTTGGCCCAAACCCGTCGTCCACGTCGCATTGTAAGTGGAAGGACAATCATGGCAGACAGCTCACCATACCTGCGGGAGAGGCAGATTTTCGAGCACGCACTCGATCTCGAGTCCGCCGGGGAACGTCTCGGCTACGTCAAAGGCGCCTGTGCGGATGACGCAGCGTTGCTGGCCCGGGTGCAGGCGCTCCTGCAGGCCCATGACGAATCCAGTCGTTTCCTGCCCGACGACCCTTCCGGGGCCGCCACGGTGCTCTTCCCGACTACGGAACAGGCCGGCGCTGTGATCGGGCGCTACAAGCTGCTCGAAAAGATCGGTGAAGGGGGCTTCGGGGCGGTTTATGTGGCCGAGCAGCGCGAACCGGTCAAGCGCCGTGTCGCCCTCAAGATCATCAAGCTGGGGATGGACACCCGGCAGGTGGTGGCCCGATTCGAGGCCGAACGGCAGGCCTTGGCGCTGATGGACCATCCGAACATCGCCAAGATCTTCGATGCGGGGGTGACGGAAGCGCCGGTTCTGGATCCGGACCGGTCGCAGTCCGGAGTGTCTGCGGGCCGTCCTTACTTCGTGATGGAATTGGTGCGGGGCATTCCGATCACGCAGTATTGCGACGAGAACCACCTCAGCGCCGGCGATCGGCTGAAGCTGTTCATCCTCGTCTGCCACGCGATCCAGCACGCGCACCAGAAGGGGATCATCCATCGGGACATCAAGCCGTCGAACGTCCTGGTCACGGTCAACGACGGCGTGGCGGTGCCCAAGGTGATCGACTTCGGCATCGCCAAGGCCACCCAGGGCGAACTGACGGACAAGACCGTCTACACCCAGTTCCAGCAATTCATCGGGACTCCCGCCTACATGAGCCCCGAGCAGGCGTTCATGACCAGCCTGGACGTCGATACCCGCAGCGACATCTACGCGCTGGGCGTGCTGCTCTACGAACTGCTGGTGGGCAAGACGCCGTTCGACGCCAAGGAACTGTTGCTGTCCGGCCTCGACGAGATGCGCCGCACCATCCGGGAGAAGGAGCCGATCCGCCCTTCAACGCGCCTGCAGAGCTTGGTGGGGGAGGAGCGGACAGCCGCGTCCAAACGGCGGGGGGCGGACATGGCCAGGCTCACCGCCATCCTCCGCGGGGACGTGGACTGGATCGTGATGAAGTGCCTGGAGAAGGATCGCACGCGCCGTTACGAGACCGCCAACGGACTGGCCGCGGACATCAAACGGTTCCTGAACCAGGAACCCATCGTCGCGCGTCCCCCGACCGTGACCTATCGCCTCGGGAAGATGGTGAAGCGGAACAAACTCGCCTTCGCCGCCGTAAGCGCCGTGACCCTGACCTTGATCGCCGGCCTGGGACTCTCGACCTGGGCTTTATTCTAGTGCGCGTTCAAGTTGAGACTAACTATCCAAGGCCAAGCCGTGATGCTTCGGACTCGATCGGTGTCGGAGGCG
>CAIMTB010000265.1 GCA_903844265.1 uncultured Verrucomicrobiota bacterium
CAGCGGCCCCAGCTTCTTGAGATAGAGCGCGATGACATACACCGTCGCCAAGGTAAGCCATACGCTCCCGGCAAAGTAATACACGCCGTACATCGTCGAAAACCACTGCCATTGCAGCGACTTCATCCAGAGAATCGCCCCGAGGGTCAGCGTGATCGCAAACAGGAAGATGCCCAGCGCCGAGAGGAAACGAAGGCGTCGGGTACAGTCGACGGACCCGGTCTTGTCCTGGTCAAGCGACGCCTTGCGCAAGGCGGTGGTGAGCAGGAACCAGACGGTGAGCACCGCAAGGGAGACGAGCACCCAGGCCGGTTTGTTGAACAAGGACGCCTTGGCCGACAGTGCGTGGTCATGCGCCGGGTCCACATGCATCCACTGGAAGATCGCCTTCTCCGGTCCGGCCAAGAGGGCGTTGCCCAGGATCGGCAGGAAGAAGACCGCGATGATCGGGGCGGAGCAACCGAGATGCTCCGTGATGCGCCGGATCGGCACCGACCACTGGGCATCGAAGAGGTGATGCAGGATCACCAGGAAGAGCCCACCGAGCATCAGGCTCAGGTAGAACATGAAGGCCATCAGCCATGAGAAGCAGAATTGCTTCTGCAGGCCGGGCACAAGCATGCCGATGAGGGCGCCAAGACCACCGATCCCGGCAAGCAGGAAGGGCAGCCGGGCCAGCGACGGCGAGACCGAGATCCCGTCCCGGTCCCGTGCGGCGGAGGCGAAGGCAGCGGTTGAAGCCATAGCTATT
The DNA here is from genome assembly GCA_903844265.1 of uncultured Verrucomicrobiota bacterium. Classification (GTDB taxonomy): domain Bacteria; phylum Verrucomicrobiota; class Verrucomicrobiia; order Limisphaerales; family CAIMTB01; genus CAIMTB01. The sequence goes on from CAIMTB010000265.1 coordinate 752, forward strand.
CAGTTATTTGAGCGACGCACGCAACGGTTCAGGCAGGTCATCCACCCTGCCGAGGCGGGCCAATTGCAGGGCGCGGACATAGGCGATCACAGCCCATCGATCCTCCGGCTCAAGCTTGTCCCCATACGGCAGCATGAGTCCCGCGGGACTTCCGGACTGGATCACCCGGAAGAGATAGCCATCGGGATGTTTCACACGGATCTCATCGGTGAGTGCGGGGATGGCGCCGTGCCCGAGCTTCTTCACCACGCCGTTGCCGTCACCCGCAGCCCCATGGCATGGCAGACAAAAGATGTCGAAACGATCCTTACCCCGGGCCATGAGCTTCTCGGTCACCGGAATGGGATTCAACTCGACGAAGTTCGTCCTGCCCGTCTCACGACCCGTCATGACCGGGTTGTCCTCGAAACGGTGGATTTCCCTGCCAGCGACCTTGACCGGTTGGAGGCGGGGAACGGTCCCCTGCACCCACTGGCGGGAAGTGCGGCCGTCCTCCCAATTCTCAAAGCCGGCCGCGGCCTGGGGTCGCAGCTTCAGCTGGCGATCCATGTCGTTCCAGATCTCGATCGGGGTGCGCCGGGTCGAATCGCCGCGCCTTCCGGCCACGGTCACCACCAGCACGCACGTCACCAGGAACAAAGCGAGGAAGTAGCGCATATCAGTCCTCCACCACCTCGATGTGCCGGCTGCCCGTACTTTCGAGCAACCGACGGGTTTCGGCGTCCGAGTAGCGCGGATCCGCGCATTCGATGGCGATATAGATCCGGTCGTGTGTGGCGTTCCGGAAGCGCGGGTATTTCAAGAGCGGATGATAGTGCCGCGGAAGCCGGTTCAGGAGCATCATCCCGAACAGCGTCCCGAAGGCCCCCAGAAGGATCGTCAACTCGTACGCGACGGGAAACGCGAAGATCGGGCTGAAGAGGGGTTTGCCACCCACCGGGAGGGCGTAGTCGACCTTGCCCATCCACCAGATCATCAGCATGCCCAGGGTGAAACCTGTGGTGCCGCCGATGAACGTGAACCAACCCACCTTCGAGTTGTGGAGCCCCATGGCACCGTCCATCCCGTGGACAGGGTACGGCGTGTGGACATCCCACCGCTTATAGCCGGCGTCACGGACCATCTCCGCGGCGTGCATGGCCAGGGCGGGCGTCTCGAACTCGGCGACCAGGGCGTAGGGTTTGCCGGTGTTGCTCATCGGTGGGCCCCTCCAAGCTTCCCGCCACCCAGCGGGTGATGCGGATCCGCGTGCGGTGTGACGGCCTTCACTTCAGCGATGGCGATCATGGGCAGGAACCTCAGGAAGAGCAGGAACAGCGTGCAGAAAAGCCCGAAACTGCCCATGAAGGTGAGGATGTCCACGTAGGTCGGCCGGAAGTAATCCCAGCTCGACGGCAGATAGTCGCGGTGCAGCGACGTGACGATGATCACGAAGCGCTCGAACCACATGCCGATGTTCACCACGATCGACACCAGGAACACGAACCACATCCGGGTCCGGCACCACTTGAACCAGAACAGGTGCGGGCTGACGACGTTGCAGGTGATCATGCTCCAGTAGGCCCACCAGTAGGGACCAAAGGCGCGGTTCTGGAACGCATAGAGCTCGTAGGGATTGCCGCCGTACCAGGCAATGAAGAACTCCATGCCGTACGCGTATCCCACGATCGAACCGGTCGCGAGGATCACCTTGCACATCAGCTCGATGTGCCGCTTCGTGATGACGTCCTCAAGGCCGCAGACCGAGCGCAACGGCACGAGCAGTGTCAGCACCATGCCGAATCCCGAGAAAATCGCGCCCGCCACGAAGTAGGGTGGGAAGATGGTGGTATGCCACCCGGGAACCTGGGAAACGGCGAAGTCGAAGGACACCACCGAGTGCACCGAGAGAACGAGGGGCGTACTCAGGCCTGCCAGGATGAGGTAGGCCTTCTCATAGTTGCTCCAGTGGCGGTTCGATCCGGTCCAACCCATGGCGAAGAGACCGTAGAGGAATTTCTTCAACTTGGTCACCGCCCGGTCACGCATCGTGGCCAGGTCGGGGATGAGCCCGGTGTACCAGAACAACAGCGAGACCGTTCCGTAGGTCGAGACCGCGAAAACGTCCCAGAGCAGCGGCGACCGGAACTGCGGCCATATCACGTTCGCGTTCGGGAAGGGGATGAGATAGCCGGGCATCAGGGCGAACCAGACGCGGCCGGTATGCACCACGGGGAAGATGCCGGCGCAGACCACGGCGAACAAGGTCATGGCCTCGGCCGCCCGGTTGATCGAGGTCCGCCAGCGTTGCCGGAGAAGGCAGAGAATGGCTGAGATCAAGGTTCCGGCGTGGCCGATGCCGATCCAGAACACGAAATTCGTGATGTCCCACGCCCAGGCGGTGGGCTGGTTGAGGCCCCAGACGCCTATGCCGGTCGACACCAGATAGGCGATCATGCTGAACATCATCAGCATCCCGCAGACGCTGATGCCGAGGGCGATCCACCACCAGCGCGGGGTCTTGCCCTCGGTGATGCCGGCGATCTTGTCGGAGATCCACGCGGGTGAGCGCCCGTTGAGAACCAGCGGCTCGCGTTCGAGCTCGGGCGGCGGGGTGACGACGTACGTCGGAAGTTTTTCAGCGGCGTGTGCCATCAATGGCCTCCCTCTTTCGCGGGCGCGGTGTGCGCGGGTTCGGAGTGACCGCCGGCCTCGGCCTGTGCGCCACCCTGGCCGTGGGATTCGGCAAACGGATCGCCATGATACATCTGCTTATATTCGTCGATGCTGAGCGGGGTCGCCTTGTAATCAGGCATCTTGGGGTTCGGATTGCGGACCTTCGCGAGGTACGTGAGTCGCGGTTGGGTGTCGAGGAACCCGAGCACCGTATAATCGCGGGGATTTTTCTTGGCCTCGTTGACGCGGCTGGCGGCCTCGAGGCGGTTGCCGAAGACGATCGCTTCGGCGGGGCACACCTGCTGGCAGGCGGTCTTGAGACCGTCGGCATCGGTGACCTGGACATCGCCGCTCGCTCCGGCGCGGGCCTTGCGGGTGATCTTTGTGGACTCGATGCGCTGCACGCAGAAGGTGCATTTCTCCATCACGCCGCGCATGCGGACGGTGACCTCGGGGTTGCGGGCCATCTTGACCAACTCGAGTTCCCCTGGGCTGCGGTTGCCGAACGGGCCCTTGTAGAGGTTGCCGGCCATGCCGGCGGAGGAATCGCCGTAGTTGTTCGGGCGCTTGTTGTAATCGAAGAAGTTGAAGCGCCGGACCTTCCAGGCGCAGTTGTTCGAGCAATAGCGGGTGCCGACGCAGCGGTTGTAAGCCATCACGTTGAGGCCTTCCTCATCGTGGACCGTCGCGTTGACCGGGCAGACGCTCTCGCACGGCGCCTTCTCGCAGTGCTGGCACATCATC
>CAIMTB010000266.1 GCA_903844265.1 uncultured Verrucomicrobiota bacterium
GACCCCGTGGGCCGATACGGCCGGATCAATTCGCCGGACCCGCGGTTCACAGTTGACTCGGAGAACCCGACGATCCGCAGCGAGACCGGTTACCCCATGGGCCTGCCGGCTGTGACTGCCGACCCCAACCTGACTCATGTCGACCCGGTTTCCGGCCTCCCCGTTCCCAACACCGATGACCCGCTCCGCCCGCAGACCAATCGCCCCCGGTTTGGCAACACCTCGTTTCCCTTCACGGTGTTCCCCCTCGCCGGTGGGGCTCCGTTGACGCAGTGGACGATGCGCGATCCCAACGTTCCGGCCACGCCGCTGGATGCGCTTGGAAATGGAGATGCAACCGACCCGCACCTCGAGGCACCGTTCGAAGTCGGTGATTACGTGACCTTCGCGGGGACGCTGGTCAAGGACGGCGCCGCACCGACGGCCGGCCCGATGCCCGCCGATCCCCAGAATACGTACATCTCCGCCCACACGATTACCGCCAGTCTCAGCATCCTGACCGCTGGCGGCACCGACCCGGCCTACGTCGCGGTGGACGTCACCATCCTTGGTGTTGGCGGCGTTACGGCGATCGGCCTCGGCGAGGCCACGGCCCGTACGAAGTTCGAGGGTTTCAGCACGGACCCCAGCCGGATCGTCACCCTCTGGGGCATGGACGTGAACTGCAGCACCGGCGCGGTCACCGACCGTGACTGGGGCAGTATCGGCGTCGACCCTGGTGCGCCCACCGGCGCAGTGGCGGGACGCTGGCGTTGGCGCTCGGGCAAAGGTGCGATCGGTTCCTCCGCCGGCGCCTTCCTGCCGGCCACCCGCATGATGCGTGCGGTCGTTTCCGGAGGCTGGACTCCCGCGGGCGGAAACCCCGTCCAGGGCAACGGCCTGATCTACGGCCAGTACCAATCCCCTATTCTCGAGTATCTCTTCCCTGAGAATGTCCCCGGCGCGCCGCTGCCGGCGAACAACCTCGAGACGTTCCCGTTTCTTGCCCGTGGTTCAGGGCCGCTGGCGGGTGTCGTCGGGACCCCGGTCGTCGTCGGCCAACTCTTCCCGTGGCCCGGCAATCCGATTCCGCTGGGTTGCGGAGGGGTGCCGGTCCTCCACCCGCCCCTCGCGGTGGCCACGCCGGCAACGCTGACCGTCGTCGGCGGCACGGTGGTGACCCTCGATGGCAACGCAAGCATTGAGCCAAACGGCCAGGCCATCACCGGTTATCTCTGGGAGCAGCCAGCCGGTCAGGGTATCGGCCTCTCCACCACCACCGCGTCCGTCACCAGCTTCACGGCGCCCATCGTGCCGTTCGGCGGAGCGTCGGTGACACTGACCTTCACCCTCAAGGTCACCAGCGCCGGGGGTACTTCCGCGCCGGCCACCTCCACCATCACAGTCACCGCACCGGCGGCCGCGGGAACGCCCGTCGCGAATGCCGGTGCGGCGCAGACCGTCCCGTCCGGGACGGCGACGGTGACCCTCAATGGCTCCGCCAGCTCGGACCCCTTGGGCAACACGCTGCACTACACGTGGACCCAGATCGGCGGAAACGCGGTAGCCCTCACCGGGGCCAACACGGCCCTTCCGACCTTCACGGCGCCGACGATCCCCGCCGGCTCGCAGCAGACCTTCACCTTCCGGCTCGTGGTTGACAACGGGATCAACGCCTCGCTGCCCGCCAACACGACCGTCACGGTGGTGGGCCCAGCCGCGGCGAATCCCACGGCCATCGCCAACGCCACGCCCAATCCGGCACCTTCCGACGCGATCGTCACCCTGAACGGCAGCAGCAGCTCCGATCCCAAGGGCCTCGCGCTGACCTACCTGTGGGAACAGACCGGCGGCACTCCGCTGGTCCCCTTCGCCAGCACCACCTCCCCGGTGACCACGATCGCCGCGCCCCATGTCGGGCCCAGCTCTGCCGCCATCACCCTGACCTTCCGGCTCACGGTGCGTAACTCGGCCGGCCTGACCGCCGCCACGACCTTCAACGTCGTGGTCAATCCGGCGGCCTTGCTCGCGCCGGTCGTCACCGTCGGGGCGAGCCAGACCGTCGCCTCCGGAGCCCTCACGGTCCTCAGCGCCACCGCCGCGGATCCGAACATCCCGGCCCAGACACCGCTCGCCATTACCTGGACCCAGACGCAGGGACCGGTGGTGGCCCTCGCGGGCGCGAACGGGCTGACCCCCAGCTTCCAAGCTCCGATCATCCCGGCCGGCCAGGCCGCGTCGGTGCTGGTCTTCCGGTTGGACGTGGTGAACAAGAACGGCGCGGGTCTCAAGACCTCTGCCATCGCGACGGTCGTGGTCAATCCGCAGGCGGACGGCGTCACCATCACTGCTGTGGAATACCGCAGCGGGAAGCAGCGCCTCACGGTCAACGTGACCGACACCGTCACCACGGGCACGCTGCCCGTGCTGACCCTCAAGGGGCAGCTGACCTGGACCGACACCGTCATGCAGAACCTCGGTGGCGGCCTCTACCAGGTCGTCCTGGTCGGAGTGCCGTTGCCGCCTTCGGTCACGGTGAGCTCGTCCCTCGGCGGCGCTGCTACGATGCAGCAAGCGAACTTCCGCATCCGGCAATAACGGAGGGAACCTAATGTTGCACGGGCGGTCGGAGGGCAGGGCTGCTCTCCGACCGCCTTTTTCGTAACTGCAACCGATGGGGGTTGTCCGGGCGGAGAGGAGAATCCCCGCATCCGACTCAACCCATGCCAAGTGACCCGGAGCCGGCCCGACTTGCTGGCCCATGACCTGACTCCCGACCCGACCCAACCGCCGGCCCCACCCGACAATGAACCAGCCAAGCCGCGGAACAGCCATCCAGTCATTGCTGTGACCACGATCGACCGCATCATCGACGCTTCCGTCCGCAACCGCTTCCTGGTGTTCTGCCTCGTGGCGGCGGCTTGCATTGCGGGTTGGTGGTCGATGCGCCACCTGCCCCTGGATGCGATCCCCGACCTGGGCGACACCCAGGTCATCATCTATTCCCGCTGGGATCGCAGCCCGGATCTGGTGGAGGCCCAGGTCACTTACCCGATCATCTCCGCCCTGCTGGGAGCGCCCGGGGTGAAGTCGATCCGTGGCTACTCCGACTTTGGCTACTCCTATATCTATCTCATCTTCGAGGAAGGCACGGATCTCTATTGGGCGCGGGCCAGGACCCAGGAGTATCTGTCCGCGGTGATTCCCCGGCTTCCCCAGGGCGTGAATACGGTAATGGGACCGGATGCCACGGCTCTCGGTTGGATCTATCAATACGCCCTGGTGGACACCTCCGGCACTCATAGCCTCGCCGACCTCCGTTCCTATCAGGACTGGGATCTCAGCTATCACCTGAAGGCCGTGCCGGGCGTGGCGGAAGTGGCGCCCGTGGGCGGATTCGGGAAGCAGTTCCAGGTCAACGTGGATCCCAATCGCCTGCGGTCCTACGGCCTTTCCATCTCCAGAGTCTCGGAAGCGGTGCGCATGGGGAACCGGGAGTCGAGCGGCCGATTGCTCGAGTTCGGCGACCGCGAATACATGGTGCGCGGCCGTGGGTATATTCAATCGACCGCGGACATCGAAGGCATCGTGTTGGAGTCCCAGGGAGGCACTCCGATCCTCATCAAGGATGTCGGGGAAGTGGTGCTCGGGCCCGAGATCCGCCGCGGCGTGTGCGACCTGGACGGCACCGGCGACGTGGTTTCCGGCATCGTGATCATGCGGCAGGGGAAGAATGCCCTCGAGGTGATCGAGCGTGTGAAGGAAAAGATCCGGGAACTCGAACCCGGCCTTCCCGCGGGCATGAAGATCGTCCCGGTTTATGACCGTTCCGAGCTCATCCATCAGGCAATCGGCAACCTGAAGTCCACCCTGCTCGAGATCATCCTGACCGTGGTGCTGGTGGTCTTCGTCTTCCTTTGGCATCCGCCGAGCGCGGCCATTCCTGCCATCACGATACCGGTCACCGTCCTCATTGCTTTCATTCCGTTCCGGCTCCTGGGCGTGTCAGCGAATATCATGTCGCTGTGCGGGATTGCCATCGCGGTGGGTGCGTTGGTGGATGCCGCCATCGTCGTCGTGGAGCAGGTCCACAAGAACCTGGAGCAGTGGGAACTCGACGGACGACGCGAGCCTGAGGAGGACGTGGTGTTGCGCGGGATCAAACAGGTTGCCGCGCCGAGTTTCTTCGCCTTGCTCCTGATCGCCGTCGCCTTTCTTCCGGTGCTCACGCTGGAGGCCCAGGAAGGGCGGCTCTTCAAGCCGCTCGCCTATACCAAGAGTCTCTCGATGGTCGTGGCCGCGGTCCTGGCCATCACCTTCGATCCGGCGTTGCGCGTGAGCCTCACCCGGCTTCGCGTTTTCCGATTCCGCCCCGCCGGACTCTCCCGCCTGCTCAACACGGTGGTGATCGGCAAGGTCCGCGCCGAGTCTGAGCACCCCATCAGTCGGGCCCTGATCCGCGTCTACGATCCCATCCTGACTTGGACGTTGCGAAGGAAGGGATGGGTGATTGGCGGCGCCGTGGCGTTGGTGGCGCTTTCGCTCCCGATCTATTTCCGGCTTGGAAGCGAGTTCATGCCGCCGCTTGAGGAAGGGTCGCTTCTCTACATGCCGTCTACGATGCCCGGAATCTCCATCGCCGAGGCCCAGCGGTTGCTCCAAACCACGGACCAGATCCTTCATCGTTTTCCCGAGGTGGATCGCGTGTTGGGCAAGGCGGGTCGAGCGGAAACCCCGACCGATCCCGCGCCGCTTTCCATGCTCGAGACGGTCATCACGCTCAAGCCGAAGGCCCAGTGGCGGACGGTCCCCACCTGGTACTCAGCCTGGGCGCCGGAATGGCTCCAGGGGGTGCTGAGCCATCTGACACCGCGCACGATTTCGCAGGAAGCCCTGGTCGACGAGATGAACAAGGCGCTCCAGGTGCCCGGGTTGGCGAATGGTTGGACCATGCCCATCAAGGGCCGGATCGAGATGCTCAGCACGGGGCTGCGCACACCGCTGGGATTGAAGATCTCGGGAGCGGACCTGGCGAAGATCGAGGAATTGGGCGGCCGCATGGAGTCCGTGTTACGGGGCGTTCCCGGGACGCGGAGCGTCTTTGCCGAACGAACCGGCAGCGGGTTCTACATGGATGTCGATTGGAACCGCGAAGCCCTTGCCCGACATGGTCTCAGCATGGAATCCGCCCAGGCGGCGGTGGAGAACGCCATCGGCGGCGAGAACGTGACCACGGTGATCCAGGGCAGGGAGCGCTACCCGGTCAACGTCCGGTATCATCGGGATTTCCGATCCGATCAGGCCGCGCTGGAGCGGGTATGGGTGAGTAGCCCGGATGGCCGGACCCAACTGCCGCTCAGCGAGTTGGCCAAGGTGCGGCAGGTCACCGGGCCTTCCATGATCCGCAACGAGGACGGCTTGCCCACGGGTTACGTCTATCTCGATGTTACCGGCAGCGACCTCCGGAGTTATATCACCGAGGCCGGACGCCGCCTCCGCGAGGAAGTCCAGGTTCCCACCGGTTACACATGGTCCTGGAGCGGGCAGTACGAGGCGATGGCCAGGGTGAAGGAGCGGTTGACCCTCATTGTCCCGCTTACCCTGCTGCTGGTGATGCTGCTCCTCTTCCTGAGTACCCGGAGCGCGGTGAAGACGATGATCGTGATGCTGGCGGTGCCGTTCTCAGCCATCGGCGCCATCTGGCTCCTCTACCTTCTTGGCTACAACATGAGCGTCGGTGTCTGGGTGGGATTGATCGCGCTCCTGGGCGTCGATGCTGAAACCGGGGTCTTCATGCTGGTCTACCTTGACCTGGCCTATGAGCAGGCCCGGAAGGCGGGCACGCTCGGTACTCTTGCTGGTTTGCAGCAGGCCATTCGCGCCGGCGCGGTGCAGCGGTTGCGTCCCAAGTTCATGACCGCGGCCACCATGCTGTTGGGCCTGCTCCCGATCATGTGGTCCACCGGCACCGGCGCGGACGTGATGAAGCGCATCGCGGCCCCGATGATCGGCGGCATCGTCACCTCGTTCCTGTTGGAGCTGCTCGTCTATCCCGCCATCTACCAGATATGGAAATGGAGACCCGCCCCAGCGTCCGGGTGTTCCCAAATCAGGCTTGACGCATAAATCACTCACTAAGACTTGCAGGATAGCGACTACCTCGGAGTTCAAACAACGTCAGCTTTCAAAAACCAACCCAACATCCACTATGTCCAACGCCAAGTTCTTCCTTCCCGTCCTGTGTCTCGCCTCGTCGCTGGCGACGGCTAGAGCGGCAACCTTGATCTGGGACTCAAAGAAGGCCACCGGTGCGTGGGAAGCCGACAACTGGTTTGGCACCCAGATCCCGCCCGGACCGGCTGATATCGCGAAGATACAGGAGGCGGTGGCGATGACCGTGGCGACCGACCACACGGTCCAGGGCCTGGAGACGATCAATTCCACCGGGACGATCTCCCTCACCAGTTCAACCCCGGTGACGATCCTGGCCGCAGCGTTTGGCGGCGTGGGAGGCGCCTCGTCCTTTTCCGGCTCGGGGACCTTGACCTTCGACAGGGTGACTTTCGCCAAAGCCCCTGATGGGCTGGGCAGCGTGGGGCTCTTCCAGACCACCTTGCGGCTCCTCAACGGCGGCGGGTTCTCGCTGGGCTCGACGGCTTCCCCCATCACGTTGAGTGCTGCGTCGGCGCGGGATTGGAACAGTGGCATCGGCTCCGGCACCGGCTCGTTCAGCCTCCTGGTCGGGAGCGATGCGAGTGTCATCGGGGGGAACACCATCAGCCTTGGCAACAGCACCACCACCTTCTCCGCGGCGGGCACGCTGGGTATGAGTGCCGGCACACTCAGCGTCGGCGCCGGCGCCGGTTCCCTTTCCGGCACCTTGAATTTCACGTCCGCCAGCGGTGCCACCTTCCAGAATTCGGGCACGATGACGGTGGGGGCCCTGACCGTCGGCGACACCTCGACGGGCGGCACGGATGTCTTCGCCAACACGGGAACGCTCACGGCCGGGAGCGCGGGCGTGAATTTCCAGAGCGGAGGCTACTCGATCCACAACAGCGGCACGCTTCACCTGGTCCCGGGCGGCACCGTGGCGATGAACGCGCCGTTCACCCAGAGCGGGGGCACCCTGGACCTCGCGTCGCCCACGCTGGCGCTGGGTAGCACGATGACGATCAGCGGGGGCGCGATGATCGGGAACTTGTCCGCCTCGAGCGGCAGTGGGGCCCTCGTCTTCGGCTCCGGTGCGACGCTCAGCCCGGGCGCGACGGCGGGCGCCATCGGTTCGATCGCGTTCCCCGCGGCCCTGTCGATGGGCGCGGGTTCGACGCTCTCGATCGACATCGCGGCCACCGGCAGCAGCGACCAGATCACGGCGGGCGCCGCGTTTGACATCACCGGCGCCACGCTCCTGCTCACCCGGGGCGGAGGGTCCGTGTCACTCTCGGATTCGTTCACGATCCTGTCCGGTGGGACTCGCACGGGCACCTTTGGCAACGCCTCTGTCGATGGCGCGATCTTGCTCGCCTCCGGCAGCGGGGGCTCTTTCGCGGTTCACTACGGGGACAACTCGGTCACGGTGACCGCGGTTCCCGAGCCCGGCGGTTATGCGGTCGCGGTCGGGTTGGGCCTGGTCGGCCTGGGTGGCTGGCGCCGGCTGCGCAGGGGGGCCTGATCCCCGGCGGATGCCTGGAGGCTGCGGGGGAACTCCTTCGGCCCATCCCTACCCTGCGCGGCCTCTACCAGGTCGTCCTAGTGGGCGTTGAACTGCCCGTCGCGGTGAAGGTCACCTCGGCCCTCGGCGGC
>CAIMTB010000267.1 GCA_903844265.1 uncultured Verrucomicrobiota bacterium
GAGGACCTTCCCGCCGTCGACCTTGGGCGCCTCGAAGATGATGTCATAGCTCTGCCATTCACCGGGGGGTTTGGCGGCGTTGGCCAAGGGCGACCACTGACCGTAGATCCCGCCCAGCGTGCCGTCGGCGTAGGTCGGGTTTTCATAGCAGTCGAGGATCTGGACCTCGTAGATGCCATGCATGAAGATGCCGCTGTTGGCCCGCTCCTGGCTGTGGCCCTTGGGCGGCGTCGGCTCTGCGAATTCGACGTGGAGCTGGTAACTGCCGAACTTGTCCTTGGTCTGGATGCTTCCACTCTTCCCGACCACCTCCATGTAGCCGTTCTCAACCTTCCAGGGCGCAGGCTTCCCGCCCTTGGTCCACTTCGAAAGATCCGTGCCGTCGAAAAGGACCACGGCATCGGAAGGCGCGGCCGCGCCATGACTGAACGTCTTGCCAGGGGTCACGGTGCGGGGCTGCGGACGCTCCGCGTCGTGGACGCGCCATTTCTGGCCGGTGATCTGGGCGGTATCGGTGTATCCAGGCTTGTCAGCGGCCAGCGACGGGAACGCGGCGATGAACAGCGCGGCTGTGGTAAGCGTAAGTCTCGAACTTGATTTCATGGGGAGGCGGTATGTTTCCCAGCCGGGGTTTGGGCCGGCAAGCAGGTAAAACGGGGGTTCGACGATGGACCCCGGCGAATCCATCAAACGAGTTTCAATGACCGCTCCGCGTGGCGATCACCTCCCTGGATCGGGTTTGAAAGATCACCGACCCTTGGACCGTATTTGTCCAACCCCCCATGCGATCGTCGGGCGTCAACGAGACCCAAACCATGAAGACGCCCCGATGCCAGTTGGAACTTACGCTCGTCTCGACGGTCCCATCCCGGGTCGTCCACGCCGTTTGCACCCACCGCAGGACATCCCGACCCACGGCTTCGCGCTGGTGGTTCGCCCGGATGCGGGAGGCCGTGCGGATCGCGCGCGACTGGCCGATGATGGGGATTGAAGGAGCATCGGCCCAGCCATCGGACGCGGAATTGACGCTGGTCTCGCCCGCGACGCGGCTGTCGTCGCGAGTGGCAGTCCCGTCCGTTCGTTTCTCCGCGGTGACGCGCGAAGAGGCCGGGGCGGCTTCCGCGGTGGCGGCCTGATGGGATGCCTCCCCTGCGGTCGCGGCGAGGGGCGGACCTAGACGCACCATCCACGAGTTGTCGGTGGTAGGGCGACCTCTCCGAGGGCGCCGTGCCTGGGTGCGTCCGCAAAGACGGCGCGCCGCGGAGTGCGCGCCCTACCGTCAATCCCTGGATGCACGCGGACCTACGCCACTGGATTGCCCCTTGCGAGGGTCTCGGCGGCTGCCTAGCGTCAGGGCGGATGACGACTCCGTCCCAGTTCGCACAGTATCTCCCGGTCCTCCTGTTGGCTGTGGTCGCGGTGGGATTCACCGCGGGGATGCTCCTGTTCTCGGTGCTGCTGGGAGTCAAGGCGCGGCGGAATCCGGTGAAGGACACGGCCTACGAGTGCGGCATGCGGCCGGAGGGCCCGGGGTCGGCTCGATTTTCGGTGAAGTTCTACCTCGTCGCGATGCTCTTCATCCTTTTCGACATCGAGGTCGTTTTCCTCTACCCATGGGCCGTCGTGTATAAGGAGATGCTCGCGGAAAACGCGGGTCTGATCTTCGGCTCGATGTTGAGTTTCATGGGGATCTTGTTCGTGGGCTATTTCTACGCCCTCAAGAAACGCGCGTTCGACTGGGGCAGTTCGACCTGAGCGGACTTCCCGACCCGCAAGACGATCCGGCGCGGTCGCGTCAGAAAATCGCATAGGGGGACAGGTCTTTCATAGTGGAAGGACGCTTCCTGCTGGGCTGGGCCATCCGCCACTTCCCGTTCGCCATGGCGCACCGAACAGGAGAAGCTCGTCCCATCCACGACCCGAAGTTCGTTTCGCCGTCCTTGCCTTCACCCCCAGACAACCGACATCAAGATGAAGAATCTCCTCAGCCTCCTGATTCTGGCCTGGATTTTCCTGCCCGCGGCCTTCACCTGCGCGGACACCAAGAATCCGAACACCGATTGGTTCCGGGAGGCCCGCTTCGGGGCCTTCATGCATGTCCTCCCCGGCAGCGATCGGGACCTCGAACAAGCGGGTCGTTACGACGTCGAGACGCTCGCGAAGCAACTCGAGTCCGCCCACGCGAAATTCTTCGTCCTCACCCTGGGCCAGAACTCCGGTTACTTCGTGTCCCCGAATGCGGCGTATGATCGCCGCACGGGCCGCGCCGCCGGGGAACGCTGTTCGAAGCGCGACCTGCCGCTTGATCTTTTCGCCGCACTTCAGCCGCGCGGGATCCGGCTGATGCTGTATCTCCCGTGCCAGGCACCGAACCAGGACCCCGCCGCGCAGCGCGCCTTCGGCCTTCCCGAAGGTCCCAGCGACCAGCCCATCACCACGGCCTTTGCCAGGCAGTGGGCTGAGGTCATTCAGGAATGGTCCGACCGCTACGGCGACAAGGTCGCGGGTTGGTGGTTCGACGGCGGGTACGATCACGTCCACTTCAACGAATCCATCGCCAGCGTCTACGCGGCTGCCGTCAAGCACGGGAACCCCAAGGCCATCGTCACCTTCAACCCGGGCGTGAAAGTGGTCCGTCACACCCAGGCCGAGGATTACACCGCTGGGGAACTCAATGAACCGCTCTCTGTCATTCCCGCCTCCCGATGGCTCGACGGCTCGCAATGGCACGCCCTCACCTACGTGGGTTCGCAGTGGGGCCAACGTGACGTGAGGTTCTCGAACAAACAATGGGCCGAATGGGCACGTAGCGTCGCCGCCCGCGAAGGTGTCGTGACCCTCGACGTCGGCCCCAACTGGGACGCCACCAAGGGACCGATCGGCTCGATTGCCCCCGAGCAACTGGCCCAACTCCAGGCCGTGGGCGCCGCGCTGAGCGGCACGGCGCGCGAAGCAGCAGCAACACCCAGGAGGCTCAAGCGCGCCGAGAGTTTCTTCGGCATCCACTTCGACTTCCACGCAGGCCCCGACTGCAACGAGATTGGAAAGAACACCACGCCGGAAATGGTGGAGAAGATACTCGAGAGCGCGCACCCCGATTACATCCAGGTCGATTGCAAGGGCCATCCGGGACTCACGAGCTATCCCACGCGCGCGGGCAACCAGGCTCCCGGGTTCGTCGGCGACCCCCTGCGAATCTTTCGCAGAGTCACGGCCGAGCACGGCGTCGCGCTCTACATGCACTACTCCGGCGTCTGGGATTCCGAGGCCATCCGACGTCATCCCGGCTGGGGCGCCACCGACGCAAGCGGCAAGGTGAGCGGGAACGCCACGTCCTTCTTCAGTCCCTACTCGGACGAGTTGCTCATTCCACAACTCCGCGAACTGGCGGGCGACTACGGCGTCGACGGCGCGTGGGTGGATGGCGAGTGCTGGGCGTCGGTTCCCGACTACGGCACCGCGGCGCTGAAGGCATTCGCGCTGGCCACCGGCATCGACAACGTTCCACGGAAACCGGGTGATCCGCACTGGTTCGATTTCCTCCAGTTCCACCGCGAGGCTTTCCGCAACCACCTCCGCCACTACGTCCGCGAGGTGAAGAAGACCCATCCTGACATGCAGTTGTGCAGCAACTGGGCGTTCACCGACCATATGCCGGAGCAGATCTCCGCACCGGTCGATTGGATCTCGGGAGATTTCTCGCCCGAGGACAGCGTGAACTCCGCGAGGTTCTCAGCCCGGTACATGGCGCAGCAGGGGAAGCCCTGGGACCTGATGGCGTGGGGATTCACGCTTACCGGCGAGACGCGGAATGGTTCCCGGCATAAGTCCGCGGTCCAACTCGAGCGCGAGGCCGCGGTGGTGATGGCGCAAGGAGGCGGCTTTCAATCCTATTACAACCAGCGGCGCGACGGCTCCGTGCCCCTGGAACATCTGCCGGTCATCGGCGAGGTCGCCCGCTTCTGCCGCGCGCGCCAACCGTTCTGCCAAGGATCCACGCCCGTGCCGCAGATCGCCTTTCTCTACTCCACCGCATCGCACTACCGCGAGACCCAGAGCCTCTTCGGACGCGACCTGTCCCGGCTCAACGGCACTCTTCAGGCTCTCGCCGAAAGCCGGCAGGTCGTGGACATCGTGGGCGAGCATCACCTCGCGGGGCGCATGGCGAATTATCCGCTGATCGTCGTCGGCGAATGCGAGCATCTCGAGCCCGCCTTCAAGGACGAACTGATCCATCACGTCGAAAAAGGCGGTTGCCTCCTGCTCGTCGGGCCAGGCGCCGCGTCGATGTTCGCCAAGCAACTCGATGTCACGCCGGATGGCGCCGCGACGTCGGAACCCCGTCAGTTGGCCTGGAATACCGGATGGAGCGCGACCAAGGACCCCAGCCAGGCCGTGAAACCAGGCGTCACGGCGTCGGTCTTCGGGAAATTGCACCCGTCACAGGACTCGAATTCTCCGTCCCAGCCCGCGGCAACCATCACTCCCCTCGGCCTGGGTCGCATCGCTGCAATCCATTTCTCGTTCAGCCGAGGTTATCTCGAGGGACACTCGCAGGTGATGCGGGATTTCCTGGGCGGGCTTATCCAGCAATTATTCCCTGAGCCGATGGTCCAAATTGACGGCGCGCCTACCCTCGACGTTTCGCTCAACCGGATTGCGGGCAAACTAGCCATCCACCTCGTGAACACCTCGGGTGAGCACTGGAGCAGGAAGGCGCCTCTCATGGATGTCATCCCACCGGTCGGGCCGGTGGTGTTGTCGCTCCGAACTGCGAAATCACCCACAAAGATCACGCTGCAACCGGGTGGCCAATCCCTGCCCTTCGAGCACCAGGGCGGGGTAGCCCGCTTCACCCTGCCCACGGTGGAGATCCACCAGATCGTCGTCGTGGAATAACGCGACCACCCAACCCGACCCGTTCATCCGCCAGTTTCGCCACAGTCAGTTTCTCCCCAGGTAGGGCGGGCAGTCCCTTGCCCGCCGCGCATTCGCTGGCACCCGACGGCGCGCAGCGGAGTGCGCAGTGCGTTTCCGAATGTCGGTGGCGGCCTCTCCGAGGACGCCAGCCGCCACCTCCGTGAGGTCGGCGCTCGCCGCAGCGCTTGGATGGCCACATGCTCCGGGGTCGATGCCTGTCACTGACCACATCCGCGACAAGCTCTCAGGGACGCCACACAAGCCGGGGGTGTACCTGCACAAGGACCGCTTCGGCCGCGTGATCTACGTCGGCAAGGCGCGCGATCTACGGAAGCGGGTGAGTACCTATTTTCAGGCGTCGCGACGGATGGGGTGGGACCTGAAGTTCAATGCGCTGGTCGACGCGATCCATGACTTTGACTGGTACGTGGTGAAATCGGAGGCCGAGGCGCTGCTTCTGGAGGGCAAGCTGATCAAGGAGTTCCAGCCGCGGTTCAACGTGGACTTCCGCGACGACAAGAGGTTCCTGCTGCTGAAGGTGAACCTCAACGACCCGATCCCGCGCTTCACGCTGACACGGATCCGGCAGCAGGACGACGGCAGCGTGTACTTCGGACCGTTCGCGCACAGTGGTTCCGTGCGGCGCACGATGGCGGTGCTGCGGAAGCGCTTCAATCTCCGAGGCTGCCGGCCGCTGAACCCGAACGAATCGGATTATCGGCATTGCCTCTACGGCAACCTCAAGTACTGCACCGCCCCGTGCATCGGAAACGTCACGCGGGACCAGTATCTCGCGCAGGCCCGGGCTGCCTGCGATCATCTGTCCGGTTCGACCGATGAAATGATCGCAGGGTTCGAGGCGGAGATGAAAAAGGCCGCGGCCGACCTCGATTTCGAGAAGGCAGCGCAACTCCGGGATGCGATCGTGGATCTTCGTCGCACGACCCAGAAGACGGAGAAGTTCGAGCGCATTCCCTACAAGCTTCCCGTCGCCATGAACCCCGAGGCCGACCTCCGCGAGTTGGCCCAGGTGCTCGGCCTCGCCGAGCCTCCGGCCCGGATCGAGGGGTTCGACATCTCCAACATCAGCGGGACGTTCATGGTCTCGTCGATGGTCAGCTTCTGGCACGGGCGGCCCGATCGCGCGAATTACCGGCGGTTCAAGATGAAGACGGTCACGAGCCAGGACGACTTCGCGTGCATGGCCGAGACCATCCGCCGCCGCTACACCCGGCTCATGCGCGAGATCCGTGATCCGCACTCCACAGCCACACGATCGGACCGCGCCGAGGGAGGCGAGGCCGGGCCGGACGAACTGCAACGCGCCGCGGACGACATCAGCAAGGCCTTCCACGATCACCCGCTCCGGCACGACTCCGACGCCTCGGCGGCGGCTGTGAAATCGGCCGAGACCCCCCGGGGGGAAAGCAGAACCCACCCGCGATCATCGCCAACCGACAACCCCTCGGGCGACAACACGGAGGTCGAGGCTGATCTCGTGTTCGAGACGCAGGACGCTTCCGATCCGTCGAATTCCGAGCCGCCGGTCCCGTGGGCGCCGAAGCCGCCAACGCGGGTCAGACTCCCGGACCTGATCCTGATCGACGGCGGCAAGGGTCAACTCAACTCGGCGTGCGAGGAACTCGCAAAGCTCGGGCTGGCAGGGATTCCGATCCTCGGGCTGGCGAAGGAATTCGAGGAGATCCACCTGCCCGGTGAGAAGACTCCCTTGCGGCCGGGGCTGGACAGCGGCGCGGTGAAGCTGCTGCAGCGCGTGCGCGACGAGGCGCTCCGTTTCGGCAACACCTTCACCGCGCAGCTTCGGCTGAAGAAGATCTCCGAGAGTCTGCTCGACGAATTCCCGGGCATCGGCGACGCGCGGAAGCAGGCGCTGC
>CAIMTB010000268.1 GCA_903844265.1 uncultured Verrucomicrobiota bacterium
AGAGGATCTGTGTTCCTTCGTGTCCTTCGTGCTCTTCGTGGTGCCACTCTCTTCACGGGAAGCGCACCCATCAGGTAGCCCCGACAGGGCGGCGGGCAAGGGACTGCCCGCCCTACCCGGGGATGCCCCGCCCTTCCCAATTCCCGGACGGCCTCCTAAGCTGACCGCACCCCATGCAGCTCCCGACCGATTACCCGGCCCCAGGCCGGCCTTCCGAACTGCTGATCCATCGCCTTCTCGACCGCCCCATCGCCTGGGCTCCCGGCCAGAAGATCCACTACCGGGACCTCCACGAATTCACCTATCTCGAATTCCACGAGCGCGTCCAACGCCTCGCGCACGTCCTCACCGGACTCGGGGTCAAACATGGCGATCGCGTCGGCGTGATGGATTGGGACAGTCACCGCTACCTCGAGTGCTTCCTGACCATCCCCATGCTCGGAGCCGTCCTGCACACGATCAACATCCGACTCGCCCCCGAGCAGACGCTCTACACGGTCCAGCATGCAGGCGACGAAGTGTTGCTCGTCCACCCCGACTTCCTGCCCCTGCTCGAGCAAATCGCCCCCCACCTGCCCCGCCTGCGCGCCGTCATCGTCCTGCCCGATGACGGACACATCCCCGCGAGCCCGCTGCCGTTCGTTGGCGAATACGAAGCCCTCCTCGCCGCGGCGCCCGCGAGGTTCGATTTTCCCGAATTCGACGAGACCACCATCGCGACGCTGTTCTACACGACCGGCACGACCGGCGATCCGAAGGGCGTCTTCTTCAGCCACCGGCAGATCATGTTGCACACCCTCGCGGCCGGGCTCGCCCTCGCGGCCGTCGGCGACCCGGTGTCGCTTCGCGCAAGGGATGTCTACATGCCCCTCACCCCCATGTTCCATGTCCACGCCTGGGGCGTGCCCTACATCGCGACGTTGCTGGGGTTGAAACAAATCTATCCCGGACGCTACGAGCCCACCCAACTGATCCGCTGGATCGGCCAACACCAGGTCACATTCTCCCACTGCGTCCCGACGATCCTCCAGATGCTCCTCAACCATCCGACCAGCGCCTCCATGGACTGGTCGCACTTCCGCGTGATCATTGGCGGATCCGCCCTTCCCAAGGGCCTCGCCCACCAGGCGATGCAGCGCGGCATCCGCGTCATGAGCGGCTACGGCATGTCCGAAACCTGCCCCATCGTGGCAGTGGCCCAACTCAGGCCCGAAGACGCCGCCGCACCCGAGGAACGCCAACTGGAAGTCATCACCCGCGCCGGCTTCCCGGTGCCGCTCGTCCAGATGACGGTCCGCAACGCCGACGACCAACCGCTCCCGATCGGATCCCCCCAGCCCGGCGAACTCACGCTTCGCGCCCCTTGGCTCACCCCGGGCTATCTCAAGGATGTCCCAGGGTCCAACGACCTCTGGCGCACCGGCTGGCTTCACACCGGAGACCTCGCCTGCATCGACGACGAGGGCTACATCCACATCACTGACCGGCTGAAGGACGTGATCAAAATCGGCGGCGAATGGATCTCCTCGCTCGAGCTGGAAAACGCCCTCAGCCAGCATCCCGCCGTCAAGGAAGTCGCGGTCGTCGGTCGGCCCGATGCCAAATGGGACGAACGCCCCCACGCCGAGGTCGTCCTGCGCGAGAACCACCGCGGCTCCGTCTACGCCAAGGACCTGTCCCATTTCCTCCGCGGCTTCATCGATCGTGGCGTGATCCACAAACGGGCGATCCTCACCGAAATCAGCCTCGTCGACGCGATCCCCAAGACGAGCGTAGGAAAGGTCGACAAACGCAGCATGCGCTCGCGGATCAAGTCTCTGCCTACCCAGGAACCGTAACGGGTAGGGCGTGCAGTCCCTTGCCCGCCGCCCTGCCGA
>CAIMTB010000269.1 GCA_903844265.1 uncultured Verrucomicrobiota bacterium
CGCGCGCCCTTGGCCGGGAATTCGAAGGTGATCTTCGTGCCCGGCGGATACGTCAGCCCGTGGAGCGCGAGATCATAGTCGGTGACCTCCGCATGGACGCTTGAGGGCCCACCGAGATCGAGAGCCCAGAAACTCGGGTCGACCACGTGGCAGATCCAGTCGCCGATCGCGCCACCGCCGTACGACAGCCAGCCTCGCCAATTCCAGGGCACCCAGAGGGGCGAGTAGGGCTTGAACTCGCCGGGACCCAGCCAGAGCTCGTAATCGAGACCCTTCGGGACCTCGTGCTTCTCCGCGAGTTTGGGCAGGTTCGCGATCTGGCTGTAGACGTTCGGAAAGGCGTCGCAACCCGCGTGGACTGTGTGGACGTTGCCGAGGACACCGGCCCAGATCCATTCGCAGACCCGGCGGATGGTGTCGGTGGAATGCCCCTGGTTGCCGAGCTGCGTCACGACCTTGTGCTCGCGGGCTGCGGCCATGAGATGGCGGACCTCATCGACCGTGTGCGCGAGGGGTTTCTCACAGTAGACGTGTTTGCCGCGCCGCATCGCCTCCATGGCGATCACGGCGTGCGTGTGATCGGGCGTGCCGATCACGACGCCGTCCACCCCCGACCCCATCTTGTCGAACATGACGCGGTAATCGGTGAACCGCCGCGCCTTCGGGTATTTCGCGAACTCGTTCGCGGCGTATTTCTCGTCCACGTCGACCAGGGCGACGAGGTTGTGGCCGAGCCCCGCCGCCTCCGAGATATCCGCTCCGCCACGACTTCCGATTCCGATGCCCGCGAGATTCAGTTTGTCGTTGGCGGAAGGAGAGTCCGCCCCGCGCGCCACCGCTCCGGGGAGGATGTTGAACAGGGCTACCCCCATTCCCGCGCGGCGCAGGAATTGGCGACGATGAATTTTGCTGACCTTGATCGGGTTCATGGTGTGAGGGCCTTTTCTGAGCCAACCGCAGCCCGTGATCAACCGCCATTCCCGCGGAATCCCAGATCCATCGCCAGTCCTTGGAATCCCGGACGATGTCGGCATGGTCGCATGCAAAAGACCTGTCCCTCTATGGTGTAACTCTGGGTGATCACAGCGCGAATGCGTTCAAAAGACCTGTCCCTTGATTCTGGGTGATCGCAGCGTGAACGTGTGCAAAAGACCTGTCCCTTGATTGGTTGTCTCGCGCCGCAGGTGTTCCCGTCGGGATTCGCACGAGCTTGGAGGTCACGTCCGGTAAGCCGTTGACCGGGATCCAATCGTGCCTAGCATCGCGGCACGCAATCCCCGGGAACGACGAACGGCGATTTTCTGCCGACTCGTGCGAGATCAACCCAGCCGGTGGTTCGCGAACGCAGACTCGGACGAAGGACGATTATGAGGCAACGCACCTTGAACTGGATCCTCCTGGCGATCGCCGTGGCAGCCCCGGCACGCAGCCAGAGCGCAGACTCTTTCATGGGCGCCTACGAAGGCGTCTTCCATGCCGACCGGTCCCAGAATACGAAGGCCACGGCCAAGGTGATCGCCGAGGGGGCCGGCTACTATCGCGTGGTCGTGCAGGCCGAACCGCTCTCCCCGGGTGACCCAACCCTCCAGTTCGAGGTCTTCGGAGTCCAGCAGGGCCAGACGGTCAACTTGTTCGGCCGGGCCAATTCGCAGCGATGGCAGGGCACGATCGCGGGTGAAAAAATCACCGCCTCCCCCGGCTACTACGGCATGAGTCTCGAATTGACGAAGATCTCCCGGAAATCACCCACCGAAGGCAAGGCAGCACCCTCCGACGCGGTGGTCCTGCTTCCCTTCGCTCCTGGAAAACCCCCCGAGACCTCGGCCTGGAATGGCGGCGCATGGAAGCCGCAGGACGACGGCAGCCTCCAGTGCGAGCCCAGCAAAGGTTCCATCACGACAAAGCAGAACTTCGGCGACATGAAGCTGCACTTGGAATTCTGGCTGCCGCTGATGGCCGACTCCTTCGGCCAAGGACGGGCCAACAGCGGCGTGATCATCAACAACATCTACGAGGTTCAGGTGCTTGATTCCTTCGGCTTGGTGCCTTCCATGGGGGATTGCGGCTCGATCTACGACCACACCCGTCCGAAGGTCAACGCCAGCCTGCCCCCCGAACAGTGGCAGACCTACGACATCACCTTCCGCGCCCCCCGCATCAATCCCGACGGTTCAGTCACCGAAAAGGCCCGGGTCACCGTGGATCTGAATGGCGTCCGCGTGCAGGACAATGTCCCGATCGAGGGCGCGACCGCCGGCCACCAGCCCGGCAAACCCCCGGTGAATGCCGCGACCGGCCCGCTGCATCTGCAGGATCATGGCAACCGGGTCCGCTACCGGAATATCTGGCTTCAGGAACTCAAGGACGCGCGCCCGTAGCCGGCGGCAAACCCATCCCCGCACCGGAGGGCATTCCTCAAAGGAAGAGGAAGGTCCTCCGGTTTGTTCATGGGACCGTCAGTTCTTGCACGTTTCCATCGTCTGGACCCGCGGCTGGGGTGATAGGCGCGTGGCGTGACCGTTGCGGACCTGGGCCGGCGTCGTTGTGTTCCGGGCTGCCTGCGTTCCGTTTGGACTGCGGTTTTGTTTCCGCGAATTCTGTTGGGTGCCCACGAGGCTCATCAGTTCGCCCACGGTTTCGCGCATCGCGTCGGCCTGTCCGTCCAGTTCCTCGGAGGCACTGGCACTTTCCTCCGCGCTCGCGGCATTGCTCTGCGTCACCTTGTCCATCTCGGCAACGGCCGTATTCACCTGGCCAATGCCCTGGGCCTGCTCCTGGCACGCGGTGGCGATCGAGCCGATCAAGTCGGCGACTTTTCCGGCGTTGAGGACCGTTTCCTGGACCGCGGTGTTCACCCGGAGGGTCGCTTCGGCGCCCTGATTCGCGTTGTTCACTGACTCCTCGATCTTGGCGGCGGTTTCCTTGGCAGCCTGGGCGCAGCGCTGGGCAAGGCTGCGTACTTCATCCGCAACCACGGCAAAGCCCGCGCCAGCCTCGCCGGCTCGCGCCGCTTCGACCGCCGCGTTCAACGCCAGGATGTTTGTCTGGAATGCTATCTCGTCGATGGTCTTGACGATCTTGGCGGTATCATCGGAAGACGCCTTGATCTTGGCGATGGTGAGGGACATCTGCTCCGTGGCCCGTGCCATCCCGTTCACCGTCTTCTTGGTCTCGGTCATCAAGGTGTCGCACTGGCTTGCATTGGCTGCGTTGCGCTGGGTCATGCTCGACATTTCCTCCAGGGACGAACTGGTCTCCTCCAGCGAGGCGGCCTGTTCGCTGGCACCCTCGGCCAGGGACTGGCTGGCGGCGGCGACCTGACCCGCGGCGGCGGCGGTTTGTTCGGCACCCGCGTTGAGGGATTCGGAGACGCGCCTCAGGACGCTGGTAATGCCTTGGATGATCACGAAGGCCACACCCACCCCGACTCCCAGCGCGATCAGGAGGCCCACGATGAGGACCCAGGAGGCGGCCGCCAGAGTTTGGCTCGACGCATCGGCTGCCTCCACGGTGCGTTTCATGCCGGTGGACATCGTCTCGCTCGCCAGCGCTTCCACCCGCCCGGCTGATTCCACCCGCTTTTTGCCCAGTTCCGCGAGCGCGATGGCATCGGCCATCATTTCCCTCATCGTGTCGCGGTAACTGTTGGCGGCACCCTTCACCTTGTCCAACTCGGCGATGTCCTCCTTCGCCTTGAGTACCGCGAGAAGTTCCGCGAATTTCTTGTCCATCACATCGAAGTTCTTCAGTCCATCCTCGATCACCTGGGGATCCCTCAAAGCCTGGGACTTGAAGACCGCGATGCGCGCCGCATTTCCTTCACCTCGGATTTCATTCGCCAGCGTCAGCTTGTGGAGGCGTTCCGCCATTTTCTGGACCTCGGAGAATGCCTTGATCTCTTTTTCCATCTTCTCGATCTGGGAGGCGATCAGTGTGTCGATGTTGGTAATGAACTCCGTGGCCGACTTGTTCATTTTGTCCCGCCCGAGGAGAATTTCCCTATTCTTCGCCTCGGTCTGCGCGATCAGGCCTTCGTAACTCTGGATCGCCGGCTCCATTTCCTTGAGGTCCGCGCCGAGCTTGACCAGGTCGGGATGCGCGTCGGCCAGCTTCTGAGCGGTCTGACGCTGCTTGTGGAATTCCACGAGGCCTTTCCTGGCTGCAGAAAGATAGGTGGGATCCGCCGTCAACCCGTAACTGCGGATGCCCAGCTGAACTTCCGCCAAGGCCACTCCCAGGTCCCCGGCCACCCTCGACTCCGGAACGTACTCCGTGGCGAGCCTTTGGGCCTGGGATTCGACCGTCTTCATGCGGGAGACGGCGAGTGCGCCCAGAAGCGTGGAAATAAGTATCAGCACGCCGAAACCAGTCGCGATTTTCTTGCCTATCGTCATGGTGTTCATGGCTTAAGAAGTTTGGATTAAGGATTCACCCGCTGATCGTTCCCCTCCATGAGCCGCTTCAACGCCTGCTCGGAGCTTGGCCCGGGCTCCCTGGCAGCTGCCAAGGCCTTGGCCGGCGTGCCCGCCTGTGTGGACACGGCCTGAGGGGCCTCCGCCTGAAGGTGGAGGATGCCGGCGCATGTCAGCACGGCGGCAAGGACCGGAATCGACCGCTGCCGTCTGCCCACGACTTCCGGGGTTCCTCTATTTATAAACATAGTCACCATACCCGTTGGACATCGGCAGGGCAGGGCGCTCGGACGAGAAGGGAAGAGCTGAATTCCAGCGTCGTTGAACCCCGACTTTCCTTGTCGTGGAAAACCACTACAGGGCCGAGGGACGGAGGATTTCAGTGGCGCGGACCCCGCTGGAAACCGGTCGATCCCAAGGGTGTGGCGGCGCCCTTTTCGGAGGCCCCCCGATCGGGAGCCCGTGCCTCGCATTCCTTGCCGAAGAATTCCGGCTGGACCTTACTCCGCGAGGCGGTGTTGCAGGGCGTAGCGGGTCAGTTCGACGTTGGTGGTCAGGCCGATCTTTTGGGAGATGCGCGACCGATAAGTGGCGATGGTGGTCTCTGCCAGCGCCAGGGAGGCCGCGATCTGCTTCAGCGAATGGCCGCTGGCGATCATGCGAAGCACTTCCAGCTCCCGGACCGAGAGCGCCTCGTGCGCTTCCTGGTGGAGGTCCTCGCCCAGGCTGTCCGCCAATTTCTGGGCCATCGTTGCCGTCAGGTATTTTCCCCCGACGAGTATCTTCCGGATGGCGATCACCAACTCGGACGCCGCGCTTTGCTTGTTCAGGTAGGCGGCGGCGCCCAGCTTGAGCGCACGCAAGGCGAATTCCTCCTCCGGATAAGCGCTGAGTACCAGGACCGGGGCCTTGGGGCACAGTTGCCGGGCGTCACGCAGGACGTCCAGGCCGCTGCGGCCCGGCATGTTGATATCCAGGAGCAATAAATCCCATGTGCCTTGCATGAGCAGGCTCACGGCTTCGCGGGAATCCGTCGCCTCGCCGATTTCCGCGCCGGCGAATTCCCGGCTTAGAATAGCCCGGACGCCGTGCCTCACGACCTCGTGGTCATCCGCGATGAGTATTCTCATGGTGTCATGGGGGTTGGCGGGATGCCTCGGGGTAGCTCCACCTCCACCACCGTTCCGCCGCCTGATGAGCGGGTGATGTTGACCGCTCCCCCGTGCAGTCGGGCTCGCTCCTGCATTCCGAGCAGACCCAGGGAACGTGTGCGGGTGACCTCGTCCTCGGCGATGCCCTTGCCGTCGTCACGAACTTCGAGGATCCACCAGGCTGGCTCGGTCCTGAACTGGGCCGTGACGATCCGCGCATCGGCGTGGCGGGCCACATTGGTCAGGGCCTCCTGGAAAATGCGGAAGAATGCGGTGGCCTGCTCGGGCGATAACTCCGGGTCTTCCAGGGGGAGGGTCAATTCACACGCGAGGCCGCTGTGCTTCTCGAATTGCTGGGCTTCGTACCGCAGCGCCATGACCAACCCGAGCCGGTCCAGTGCTCCTGGCCTTAGCTCGGAGGCGATCCGCTGCACCGTGGTGATGGTTGTGTCGGCGAGTTCGGTCGCCGCCACCAGCTTGTCAAGCAGCGGATTGAGTCGGACATCATGGAGCTCCGTCACCAGGTCCTCCGCCAAATGGAGGTCCATCTTGAGTCCGGTCAGCATCTGTCCCAGTTCGTCGTGGATCTCACGCGAGATGCGGGTGCGCTCGGTTTCCCGGGCCGACTGGATATGCAGCGAAAGGGCGCGCAGTTGCTCGCGGGACCGCGCCAGTTCCTCCTCCGCCCGCTTGCGCTCTGTGACATCGATGCTGTAACCCGCCAGCAGGGTCCGGCCTTTCTGCACGATAGGGAATTTGATCGTGGAATAATTCCGTCCGTCAAGATCCTCGTCCGATCTCAGCAACTCGCCCTTGGTCACGACGGTCCAGTCGTCACCGGTGATCTTGGCGGCGAATTCGGCGGGAAACAATTCGGCCATCGTCTTGCCGACCATGTCAGCACCCTTGCCGCCTATCATTTCCTGGAAATTGTCGCTTGCCTGCAGGACGCGGCTTTCAGTCTGAGTCACTGACTTGATGTAGGTATAAATGGGCGAGTGACGGATGAAGAGGGAGAACAACTCATGGCTTTCCCTCAGCGCCGCCTCTGCCAACTTCCGCTCAGTGATGTCCGTGTGCGTCCCGAACATCATCAGCGGCCGGCCGGCCTCGTCGCGGGTCACGACGCGCCCGCGGTCGTGGATCCACACCCAGTGGCCGTCCTTGTGCCTCATCCGGCACTCGTAGTCGTAGTAGTCCAGTTCGCCGGCAAAGTGCCGCTTCAGAAGCTCCGTCGCCTGCTTCAGGTCATCCGGGTGGGCCAGGGTTTCCCAGGTCTTGATGCTCACCGGGGCCAACTCGGCGAGCGTATGCCCGAGAATTTCGGCCGATCTCTCGTTGACGATCGTCGCCCCGGTCTGGACGTTCCATTCCCACGTGCCGACGCGGGTGCCCACGATGATGCTTTCCAACCGCCAGTTCGCGTCCCGCAGAGCCGCCTCCGCCCGCTGGCGCATGAGCGCCGCCCCGATGTGTGCGGCGATTCCTTCCAGGATCTGGATGGTCTCAAGAGTGAAACATCCCTCGCGCCGGTCGTTGAGCTGAATAAGGCCCACGATCTCCTTCTGATTGCGAATCGGCACCAAGGCCACGGACGCATAACCGCCGTGGATGCAGGTGTTCCGCGGTCGAAGGCGTGGGTCCTCCTCAGGCGCGAAACCCAGGATCAGAGATGAATTGTTCGTCCAATAACTCCCCCCCGGCGTGGACAGCGGGTCGGCGGGGTCCGTTCGTCCGGATATGACAAGGCCGCAGGTGCATTCCAGGCAGGGCTTGCCGTCCTTGCCGCGGCATTCCGCGCCGTCTGGGCCACGGGCGAGCAGGGAGTTCTCCTTGAGCAGGAAATTCTTCGAGAATCCTTCCTGTACGAAATAGGGGAAGTCCTCGCCGTCCTGAAGACGGATGCCCGCGCAATCGAACCCCGTGCGCATCTTCAGGACGGCGAGGACACGCTGGATACAATGCTCCGAACTTTCAGGTTCATTGAGGATCTGGAGGATTTCGCGTCCCATTTCGCCGTACGCCTCCGCCTGCCTGCGCGCGGGGATGTTGCCCGGTGCGGGGATGGCTGCAGGATGGGTTCCTGCCAATGGGTTCGCTGCTTTCATGGCTAAGGCCGGCTGAGGACGCGGAAGGCGAGGACGGGTCGGCCATGGGTTCCGCAATCGGCCCGCAGCACCGCCCACCCGTCGGCAAGGGACTCTCCCGCGGGCAACCGCAGGTGGCCGGTAAGTTCGAAACGCCCACCCGCCGGCAGGTCGAACTCAGGCCGGTCGATGGCAAGCTCCCAGTTCGGAGGAATGCGATCGACCCGGAGCGTTCCTTTGGCGGGCAACCCCGAGAAATTGTACACGTGCAGCGGCAGATCCAACAACTCCCCGGGGCGTGCCCGATAGGCGTGGCCCTCGGACCATGGGAGGTCCTCCACGCGGGTTATGGAGGATCGGGGAAGTGAGAGTTGGAGCACAATGGGCGAGGCTATCCCATCACGCCGGGGGGATAGCGGTGGGGGGGATTCGAGCGGCAGGGCCGCCGCCTGGCCTGGGGGAAGCAGGACAAAGACGGGCGCCGAAGTCAGCGGAGTAGGGAAATTCTTCTTCAGGGAGCGCCCCAGGTAATCAAAGACCTCCTCGACCGCAACGGAATCCGCAGGCTTCCAGTCCGCGGTGGTCGTGCCCCGACCTTCCCAGTCGACCTCCTTTTCAGCCCACGCCACGAGCACGTCGCGTTCGATGCCGTCGGGTCTTGCCCGGAACGCGTAGACGTTCACGTCTGCGGCCGGACGCCAGCGCCCGAGACAGCGCGCCCCGGCGAGTTGTCGTCCGACCGCGGCAAGGGCCACATAGGCGGGACGGGGGGTGAGATCGAGTCGCAGCAGCCCGAACTGGACCCCGTTGGGTTCCTGATAATGGCCGAGAATGAAATGGAAATGCCGCGCAGCGCCGGAGAAGAGACTGCTGGCATAAGCCTGGGCCATCCACTCGGCCTTCAGGCGCTCGAGCCTCGGGGCCTGGTCGTACCAGGGCGGATTCTTCAGGTGCGGTGTCCCGCGGTCGGCCTCGGTGATCCAGATGGGCCTGCCAGCTGCGGCCTCGCGTGCGGGTTTCCAGAGATCCGGGTAGGCATGGGAGCCGTCGTAGGTGTGGATGTTGTAGGTGTCGTAGTAGGGCCAGGTCTCGTTGGCGATGACTCCCACCGTGTGCGACGGAGTAGGCACCGCGGCTGTCGCGTTCCATCCCACGATAAGATCCGGGTCTCCAGCTTTCATCCCAAGCCACGCCGCCTTTTGCCAGGAGCACATCTGGTCGACGGTGTGGGCGCCGAACGTCTCGACATTGGCTTCGTTCCAGGGCTCCCAGGCGGCAACGCGTCCCCGGAATCTTTCGGCAAGCAGGCGACCCGCCTGATGGATGACGCGCAGGTCCGGCGCAAAACGTCCGCCGGCGCTGGGGGATTCGCGCGCCCAGGCTGGGGTATCATGGAAGACCTGGAGCACCTGGAGACCCTCGGCACGATGGGCTTCGGCCGAAGTGTCGTAGCTGCTGGGGCCTGCCTTCAACGCCCCGGGCACGGGCTGGATCTCACCCCAGCGGAGGCGGTCGCGGACCCAACTGACGCCTGCGAGCGCGGCCAGATTGGCCAGGCGGCGCTGTTGCTCAGGGTCGTTCGGCGCGAACCAGGCGGCCGCGGAATCCAAGGCGATCGGGGTGTCGGCCGGGGCCGCTACCTGCGGGGTGGGAAGGACTGCAAGCGTCGTCCAGGCTGGGCTGGAAGAGTCCGCGGGTTCGAAGTCGAGCCGGTACCAGCCGGGTTTCATGGGCCCGAGAGGGAGGTCCTGGCCGCGGCTGGGTTGGGATTGGGGAAGCGTTCCGGTGCGGATGACTTGTTGGTGATCGTCAGCCAGCCGCCATGATTGGGTCGAAGCAGGCAGGTCCTTCGGAAGGCGGACGCGGACATCCTCGTTCTCGAGGAAGACATTCCCCGGGTGATCCGTGAGCGGGCGGGGTGGTGAGGACGCGGCGGAGGAGGGGTGCGCGGGACCGGCCAGAAGGGGCAGCGCGAGGAATGCGGGCAGAATCCGCCGGATGCATGGAATCTTCATCCGGGCGAGGCTATAGCACAGGTGACGCGGCGGGGCGAGTTGAGAGGGGGGAGATAGCCGGGCAGGGGCGCATCTCAAGTTTTCGGAAGCGAACGGATGAGGAAGGAGAGAGGGGGCGCACAACAGGCCTGATGTTGCGGTGGGCAGGGAGCTCCGGCCTGGGAGCTCTGGTGCGGCGGTGGGACACTAACCGAACAGGTTGAGTTGCAGGTCGCGGAGGACGAAGAGGGGGATGTCCTCGAGGCCTTTCATCCTGCGGGCGCCGGTGGTTCGTTTCGCCCCATATCTTCCCCGATGAGCGCGGAAGATGTCCTCGACGAACTCACGCGTGCCGAACACCGCGCCATCGCAGAAATA
>CAIMTB010000270.1 GCA_903844265.1 uncultured Verrucomicrobiota bacterium
GTGCATGACCGGCACCGTCGCCCATGCATCACGGGAAAACCTTCTGATAGTGACGAGTCAGTTCCCGGACGTGGCCAAACGCGACCGCTGCGGGATTGGTCCGCCCAATTACCCCTATCTGGACGCAACTCGCCCCCTGATCCGGGCCCATCTACCCCATCCTGGTTCACCCGGCCTGAGTTAGGATCCGACTTCGACAAAGAAAAACGGCAGCAAACCCGGAGGTTCGCTGCCGTCCTGAAGTATCAATAGCCGGCCGGCTCAGGCCTTGCCGAATTTCTTCTGGCCGCGAATCTTGGCCCAGCGGGCCTTCTGAGCGGCGATGATCGCCGCGCGTCCTGCGGCACTCATCTTGCGCCGACCCGAACCCGGGCTGGCGGGCGCGGCGGCGGCAGGGGCTGCCGCGGGGGCGCTCTTCGCCTGGCTGGAACCCTGCTGAGCATGAAACTTGGCCCAGCGCGCCTTGGCGGCCGCAGCGATCCTCTCACGCCCCTCGGCACTCATTCCGCTCTTCTTGCCAGCACCCGGAGGCCGACCGCGCCGCTTGGGGGCGACAGCGACAGCCACAGCCGGGGGAGCGGCGGCGGCAGGCTGGGATTTGAACAGGCCCGTGAGTTCAGCCTGAAGCTTTTCGATGGACTCAATGAGGGTCTTCGCTCGCGCGAGAGTTTCTGAACTGGGTATCATGATTTCTGTGTTGATTCCGACTCGGCCGACATAATGGGCCAAGAACCTACAAAAGGTCAAACCTCAATAAGTTTCCCTCTAATTCCACCCCCATAATTGTCATCCTGACCGGGAGGGTTCTAAGTTTTACGTCCCGGGCCAAGCCCCGCCCGCCCCGGACCAGGCGCGATTGGTCACTAAGGGGTCGCGGCGCCCAGGCAGGAGGCGGAAACAATTGCCGATGGCAGGAGATTCGTTCGATCTGACCGCGGCGGTTGCGCTTCCGTCCACGACCACGGAATCGCCGCGCCCCGCTTCGACAAGGCGCAAGGTCCTCGTAACTTTTGCGATCTCCACGGTGGTTGGCCTGGCGCTGGGGAGTCAGGTGATACTCTCCTCGGCCAGTTTCGGACGGCAAATACCCTGGCTCGCCGCGATGCTAAGTCTGCTCCGGGAGACATGGCTGTGGGCCGCGCTCGTCCCGATGGTATTCGCGATCTCACGCCGGTTTCCGTTCCAACAGGAGACGTGGTGGAAGGCTCTGACGGCCCATCTCTTCGGGGCCTTGGCCGCCGCCCTGGTCTTCTCCGCCCTCAATACGGTTGTCATTGAGTGGCTGACGCCGGAATCGCTCAAGCCATCCAATGTGTTCGGCCCCCGCCACCCGCCCTCGTCACAAGGAAGCCGCCCACCGGGACCGCCCCCCCAGCCTCCCCCGCTCTCCCATCGGTTCTGGTTCGGATTCGCCGGCCGCTTCCAACCGAACGTCTTCAGTTATGCGTTGATCGTGTTTGTCTGGCACTGGCTCGACCACCAACGGCGGCTGAGGGAACGGGAACGGCAGGCACAGGATCTCTCGAGACAACTGGCCGAGGCGCGACTCCAGGCCCTCCGGATGCAGCTCAATCCCCACTTTCTCTTCAACACCCTCAATGCCATCGCCACACTCGTGCACAGGGATCCCCAGTCGGCCGACGAAATGATCGCCTGCCTCAGCGATTTCCTCCGGCTTACCCTGAATTCCCAAAACACCCCGGAATCTCCCCTACGTACTGAACTCGAGTTCGCACGCCGCTATCTCGACATAGAAAAAGTACGATTCGGTGATCGCCTGACAGTGATCGAAGACATCCCCCCCGATGCCCTTGGCGTCGCCATTCCCACGCTCCTGCTCCAGCCACTCCTTGAAAACGCGATCCGGCACGGCATCGAACGCTCCGAGGAAGCCGGGCGCATCAACCTTCTCGCCCGGCGGGATTCCGAGAGTTTCGTGTTGAGGGTCGGCAATACCGGGCCCACCTCCGCGCCAGGAGGGCTCGGGACCCGGGAAGGCGGCGTGGGCCTCGCCAATACCCGGGCCCGGCTCCGGGAGCTTTACGGAACCAAAGCCGACCTCACACTCACCCAGCGCGACACCGGCGGACTCGACGTGGAAATCCGTCTGCCCTGGCGAGTATCGCCTTCCACGCGCGCCGTCGCGTAATCTCCCGCCCACCGATGCCCCTTCGAACGATCATCGCCGACGACGAACCCCTCGCGAGGGAAAGGGTCCGAACCTTTCTCCAGCAAACCCCGGACATCGAGGTCGTCGCCGAGTGCGCCAGCGGTACCGAGGCCTTGTCCGCCGTCGTGGGTTGTGAGCCCGACCTTGTCTTCCTCGACGTCCAGATGCCGGGCATGACGGGCTTCGAGGTGCTCCAGGCGCTGCCGGCAGGTGTGACACCCGCCATCGTCTTCACCACCGCCCACGACAATTTCGCGCTCGAGGCGTTCGAGGTGAACGCCGTGGACTACCTCCTCAAGCCGTTCAAGCTCGCAAGGTTCCAGCAGGCCGTCGAGCGGACCCGCCGCGCTCTCGAAGCACGCACCCCGGGGTCCTCCAACCGCAAACTCACCCAGTGGCTCGAGCAACGGGCCCCCCTCCCTCCGGGACAGCGCCGGTTGATGGTGAAGGATTCTGACCGCGTGGTGTTCGTGCGACTCGATGACATCGACTGGATCGAGGCCGCCGGGAACTACGCCGTGCTCCACGTCGGGCGTGCCAGCCACATCCTGCGCGAGACCATGGTCCACCTGGAACAGGACCTGCCGGAGGAACTCTTCTTCCGAGTGAGCCGGTCCGCGTTCGTCCATCTCCAGCGCATCCGCGAACTTCAACCCATGCCCGGCGGACAACACGTCGTGATCCTTCAAGACGGCCAGAAAGTCACCATGACCCGGCCCTTGCGTGAGTTGCAGGCAAGGATGACCTGAGTGCGCCTCGGATCGCGGAGGCTCGACCGCGGTGTTCTTCGACACGCCCCTCCGTCACGCCCAGGGCAACGACTCAACCATGATGAGATCGCCCGCCAAATGATGCGAATTCAACACGTTGACATCAAACCACACGGAAGGCATCATATCCCAGTGACCGCATCCTGAGTGAAGGGCGCCGCCCGCCGCCGGTGGGCTGCCTGTCCGGCGGACGCAACGGGGCGCGACCCTCCGTCGGTTCGGGTTCATGGTCTCTGTACGGGTCCCATGAGTCGAAGATTTGATTCCCCATGAGAACCACGCTGACGCTGGACGATGACGTTCTCGAGCTTGCCACACGTCAGGCAAGACTCAGGGGCGTCTCCCTGGGACGAACCATCTCCGACCTCGTGCGCCGTGGATTGGGCGCCTCGACCCCTGCCAGGGAGGAAGCTGGGATTCTGATGTTCCACCTTCCTGCGGACTCGCCGAAAGTGACCACCGAGGACGTGCGTCGGATCGAAACCGAGGGTGCATGAAGGGCTATCTGCTCGACACGAACCTACTGATTGCACTGCTCTGGCCGAGCCATGAGCGGCACGATCTGGCCGTGAAGTGGTTCACGCACCACCGGGCCAGGGGATGGTCGACATGTCCCTTCACCCAGGCCGGCTTTGTCCGCATCGTGGCAAATCCAGCTTTCTCCCGCGACGCCGTCCAACCTCGAGAGGCAACGCAGATCCTCTCCGCCAACACCTCCGCCGCCGACCACACCTTCTGGCCTGATGAACTGCCGTTCGCCGAGGGAGTCGCCTTCGCCGGGGTTCGATTGCTGGGACATCAACAAACAACTGACGCCTACCTGCTGGGCCTTGCCATCCACCACGGCGGAATGCTCGCCACCCTGGACCAACGCATCGCCGCCCTCACGGAGGCGAGATCAGCCGAGCGGAAAGCGCTCGCGATCGTCGCATGACCCGGAAGTATGGGAGAATCTGGCGGATGGGAACCATTCCGTCCTTATTGTCACTTCCATTCGGCGGGTCGCATTGAGCAACTCGACCCACCGCAGGTCTTGCGTCGAACCGCGCACCGACGAACGCCCGGCGGCTGGTTCGATCTGCCGAATTCTCATTCTGGCCAACCCTTCTTCACGGTCCGAATCCACTCCTCCGCCATGAGTTGGTGCCCGGGATAGGTCGGATGGACCCCATCCCAAATCCAGTAATCCGCCGGGGCGCGCTTCGTCGCTTCGTCGAACATCCGCTGATAGTGCACGACGGGAACGCGGTACTTCACGCCCAACCTGTTCACGATCGTCGCGGACGAGGGCACCCTCAGATCTCGGTCCACTTGCCCGGGATCGGGACGGGATACCGCCCGGCCGCATCCGGGTGGATCGGAGGCTGGCTGTCGTGGGTGAGTTGGTCGATGTCGGGACAGAACTGGAAGTTCGAGTTCATCGCCTCGTCCCACGTGATCTCGCGCCCCATGTGGATGGCGGCCCGGCCCATGATGTCGGTGAGGTTCGACAACGCCGCTCGCCGTGCCTGGTTGAAGGGCTGGTTGTTCCGGATCGCGTTGAGCAGGTCGTGCCACTGCAGCTGCCATGCCGTGCTTTCTTCCTTTGACGCCTCCCAGGCGATGTTGTCGCGGCGGATCCGCTGATCCTTGTACATCCTGCAGGTGGCCGCGTGGATCGCCCCCGAGAATTGCGCGGCCCGCTTCGTGCCGTGGATGTACGTCGCGAAATCATCATGGCATTTCGGGATGTAGCGCACGACGTCGTAGGCCTTGGTGCCGTCCGCAAAGGTCCATTCGGCCGAGAACGAGTCGAGGTTCTGGCTGCAGTCCGTGCTGTCCGCCACCCGCCCGCCCACACCATGCGCCAGCACCGGCCAGGCATCCTTGATCCAGCAGATCTCGTCGATCTGGTGGATGTCCATCTCGGCGTAAAGTCCGCCGGATACCCAAAGGAATTTCGTGAAATTGCGGATCTGCCATTCCAGGTCCGGGATCTGGGGCGGCTTCGGGGCGAGGGAACCGCTCGACTCCATCCGGTACGCGCGGATGAGTTGGATGTCGCCGAGTTCGCCGTCGCGGATGCGCCGGATCAATTCCTGGCGGCTGCGCGAGTGACGGCACATGAGACCGGCGGCGATCTTCAGCCCCTTTCGATCGGCTTCCTCCCCGGCCTTGATCACGCGCCGCACGCCCGGAGGATCGGTGGCGAATGACTTTTCCATGAACACATTCACCCCGCGCTGGACCGCATACTCGAGCTGGCCCGGCCTGAACCCAGCGTAACCCGTCAACATCGCCACGTCCCCGGAGCCTGGGCGCAGGCAATCGATGGCCTTCTTGAACGCGTCGAACCCCAGAAACTGGCGGTCACGCGGGACATCCACGCGCTGGCCGAAGGTCTCCGACAAAACCTTGTGGGCGCCCACGAGACGGTTCTCGTAGAGATCCGCCATCGCCACGAGCTTGATCGGCCCACCCGATGCCTCCAGAGCGTTGCCCACCGCCCCGCTCCCGCGCCCCCCACAACCGATCAGGGCCAGCTGGATCGTGTCGTCCCCCGCGGCATGGACCGCCGGGATCTTCACGCCCGCCAGCGCCACCGCAGCGATGGTCCCGGTGCGGCCAAGAAACTCCCGGCGTGTGGGCGCGGAAGCGAGATCGGTCCCCGATGGGGAAGGTGGGTTCATGGACCGATGCGAGCACGTGATCGGGCGTGGGGTCAAACCTGCATTGTTGACA
>CAIMTB010000271.1 GCA_903844265.1 uncultured Verrucomicrobiota bacterium
CTCCTCGAAGGTGAGGTCGCCGCGGTTGCGGAAGGCGAAATTCTTTGTCTCGAGTTTTGGAAATCGCCGTCGCGCGCGAAGCTGTTCCCGGGGTGGCAGTTTCCGCTTGTCCAGCAGGAGGTCGAGTTCGTGGGCGGCGTCGGCGTCCTGGGCATCGCGCCAGTGTCCGGTGGTGGCCAGGAGGTCCTCGTAGCCGTCCAGGTCGACGTCCAGGAAAACCGGGCACCAGGTCCAGTCCGAGGCTTCGAGCCCGGCGAGGCGTGCGATCTCAGCGAAGGTTCCGTTGCCCCGGTTGCGGAACAGCGTGTTCCGCGAGGATTGAGGCCGGTCGTCGTTTGCGTTGCGGCTCTGGAGGACCGCGGTGGCGTTCATGACCTGGACCTGTCTCCGGACGTGTTCGCGGCTGAGCATGTCCGCGACGAAGAAATCGTAGTGCCCGTCACGGTCGACGTCCGCGGCGTCGACACCCATCGAGAAGAGGCTGGTCTGGCGCAGGGCCGCGCGCGCCACGGCCCGGAAGTGTCCCAGCCCGTCGTTCATCCAGACCCGGTCCGGCGACTGGAAATCATTGCACACGTAGAGGTCCGGCAATCCGTCGCCGTTGAGGTCGTGGACCATTGCGGACAAACCCCAGTCATAGGGAATCGTGGCGGGTTGGCCTCGTTCATCGAGGAAGGCGCCCTGGGTCCATGCAACCTTCTCGAAGCGGCCGCCGCCAAGATTCCGGAACAGGACGTCGGCTTCGCCGTTTTCGAGGATGCCACCGCCGTTTTCCAGCGTGAACCGACCCTCAAGCCCGGGTGAGTCCGCGGCCCGGCCGTCGACTGACAGCAGTTTTCGGGTCCCGTTGGTCACGCCGACCGTGAAGATGATGCCGGGCTGGTCCCGCATCGTTTCGCTGCGGTAATTCACCACATAGACATCCGGCCGACCGTCGCCGTCGAAATCGGTCACCGCGAAGGAGGTGCTGCCCGACGTTGATTGGAGTCCCGAACTGGCGGTGGCCTCCTGGAAATGGCCGTGGCCGTCGTTCAGGAAGAGTCGGGTTCCCCTCGCGATCCCGTTGACGAGAAGGTCGAGGTCGCCGTCGCCATCCACGTCTACAAAGGCGGCGCCGGTCGAGGCTTGGTCCGCGCAGGCCACCCCGGCCGTCAGGGTGATGTCCTCGAACCGCCAGTTGCCGAGATTCCGGTAGAGTGCGTTGGGTGAATCGAGTCCGCAGAGATAAATGTCGCAGCGACCGTCGCCGTCGACGTCACCGAGCGCGACGCCGGAACCGTTGAGGAAGATCTGGTTGGTGAGCGACCGTTCCTCGTCGAGTCGGTTGGTGAAGGTGATGTGCGTTGCATCCGGATCCATCCGGGTGAACCCCGAGCGCCGGACAGCCGGGCCCGTGCCGGTCAGGATCTGGAGTCGGTAGCCAGGTTCGGTCTGTCCATCCGGGTGAAGCGCCGCGGGGCTGCGAGGGACGAGGCACACGATGAAAAGCGAGGCCAGCGTCAGTAGTGCGGCTCGTGTGATGGGCATCGGGACTTTGCGAAGCACGGCGATGTTGGGAATGGCTCATGCTAGGCGCGGCAAGCCATGGAGGTCGAGAAGATGGAGGCGCGCTTCGTCGCGACCGGAGGGGAGGTCGCTCGGCGAACAATAATCGGGTTCAGATGAGGTAATCGTTGACGGACGCGGGAGAGGTGTCTATGGAACTTGCCGTTCCCGACACAAAACTGACGTACCATTATGTCCCCATCATTCCTCCGCATCGCCGCGGTTGTTGCGCTGGCGTTATTGCCATCTCTGGCAGCCAGGGCTCAACTAACCCAGATCATCTTCCAGGACGACTTCTCGGCCGCGAGCATCGATCCTGCGAAATACACACCTGACGCGCCGTTTTTCGAGGGCGGCACCGGGGATATTCATGCGGAGATCAAGGGCGGCGTGATGCAGTTCGTGGGCACCACGACCCAGCAATGGTGGTCGGGCGGGACGCTCAGGATCGCCGGGACCTACTCGGCGTCGGAAGATTCGCCGGTGACGATTTCGATCGATCGCGCGGCTGAGGCGGGGGTGGGGTCGGCGTCGCGCAGTGCGCTGTGGATTCTGGACGAGACGAAGACGCAGTATGTCCTTTTTGCGGATGTGCGCGGCGAGGGCGGATGGCGGTTCAATCGCAAGATCGGTGAGGACGGGGACGTTCCGACGGGCAGCGGCACGGACATTGCCTTGTTCAACGGCGGCAATTATGACGACGGTGCGCTGCATCGGATGAGCATCGTGGCCGATGGAAAGACCGTGAAGCTGGCGTTGGATGGTGTGGTCGGCACCGAGGTGAAGTTCCCGTTCAGCAAGGTTGTCTTCCAGTTCGGGAGCTATGCCCGGGCGAACAACGACACCGCGGACACCCAGTGGGACAACCTCAGGATCGAGACGAAGCCCAAGTTGACGACTGTCTTCTCGGATGACTTCGCCTCCGCGTCGATCGACCCGGCGAAGTATCAGGCTGATGCGCCGTTCTTCGAGGGCGGTATTGGCGACATTCATGCGGTGGCGGGTGGTGGCGTGCTCCGCTTCGTGGGGACGACGACCACTCAATGGTGGTCTGGCGGTACGCTGCGTGTGGTGCCGACCTTCAGCGCGACGGAGTCAAGCCCGGTGGTGGTGTCCGTGGACCGCGTGGCGGAGGCGGGCGTAGGTTCCGCGTCCCGCAGCGCGCTGTGGATTCTGGACGAGACGAAGACCCAGTATGTCCTGTTCGCGGACGTCCGCGGCGAGGGTGGGTGGCATTACAATCGCAAGATTGGCGAGGACGGCGACGTGCCGACAGGCGGGGGTACGGACATCACGCTGTTCAACGGCGGGACGTTTGACGATGGCGCTCTCCACAAGATGGGCATCATCGCCGACGGCAAGACGGTGAAGCTCACCTTGGATGGCATCGTGGGTGTCGAGGTGAAATTCCCCTTCGCGAAGGTTGTCGTCGAACTCGGAAGCTATGCCCGCGCCAACAACGACACGGCGGACACGACCTGGGATAATCTGAAGATTGAGACCATCGTGACGGGTCCGCCGCCGCCGCTGTTCGCGGATGATTTCGCGGCCAGCAGCATCGATCCGGCCAAGTATCAGGCGGACGCGCCGTTCTTCGAGGGTGGCCTGGGTGACATCCATGCGGTTGCCGACGCGGGCACCATGCGATTTATCGGCACCACCAGCCAGCAGTGGTGGTCGGGTGGCACGCTACGGATTGTGCCCACCTTCACCGCCTCGGAGGCGGAGACCGTGACCTTGTCGATCGACCGCGTTGCGGAGGCCGGTGTGGGTTCCGCCTCGCGCAGTGCCTTGTGGATCCTGGACGAGACCAAGACCCAGTATGTCCTGTTCGCGGACGTCCGCGGTGAGGGTGGGTGGCATTACAACCGCAAGATTGGTGAGGACGGCGACGTGCCGACGGGTGGAGGCACTGACATCGCGGCATTCAACGGCGGCACCTACGACGATGGTGGCCTGCACCGGATGAGCATTGTGGCGAACGGCAAGACCGTGAAGCTGTTGGTCGATGGCGTGGAGGGCACGGAGGTCAAGTTTCCGTTCTCGCCGGTCGTGTTCCAGTTCGGCAGCTATGCCCGGGCCAACAATGACACGGCGGACACGCGCTGGGACAACCTCAAGATCGAATCGACCGGCGCGGCGACCTTCGGGCAATCCGATGTCAGCCTGCGTGTCGGCAAGAGCAGCCCCGAGATTACCGTGAGAATTCCGCAGGGTCTCAACTCACAGCGGGCGATCTCCCTCCAGGTGGTAAGCAGTGACGCGACTGTTGCTGTGCCCGAGGGTGCGACCGGGAGTTCGGTGACGCTCAACTTCCCGGCGGGCGGTGCGAACACGGCCACCTTCCGCGTGAAGGGCAATGCCCTCGGCGGAGCGATCTTCTCGATCGAAGGCGGAGTTCCGGCGGCGAACAAGCTCAGCGTCGCCGTGATTTCGGGAGCTGGTGTTCAACTTGCCGAGAATTTCACGGCCAACACGATCGACGCAGCCAAGTGGCAGGTGGTGATGAAGGGGTTTGAGGCTGGCACCGGGACCTACACGGTTGTGCAGAAGGGTGGGGTTTTGGATATCGCAGGAAATGCCGAGACCGATTTCTGGTCCGGTGCCTCCCTGAAGTCAGCGAAGAGTTACATCGCGACCAAGGAACTGAACCTGGTTGTCACGGTGGACCGCACGTCCATCGAGCAGGTGGGCACGGCTGGCAGGACCGGGGTGATCCTCGGCAACGCCGATCGCAGCAAGTTCGTCTTTTTCGCTCAGGACCTGGGTGAAAACGGATGGGCCGTCAATGCCGGGTCCACGGGGACCGGTGTGAACATCGCGGCGTTTGACGCGCTCGACCTGGACGCCGGCAAGCACGCCATGAAGTTGGTGGCCAATGGATCCTCGGTGGAGGTTTTCCTGGATGGCATCTCGGGTGGGGTCTTCCCGCTCGAACTCAGCTCCGGGCTCTATGTGGAACTCGGTGCCTATGCCCGGGCTGCAAATGACCCCGACTATGCCCATGGCGTCTTCGACAACGCCCAGATCGAGTATGTCCTGCCTTGCGCCTCCATCGCTCCCGCTGCCGTCACGATGACGCTGGCTGACAACAGTCGCCAGGCGACCGTCACGATTCCTCAGCTGCTCAATGATTCCGCGGACGTCACGGTGACTGTCACCAGCAAGAACCCGGCAGTGGCGGTTCCAGGCGGTGCGGCGAGCGGGGTGCTGAGCCTCAAGTTCGCAGCCGGGGCGCAGAGTTCACAGACGTTTGCCATCACTCCCGTAGGCAAGGGCTCGGCCACGTTCGATATCGTGGTGTCGGGTGGTGCGTGCGTCGCGGGTTCGCTCGTTGTGGACGTCGTCGCCGTTCCGAAGGTGCTCCTGACCGATGATTTCGCCGGGACTTCCTTTGATGCAAAGAAATGGAAGCGCGACGAAACCTCGTTCGAGACCGGCACCTTTGCCACGGATACCTCCTCCATCGCGGTGGCGGACGGAGTCGCGAAGTTCGTGGTCACGGTGGAGACGGCGCTGTGGCCTGGGCTTGCGCTGTTCACGGCGGACACGTTCACGGCGGCAGCGACCACTCCCGTGACGTTCGAGGTCGATCGGGTTTCTGTTGGATTCGACCTGGTCACAGGCACCGGTGCGGAACAGCGGACAGGCGTCTGGGTGCGGGACGGTTCCGGCAACTTCGTGTTCTTCGCGGACTACATCGCCCATGACGGCCGTAATTTCGGCTGGGGTTATAACAAGTTGACCGGTGCACCGGACGACAATGCCATTGGGAACGAAGTCAACATCGGCGCCTTCGACGGACCCAAGTTCGACGCCGGTGGCAAGCACCGGATCAAGATGGTCGTGAACGGCGCGACGGCTAAGCTGTACCTCGACGACATCTTCGGGGCGCAGGTTCCCTTTGCCTCCGCAAGCGGCCTGACCTTCGGGTTCGGCGCCTACTCTGACGAAACCGGCAACGTGGTTCGTGGCCAGTTCGACAATGCACGGATCCTCGGCGGCGAGGATACCTCGGCCCCTGCGAAGCTCTCGGTGTCGACCGCCGCCGGCAAGGTGGTGGTGACTTGGACCGGCGCCGGGACGCTGCAGGAATCGGATGCGGTCGCGACTCCGGCCTCGTGGAAGGCCGTCACGCCTGCGCCGGCTGGCACCTCCTATTCGGTGTCGCCTTCGGGCGCGGCGAAGTTCTACCGTGTCGTACGGTAGATGATGACGCTTCTCTTGACTGACACAGAGCCCCGCGCATCTCGCGATGTGCGGGGCTCTTTCTTTGACGATCTGGTCGCGGGGGAGCGGAGCCCTCCATCAGGTCTCGGTCCAGGGGCCGCGAGGTTTTCCAGAATTTGGACAGGTATTGGGATGATGAACCGGGGCATGGTGGTAGGGCGCGCACTCCTCTGCGCGCCGTCGGGGTTGGCAAATGCGCGGCGGGCAAGGGACTGCCCGCCCTACCTTTACGGTCCAGGGGCAGGCGCGGGTCATTCGCGCTTCCAGTTCCTGGACGTGTGGTTACAGCCGGGCCTGCTCGCGGCCTTTCTAATGGCGTGGGTGGGTCTCTCCGCGATGCCCGGGATTGCGGCGAGTTCCGAGCATGATTTCGCCGTGAAACGCCTCGAGGCCCGGGCCCGGCAGCAGGAGGCCGCGTCGGCTTCCTATCGGACATTCCACGATTTCAAGTTCGTGGACGGCCTTCAGCAAAGCGGGATCCTCTTCGATCATCGGATCGTGGATGACGCACGCCGCACTTACCGGGCCGCCCATTACGATCATGGGAACGGCGTCGCCCTCGCCGACGTCGATGGCGACGGCTTGATCGACATCTATTTCACGACGCAACTCGGGACCAACCAGCTCTGGCGGAACTCCGGCGGCGGGCGGTTCGAGGACTGGACCGCGAGGGCGGGTGTTGGGTTGCCGGATCAGATATCCGTGGGTGCGGCGTTCGGAGATTTCGACAATGACGGTGATCCGGACCTCTTCGTGACCACGGTCCGCCATGGGAACCACCTGTTTGAGAACCTGGGCGGGGGTAGGTATCGTGACGTCACCCGGGAGGCGGGGCTTGGATATGTCGGGCATTCCTCCGGAGCATTCTGGGTCGATGTCGACAACGACGGCCTGCTGGACCTGGTGGTCGTGAACATTGGGAGTTATACCACGGACGAAATGGGGCCGGGCGGCTATCACCGGGCGCGCGAGGATGCCTTCCAGGGTCACCTGCATCCGGCGCGAAGCGAGACCAGCATCCTTTATCGCAATCTCGGGGGCGGGCACTTCAAGGACGTCTCCAGGGAATGGGGGTTCAAGGATGTCGGCTGGACCGGGGATGGGACTTTCATTGATCTGAACGGCGACGGGTTCATGGACCTGTACCTCGTCAACATGCAGGGCGACGATCATTTCCATGAGAACCGGGGAGGCAAGGGCTTCACGGAGCGAACGGCTTCCTACTTTCCGAAAACACCGTGGGGCGCGATGGGGGTGAAGTTCTTCGATTTCAACCGCGATGGGCTTCCGGACCTGTATGTCACCGATATGCATTCGGACATGACCCAGCCGCAGACCGAGAAGGCTCTCGCGTTCCGGGTCGAGGTCGAGAAATCGAAGAGCGAGGCCTGGTGCCGCGTGCAATGGCCGGAATCGTATTATCAGGGGACGGCGAACAACATCTTCGGAAATGCCTTCTACCAGAATCTCGGCGGGGGCCGGTTCTCGGAGGTCTCCGACGCGCTGGGCGTGGAGACTTACTGGCCCTGGGGAGTGAGTGTAGGCGATCTCAACGCCGACGGTTTTGAAGATATCTTCGTCACGGCGGGAATGGGTTATCCCTTCCGGTACGCCCTGAATTCCCTGCTCCTCAACGAAGCAGGGACCCGGTT
Organism: uncultured Verrucomicrobiota bacterium; assembly: GCA_903844265.1. Taxonomy (GTDB): domain Bacteria; phylum Verrucomicrobiota; class Verrucomicrobiia; order Limisphaerales; family CAIMTB01; genus CAIMTB01. The sequence continues at coordinate 7,428 of CAIMTB010000271.1, forward strand.
CGTGGAGGGTGAGTTTGTCCTCGGTGTGGAGCCGCGCTCGGGAGGGCGGACCGAAAAAACCTGGTTCTCGCTGGATTGCGGCGGGGCGGACCGGGGGAATCCGCTGTGCGCGGGATTCACCGGCACGACCAACATCCTGGGGACGCTCAGTTCCAGATCGTCAGCCATCGCGGATCTCGACGACGACGGGGATCTGGACATCGTCACGAACGAATTTTTTGATCGGCCCCAGGTCCTGTTCAGCGATCTCGCCTCCAGGAAGAAGGTCCACTTCCTGAAGGTGAAGCTGGTCGGTCGGAGCTCGAATCGGGACGGGCTGGGCGCGAAGGTCGTCGTCCGGTTCGGGGGTGGGGAGTCCACGCAGTACTGCGATGGCAAGTCCGGGTATCTCGCGCAGAGTTCGCTTCCGCTCTATTTTGGCCTTGGGGAGGCAGGAAGCGTGGACGAGGTGCGGGTGGTATGGCCGTCAGGGAAAAGCCAGTCCGTGACGAAGGACATTCCCGGCAATGGAGTCCTCCGGGTCGAAGAGCCTGAGCGGTGAGGAGTGGGCGGGGGCGCGTTGGCCCGGGCGCGCGGGGTCGTGGGGGTTGTTTTTTTTCGCGAACCGAGCCGTTAAGATGTTGATGGGCAAGGGTCTTGTCGATCCGGGTCAGGGACGACCCAACTTCCGCGTAACCTCCTCGCCGGCGGCGCGGTCTTAGGCGTAGCTCCTGGCTTTGTCCCCGTTGGGATGAGGGGAGTCCCATTGTCGTGAACCATCGCCGTGAAGTTGTGTGTCGGCTGGGCACGGGGGAGATGATCCCTGCGGTGCCGTCGGAACCTGTCTTGTCCAGTGCTTCGACGCCGTGGGAAGGCGTGCTGCTCGAGCGTCACGTGGCGGTGAACGGGATGGACACGGGGCCGGTTGCGTTTCAGAACCACGTGGTCTTCGTCCATGAAGGTCCGCCGGCTGAGGTCGAGATGGACCTGGATGGCACTGTTGTTCGGCGGCGCCTCGTGGCGGACCAGATGGGCATCCTCCCGGCAGGGATTCCGTTCGCCTGTCGGATGCGATGTCCGACGGCGTTCACCTTGATCTCGATCGAGCCTCGTTTTCTTGACGGAGTCGCGCTGGATCTCTCGGGCAAGGGGTGGGTGGAGCTGACTCCGGAGGTGGGCGTGGTGGATCCTCTGGTATGTGGTATTTCGCGGGCATTGCAGGCGGAGGCCAGTGCGGGGCGGGGGGCGAGCCGGCTCTACGGCGAGAGTCTGGCCGCGGCTTTGGCCGTGCATCTGGCGAAGGAGTATTCGGGTGGTTCGAAGACCCTCGTGGAACCACGCGGCGGCCTCACCCGGCTGCAGTTGCGGAAGGCCATGGATTTTCTGCATGCCCATCTGGGTGAGAACATCCACCTCGACGACATTGCGGAGGCGGTGGGCATGAGTCCGTTCCATTTCTCACGGCGATTTCGCCGGTCCACGGGCGTTCCCCCGCATCGCTACCTCATCCGGCTCCGGTTGCAGCGCGCGAGGGATCTGCTCCTCAGGTCGAATCCCAGGCTGTCGGAGGTTGCCTCGGTGGCGGGGTTTTACGACCAGAGCCATCTCGCGACACACTTCAAGCTCGCGTTCGGGATCACTCCGAGCCGGTTTGCGTCCCGGCACGAGTGTCGGCGGAGCGGGGTGTGGGCCGTGTGACCACACGCGGCTCGACGATAGGCGGCCGCTCTTGGTAGCCATCGCGGATGAAGCTCTTCGCCGGTGTTGACGGGGGTGGTTCCCGGACGCGCGTAGTGGTCGCCGATGCATCGGGGCGCCTCCTTGGGCGAGGTGAATCCGGGCTCGCCAATCTCCACCACGCGAGCGAGGCCGATGTCTGTGCCCATCTTCGCGACGCCTTGCATCGTGCGCTTGGGCCTGCGGGTCACCAGGTGATGGATGTCGGATCGATCTTCTTTGGAATGGCGGGGGTCACATGCCAGGCCACGTCGGATAAGTTTCGGCGGATTGCCTTCGAGATTGGGTTTGGAGAAGCGCGGATTGGGGTGGACCACGACATCAGGATTGCGTTGGCGGGAGGTTTGGCGGGGCGGCCGGGCATTGCGCTGATCGTGGGCACGGGTTCGTCATGCTACGGTCGGAACGGCGCAGGTCAGACGTGGCAGACGGGGGGGTGGGGATCGTTGGTGGCCGACGAGGGGAGCGGTCACGACCTGGGGCGCCAGGCGATGGTGGCTGCGGTCCGCATGGCGGACGGGAGGATTCCCGTCACGGCGTTGCGCGATCGGGTGTTTGAATTCCTTGGGGTGAAGCGGGTGAGCGAGATGCTGGCCCGTCTTTATGAGCAGGGCATCGAGCGGAACGAGATCGCGGCGCTGGCTCCGGCGGTGGTTGAACTTGCCGAGGCCGGCGACTCGGCCGCGCTGGGAATCCTGGCGGCGGGCGCGATGGAGCTTGCCCACATGGTGGAGGCGAATCACTCGAACCTTCCGACCGGTGATCCTCCGCAGGTCGTCATCACCGGAGGCCTGGGGACTGCCCGGACCCTCTACCAGACCCTGATTCGCGTCGCCATTGCGCGGAGCATTCCGGGCATGTTGATCCCCAGGGCGGAGTTTGAACCGGTGGTGGGTGCGGTTCTCCTGGCGATGCAGGAGGCGGGTGTGGAGATGACACCGGAGGTTCTGGACAATCTTGGAGCCCGGGAACCCCAGCCGGGCAGCCTCGGCCAATAGAAGGCGAGGAGTCGCCAACCGATGGGGGGCAACCCGAAGCGGGTCCGTGGAGGGTGTCCGGGAACCCTCCGACCATGATCCGATTTTGTGTTTTCGCTGCGGCCGCCCTGATGGCGCTGCTCCCACGTTCCCGCGCTGCAGAAGCCCAACCCCTCTGGGAGATCGGCAGGCCTGACGGCGCCAATGCCGAGTTCGCGCTCGCACCGGGTGGTTACTCGAGGTTCGAGTCCGATGGCTTCTTCGTGGTTGGCAAGTCCGATGCCTCACGGGATTGGCCGTATGTACAGCCGGGGCCGGTCGATGCGTGGGGCGGAGGAACATCGCATACCTTCACCGTGCTTTTCGGGCTTCAGGAGGTTTTGAAGTCCGGCGAATGCCATCTCAGGATCCGGGTGCTCGACACGCATGCGAGCGCTCCGCCGAAACTCGTGGTGCGCATCAACGACCACGAGTTTTCCAAGGATCTGGCGGGAGGGGCAGGGGACGCCTCGGTGCGTGGCGAACCTTCGAAGGGCAAGCCGCAGATCGTCGATGTGGCGTTCCCGGCAAGTCTTCTGATGGCCGGGGACAATCGCGTGCAGCTGACCACGACGAGCGGGAGCTGGCTGCTGTACGACTCGGTGGGATTGGAGGCGCCTGCGGGGATGCGGTTGGTGGCGGCGGCAGGTTCCACGATCGTGGATGCGATCCAGCCGTTGCTGGCATTGCGCGAGGAAGGCGGGCGATTGGTGCAGTCGGTCAAGGTCCAGATCCGACATTTCGGAGCTCCGCTGGACGCGGTCGTGAAGGTGGAGGGGGCGCAGCCTGCAACGGTGCATTTGGCTGATCGCGTGCAGACGATCGAGGTGTCTGTACCCGCGGTCGATCGCGAGAGCCGGAGGAAGGTGGTCGTGGAGGTGGACGGCCGGTCGTTGGCGTCGCGGGTGGTGGTGCTCCAGCCGGTGCGGCGGATGACGGTTTATATCCTGCCCCATTCGCACACCGACATCGGCTACACGGAGATCCAGACCGACATTGAAAAGAAGCAGGTGGAGAATCTTCGGAAGGGCATGGAGTACGCCCGCCGCACGGCGGGTTATCCGGAGGGCGCACGGTTCGTGTGGAACGTCGAGGTGTTGTGGGCTGCCGACCTGTACCTCCATCGATTGGGAACGGCTGAGCGCACGGCATTCCTCGAGGCGGTGAGGAACGGACAGGTCGTGCTGAACGGCATGTATCTCAATGAACTCACCGGCCTGTGTCGTCCCGAGGAACTGGTGCGGCTCTTCAGCTACGCCACGGAGTTGAGCCGCGAGACGGGAGTCCCGATCGACTCGGTGATGATCAGCGACGTGCCCGGTTACACCTGGGGCACGGTCACCGCCATGAACCAGGCCGGCCTCCGCTATTTCTCAACCGCGCCGAACTACTTCGACCGGATCGGCGACATCCTGCAGAAGTGGGAAAACCGGCCGTTCTGGTGGGTCGGGCCCTCGGGAAAGGAGCGCGTGCTGGTGTGGATCCCGTACAAGGGCTACGCGATGTCCCATGTGTATGGGCATCTCTCGCCGTCGTTCGTGACCGAGTACCAGAACCAGCTCAAGAAGACGGGATACCCCTACGACATCGCCTACATGCGCTGGAGCGGGCATGGGGACAACGCGGAGCCGGATCCCGCCATCTGCGAATTCGTGAAGGATTGGAACACGCGCTACGCGTGGCCGCATTTCGTCATTTCGGGAACTGGCGAAGCGTTCCGGGCCTTTGAGAAGCGCTACGGATCGAAGCTCCCGGAGGTGCGCGGGGATTGGACCCCGTACTGGGAGGACGGCGCGGGATCGTCGGCCCTCGAGACGGCGATGAACCGCGAGAGTTCCGACATCATGACCCAGGCCGAGGCGATCCACGCCATCTCGCGACAACGCGCCTATCCCGTCGCTGATTTTGCCGAGGCGTGGAAGAAGGTGCTGCTCTATTCCGAGCATACCTGGGGCGCGTGGTGCAGTGTGTCGGACCCCGAAGCCAAGGCCACACGCGAGCAGTGGGCCATCAAGCAGTCGTATGCCCTGGACGCGGCCTCCCAATCCCGCGCCCTGCTCAAGGCGGCCATTGGCGAGTCCGCAAGCCGCGGACCCCTGCCCGGGGACTTCAGGATCATCAACACGGCGTCCTGGAAACGCAGTGAATTGGCCATCCTCCCGAAATCGGAGGCGACGACCGGGGACCGGGTCACGGGCGGTGGAGGTGCCGCGCTTCCGTCGCAGCGTTTGACGGGCGGCGATCTTGCGTTCGTCACGCCCGCGGTCGCGCCGTTCAGCTCGGATGCGCTGTATGTCGGGGCCGGGGCTGCGCACGCGCCGGAACGGCCGGCGCGTGCCACGGGGGTCAGGCTGGAGAACGGCCTGGTCTCGGTTCGCCTCGATCCGGATTCCGGCGCCATCGTGGAACTGTTGGCGGCGGGGATCGAAGGGAACCTCGTCGACACCACTGATGGGGGGGCGCTCAACGAGTATCTCTTTCTCCCGGGCGACAAGTTGACGGATCTGAAGCGCCGCGGGGCGGTGAAGATCCGGGTGAAGGAGAACGGGCCGCTGGTGGCTTCGCTGCTGGTGGAATCGGAGGCCCCGGGCTGCCGGAAACTCACGACTGAAATCCAGGTCGTCGCCGGGCAGTCGCACGTGACGTTGATCAACACGGTGGACAAGGAGCGCGCCGCAACGTCGACCAAGACGAACGACTGGCAGTTCGCGCAGAAGGGCGGGAAGGAGAGCGTGAATTTCGGGTTCGCGTTCCGCGTTCCGGGCGGCGATCTCCGGCTCGACCTGCCGATTGGCGTGATCCGGCCCGAGATCGACCAGATGCCGAGCGCGTGCAAGAACTGGTTCACGGTGGGGCGTTGGGCGGATGTGTCGGGACGCAGGCATGGCATTGAGTGGGTGACGCTCGACGCACCGCTGCTGCAGGTCGGCGGCCTCACGGCGACGCTCGTGGGTTCGCAGGCGAATCCCGATGTCTGGCGCAAGAAGGTGGAGCCCACGCAGCGGATCTACAGCTGGGTCATGAACAATCACTGGGGCACGAACTACCGTTCGTACCAGGAAGGCCCGGTGGTCTTCCGCTTCGTGCTGCGGCCGCACGGGGCGTTTGAGCCGGCGGAGAACAGCCGGTTCGCCATCGCCGCGAGCCAGCCGTTGCTGGTCCGCCGTTCGCATTCGGCGGCCATCCCGGTGACCCCTCGGTTCCGTGTGGAACCCGACAGCGTCCTGGTCACGGGCCTGAAGCCCAGCGATGACGGGCGTGCCGTGATCGTGCGGTTGTACGGCGCCTCCGGGAAATCGCAGGTGGCGCGCCTCACGTGGCCGGATTCGCGGCCTGTCGGGTTGGCGCTCAGCGACGCGAGCGAGCGAGCGCTGAAGCCGATTCGTCGTGGAATCGAAGTCCCGGGATACGGCGTCGTGACCGTTCGCGTGGAAATGCCGCAGCCGTGAGGGTGGCAAAGCGGTGACAAGTCACCGCACCAAAAGCACCGTTCATGGGAAGCCGCCTTTTCCAAGGCGTGGACACGCATTGGGTTTATGAACCGGTGC
>CAIMTB010000272.1 GCA_903844265.1 uncultured Verrucomicrobiota bacterium
ATCGCGGATTGGGACTTCAACACGGCACCTGCGGGTAATGCAGGGCTTGCGGTTGGCCTGGTGTCGGCGTGGAGCTTCGACGGGAACCTGAACGATGGTGTCGGTGTCCACAACGGGACCGCCAAGGGCACGCGGCCTGTCACGTACGTGGCTGGACGTGATGGTTTCGGTCAGGCGATCAAGCTGAACGGGATCGTCGGCGGAGTGACGAACACGGATCAGTACATCGACATCACCGGGGGCAACCCTGCGGATCTCGACTTTGCCAAGGGCAGTGTGTCGATCGCCGGCTGGTTCAAGGTTGGCGGCTTCGACCACGACTGGCAGGCGCTGATCTCGAAGGGTGAGGGTTCGAGCTACCGGATCGCACGGCGTGGTAGTGCTGGGACCATCGCCTATGCGGGTGGCGTGGGCGAAGGCGCGGATGACGTGCCTGCGGTGAACGACGGAGCCTGGCACCAGTTCGTGGCGGTGACGGACGCCAGCGGGAAGTCGTTCGGAACGGCACTCTACCTGGACGGCGTGTTGCACGGCGTGATCACGAATGCGGCAGTGCTGGCGTCGAACCCGACGAAGCACCTGTTCATCGGAGAGAATCCTGACTCGACCGGACGGCAGTGGAACGGCGAGATCGACGACGTGGGCATCTGGAACCGAGTGCTGAGCGCGACGGAAGTGGCCGCGCTGTGGAACTCCGGGGCCGGGTTGGCGTTGAGCACGTTGCCGAAGGCACCTGCGCCGCTGACGGCGACGGTGGCGCGGTCGGGATCGAACATCACGATCCAGTGGACGCCTGCGGGTGGGACGCTGGAATCCTCGGCGAGCCTGGGAGCTGGGGCTGCCTGGACGACGGTTGGGACGGCGAACCCCGCCACTGTGGCGATCGGAGCCGGGAATCTGTACTACCGGGTCCGTCAGTAATGACTGGGCTTTAGGGTAGCTGACTCTAAAAAGACGAAGGCCGGGCACGCGAGTGCCCGGCCTTTTCTCGTTGGATGGGTTGACAAGGCTCCTCATCTTATGATCCGGTTGCTCGTCCCCGTTTTCGGAGGCGTAGCACCTAATACCCATGGCCTTGCTGTTGCCCATGCGGGAGATTGGATGCTGCTTCTGCCACGGGGGGACCCTACTCCCCATGCAAACAAATCGAACAAGCGGATGGTTTCAACCGCGGAACGCAGGCCTCCTCGTGGCCCTTGGCGCTTCGCTTCTCGTCAGCAGTACCTCCCGGGCGGCCGACGTCTTCGCGCCCGGGGTCATGAAGGTTGAGTTCTTCAACGCCCTGGACGGAGTCGACATCAACACCCTTCTCGGGGCTGACAAGTACGTCAACAACACGCCCGATGCGGTCCAGTACACGACCTCATTCACGTCCCCGAATGGGTACGGCGACAACTACGGATCCCGCGTTTCCGGCTTCCTGACGCCGACCGTTTCCGGCGATTACGATTTCTTCATCAGGGCTGACGACCAGGCCCAGCTCTATATCAGCACCGACGATAAGCTCGCCAATGCTGTCGTGGTCGCGGAAGAGCTGTCCGGCTGCTGTCAGGCATTTCTGGAGCCCGGCGTTCCCGAAACCACCCAGGCACCCATCACCCTCGTGGCTGGGAAACGGTACTACATCTATGCGCTGCTGAAGGAAGGCGGCGGCGGTGACTGGATGGAAGTGGCTTGGCGGAAGACCGGTGACACGACCGCTGCCGGTTCCCTCAAGCCTCTTGCCGGCTCGGTCATCGGGACATTCGCACCTCCCGGTACGGTAAGCATCACCGGTCAGCCCGTTGCGGTGACGACCATCGAGGGTGTCAAGGCGAAATTCTCCGTGGCTGTGACGGTCAACAGCGTTTCATCGGCAGCCTATCAGTGGAGAAAGAACGGAGCGGACATCGCGGGCGCAAACAGTGCGAGCTACCAGACGCCGATCCTGGCCGTGTCCGACAGCGGCGCGAAATATAGCGTCAAGGTCTCTGTTCCTGGAGCTGAAGTGGTCAGCTCCGAGGTGGTCCTGACAGTCAACAAGGACACGGTTCCGCCAGCCCTTGTGTCCGCGGGTGCCGTGAAGCATGGCACCGGTGACTTTGATGTCGCCGTGATCTTCGACGAGGCCGTGGATCCTGCGACCGTCGTGGCTGCGAACTTCACCCTCAGCGCCGGCACGATCAAGAGTGTGCGGTACGTCAAGAATTCAAGCACCTTGGATTCCTTCGAGCAGGGTGCGGTGATCACGGCTTCCGGCCTGACCCAGGGCAATGCCTACAGTGCCACCGTCAAGAACGTGTCCGACCTTAAGGGCAACAAAATTACTTCGGCGAACATCAACTTCACGGTCTCCAAGCTGGTCTGGACGGCTCTCGGCGCTGGCGATACTGCGGAGTTTCCCGCCGCCGCTCTCGCCGTGGCTGACAATGGCTTCAACCTGAACTCCGGCGGCAATGCCTTCTGGGGTACCAGCGACGACGTCACCTTTGTCTACGAGGAGATCACCGGCGATTTCGACAAGATTGCCCGTCTGGAAGGCCAGGATGCCTCATCGCAGTGGGCGCGCGCCGGCCTGCATGCCCGCACGACCCTCGACACAGGTGATACAGCGGCTCGCTACCAGCAGGTTCACGGCAACCCGACCATCAAGGCCGACGGCGGCGCGTCCAACTACGCCTACGAGACCAATCGACGCCTCAACATCGGTGGCGCGACCAGCAGCAGCAGCGGCGGCGGCACACCGGCCTACCCGCATGCCTGGCTCCGTCTCCGGCGCTCCGGCGACGTGATCCATATGTACCGCAGCGACAACGCCATCACGTGGACTGAGTTCACCCCGACCGATTTCAACCCGGCCGACGGATCGAACGTTGATGGACCGCTCCCGGCCAAGATGTACGTCGGGCCTGTGTTTGGTCCTGAGAACGGGAATATCGATGCGGCCTTCAAGGGCATCTGGACCGCCAAGATCCGCGATTACAGCGATTACAAGCCCAGCAAGCCCGCCGGTAAGCAGACCTACTCCATTGGCCTGAACTTCCAGGACAGCAATACTCCGAACGGCCTCGGGCCCAAGGAAGTCGCCGGTGTCGGTTCGATCGCCCAGGCCAACTGGAACAACATGGAGGCTATCGCTGCGTCGACAGCCCCTGTGTCTGTCTCGGCCGATGTCGCCGGGGTGGCGAAGTCCAGCACGGCCACGGTCGAGTGGACGTGCCCGAACACGTGGGAATCCACGGGCCGAGGCGAGGAGAACAACAACTTTGTGGGCTCGGATCGCGTTCTCATGACCGGCTATCTCGATACCGGCGGGGCGTCAACCACGAAGGTTACCCTCAACAACCTTCCTGCTGATCTGACCGGTGCCGCAGGAGGTTACGACGTGGTTCTCTATGCACAGGGTGGCGTGGCGAAGGCTGACCGCGGAGGTGGCTATCGGATCACCGACCTCAATGGCACGGAGCTGAAGCCTGTGGTCCTCGGCATGAGCGACGACAGCCCGACCGACTTCGTTCAGCTGAAGTCGGCTGATGCGACGGCTCACCCCAAGGGTACCTACGCGGTGTTCAAGGGGCTCACTGCCAAAGGCATAATCGTCGAGGGCTCGACTGAAAACGGTTGGGCCTCCGGCAGCACGCCTCGCGCCCCGATCAACGGCCTCCAACTCGTCGTCCCGAGCGGTGCGGTCGACGCGGCAGTCACCGAAAAACCGACCATCTCCGCCAAGGGGAGCGTCATCACCTTCACCGGTACTCTCCAGGGTTCCGGGACGGTGAACGGTTCATACTCGGACGTGGCCGGGGCCAAGAGCCCGTACACAGTCCCTGCGGGCGCTGCCCAGGGCTTCTTCCGCGCCCGTCAGTAACCTGCTCCGCGGAGCTGTCTGATCACTCACGAGGCCGGGCTTATGCCCGGCCTCATTTCTTTTTCAACACGGCCCAGCACCCCGTTGAAACCGCAGGAAGGGACAGGTCTTTGGTTAACAATTGAGGGACGGGTCTTGAATCGGGATGGCTAGATCTAGTTTGCGAACGGCATCTTCGAAAATGGCCAAACTCCAGGCACTGCCGCTATCGTCGCCTTAGACACCTTGGACTCCCCAGCCCAACAGCGTTCCGGAAGTCACAGGAGCCGTATCCTGCGGGTTGCAGCGGCAATCCTTGTCGTGGGGGCCTGCGAGGGGGCCGAGCCATCCGGTGGCGTCCACGCGATCCCGGTCACGCCCGCTCCCGTGGGCGCCCACGCAGGTCTTCAACGGGTCCCTGGCAGCCAGTCGGGTGTCACCTTCACCAACGCCGTCGACCCGCAGCG
>CAIMTB010000273.1 GCA_903844265.1 uncultured Verrucomicrobiota bacterium
CAGGTCCGCGGATGGCGGAACCTCCACATCACCGACAGCGATCACCCGTACATGAAGAACTGGTGGGTGCCGGGCCTGCAGATCGGCTACGAGCACACCTTTACACACCACTTCGCCGACTTCGTGAAATCGCTCGAGGAGGGCAAGCCCTGTTCGCCCACGTTCCGCGAGGCTCTCGAGACCCAGAACATCTGCGACTCCGTTCTCAAGTCCGGACACAGCGGCAAGTGGGAGAAGGTCGCCGCGGTGAAGTAGGAAAGACGCAACTCGTGCGGAGTCCACTCGTGCGGAGTCCAGGGTCCAAGGTCCAAGGACCTTGGACTCCCCCTAGTGTCCCGCCGGGGCGGTCGCGCCACCCTTGGCTGAAATCACGCCGCGCGCGCGCAGCCTGCGGAACGACACCACCGCAACCAACATCGCGGTCAGCATCAGGAAACTGCTGAAGAAAAACGCGGCGCCCGGGATGTGGACCGGTGCCATGGGCCCGATGAAATAACCGAACAGTCGCGTTGCGATGGTCGGTCCGAGAATCCCGGCCACGCTCACCAGGCTGGTGAGCGAGCCCTGAACGGAACCCTGTTCGTTGGCTCCGACACTCTGTGAAATGATGCCTTGCAGGGCAGGCCCCGCGATCCCGCCCATCGAGCCGCAAAGGATGATCGCGTAGATCATCCAACCTTTCGAGGCGAACCCGTACGCGACGAGGCTCACCACCGCAATCGAAAGGCCCACCAGCACCGACTTCTGCTCACCCAGCATCGGGATGATGCGCCGTGTGAGTCCGCCTTGGACGAGACCCGCCATCAGTCCGACCATCGCCAGCGAAAGCCCCGTCTGCACTTCGTTCCACTCGTACCGGTACGTGGTGTAGAGCACCCAGGTGCTCGGAAAAACCTGGTGCGCGAGGTTCAACAGGAAATACATGCCCGTGAGCCCCAGGACCACGCGGTACTTGCGCAGCGCAAGGAGCGAGCCCACCGGGTTCGATCGCTTCCAATCGAAGGTCCGCCGGTTCTCAGGGGCCAGCGACTCCGGAAGTATGAACATGCCGTAAAGCCAGTTCAGCAGCGTGAGCGCGGCCGCCGCATAGAACGGAACCCGAAGCCCGATGTGCCCAAGCACACCGCCCAACGCCGGGCCCGCAATGAACCCGAGGCCGAATGCCGCCCCGATCAGGCCGAAACCCGCCGCCCGCTTCTCCGGTGGCGTCACGTCCGCGATGTACGCCGTCGCCGCCGTGATGCTCGCACCCGTGATCCCAGCCACCATGCGACCCAGAAAAAACCAGCCGAGCGTCGGTGCGAACGCCAGAAGCAGGTAGTCGAGACCGGATCCCATCAGCGAACAAAGAATCACTTTGCGCCGACCAAACCGGTCCGAAAGGCTGCCAATCAGCGGCGCAAACGCGAACTGCATCAGCGAGTACAAAGACGTCAGCATCCCCGTCGTGTGCGAGGCCGCCGCTACGTTCCCACCTTCGAAGGTCTGGATGAGCTTCGGAAGGATCGGCACAATCAACCCGATCCCCAGGATGTCGAGGAACAGGGTGATGAAGATGAAACTCAGGGCTGGTTTGCGGGACGCCATCGACGCGAGATGACACGGGGGTTCCGCCCCCCAATCAAGCTCGCATTCGCGCAGGTTGGGACCTCGCCAGCGCCGTCCACGTCAGACCCGCCGCACAGATCGAGAGCTATAACAAAAGGCCTGTCCCTTGATTGTGTTCACGTCCCCTTATTCCGTTCATTCTGTACCCTTCGAGTTCAAGGTCCGCGGCAACTCGCGGCTCGTCGCCCCGCAGCCATTGTGGCTGGATCGCAGGAACATGTTTCGGCCGTGCATCGATCTCCGGGCTGGGCGCGTGGTGCAGATCGTGGGCGGGACGCTCACCGACTCCGGCGCCGGCACACGCACCAACTTCGAGTCGGATCGTCCTGCCAGCTCGTTCGCCGACCAGTACCGCCGGGATGCCCTGACGGGCGGGCACGTCATACAGCTTGGCTCGGGGAATGACGCCGCCGCGCGCCAGGCCCTGGCAGCGTATCCCGACGGCCTTCAACTCGGTGGTGGTGTCAATGCGGACAATGCCGCCGGATGGCTCGATGCCGGCGCCTCCCACGTCATCGTCACTTCGTGGGTGTTTCGTGACGGTCACCTCGACGAGGCGCGCCTTGCGGAGCTCGTCCGGAAGTTGGGAGCCGGCAGGCTCGTGCTCGACCTCAGTTGCCGTCGCCGGGGTGACGATTATTTTGTGGTGACGGACCGTTGGCAGAAGTTCACCGACCTCAAGGTCGAGGCGGCGACCCTGCAGGGCCTCGCGAGTTCATGCGCTGAATTCCTGGTGCACGCCGTGGACGTCGAGGGCCTGTGCCTCGGCATCGACCGGGAGCTTGTGGAACGTCTCGCCGCGGCAACGCCGATCCCGACGACCTACGCCGGCGGTGCCCGTTCGCTTCAGGACCTCGAGGACGTGGCCGGGATCAGCCGCGGTCGGATCGACCTGACCATCGGTTCGGCCCTCGATATCTTCGGTGGGACAGGAGTCCGGTACGACGATTGCGTGGCGTTCAACCGACGCGCGGCGCGGTTCTGAGACTTGCTCCCGGGTCAGGCCGGTTTCGGAACTTTGTGAAGGCGGGTCTGGAAGTCGTCGAGTTCCGAGGCTTTTTCGAAACCCACGGTGACCATGTCGACCAGGCCCTCGACCCACGGATAACGGATCGACTGATCCTTCTTTTCCTCGTCGTTCCTCAGCTTTCCTTCGCCGATGATCTTCATCCCGACCACGCCTTTGCCTTTGGCCCGGAGTTTCTTCAGGAGGGCGGCGACGTGTTCCGGCGGACCATCCATCTGGATCTGGAACGGATTGATGCGGGCATGAACCGAGTCCACCCAGGGTTCGTTGACGGCCGCTTCGAGTCCCACCAGGGAATGACACGACACGCCGTGGGCGCGGATCATCCCTTTTTGTTTCAGGTTCTCGAGGATCTCCATCTGTTTGGAGAGCACCTTGGGCCAGTCCGCGGACTCGACGCAGTGCAGGAGCACGAGGTCGATGTAGTCTGTCTTCAGCTCCTTGAGAAACCGGGTGACCACGACGTCGGCATCGGGTCGTTCCTTCTCCGGAATGCCGCCGGGTCGCCACCAGATCTTGCTGCACACCGTGTAGCGATCCCGCGGGACGCCATCCAGCGCGGCTGGGACGAGCGGGTGGGTGCCGTAGAGGTCGGCCAGGTCGAAGCTGCGGACGCCGCGTTCAAAAAGGTCCCGGATCAACTTGTGGGCGTTTTCCGCCCCCATCCGGGTGTGGTTCGACTCGCGATTCCCGCCGCGAACCCCGGTTCCCATGCTCACACGGGAGGTCTTGATGCCTGTCTTGCCGAGCGTGATCGTGTCATACGAACTCAGCTTCGCGCCGTCAGGTGACGGGGTGAGTGCCTCCGCATGGAGAGTCGGGACTGCGCCAAGCATCAGTCCGCCGACGCCGAGGGCCGAGGATTTGAGGAAATGGCGGCGGGCAATTTTCATCGGTTGGTCTTGGGGTTGGTGGACCTTCTACTCCTCGTCCCCGAGCCACGAAAGCCTGAAATGGTCGGCCTGCGGCAGTGGAATTGCCCGGGCAACAACAGCCGACTCGTGATCCCATTCGTCAGCGGAAGATTTCCGAGAAGAACGCCTTCATCGCCTCCCAACTCCGATGGTCCGCCTTCTCATTGTACGCAGCACCCTTCGAGGGATCGTTGCCGGCGCGGACATCGGTGAACGCATGGACGGCCCCTCCGTAGGCCACGAGTTGCCAGTCGACGCCGCCGTCGCGCATCTCCTTCTCGAACGAGGCGACCTCCGCCGGGGGGACTCCGGGATCGTCGGCGCCGTGGCATGCGAGAACGCGCGCCTTGATATTCTTGGCGTCGGCGGGGGTGGGACTGGCCAGGCCGCCGTGAAAACTCACCACGCCGGCGATCAATGCGCCGGAGCGGGCAAGCTCGAGGACCGCTGTTCCGCCGAAACAGAAGCCGATGGCAGCGGTTTTCCCGGCGTCGACTTCCGGCAGTTGCTGCATCCGGGCGAGAGCGGCGTTCACCCGGGCGCGGAGCAGGGGGCGGTCCCCCTTGAACTTGCCAGCTTGTTTGCCGGCATCCCCGGCGGTGGAGGGGCGGATCCCCTTGCCGTAAATGTCGGCGCAGAACGCGACATAGCCGAGTTTGGCGAGCCCCTCTGCTCGTTGGATCTCGTGGTCGCCGAGTCCTTTCCACTGATGCACCACCAGGATCCCGGGCCGTTTGCCGGCCATGGCATCGTCGTGGACCAGCACTCCCTCGAGGACGGTGTCGCCCTCGGTGTATTCGACCTTCTGATGTTGAATGGTGCCGAGAGCCGACGGCGATGCGGTGAGGAACGTGAGGAGTCCGAGGAATGCGATGCGGAAGAGAGTGTGATGATTGTGCATGCCATGGACCTTGGCGTGAAATGGGTGGGCGTCAATGCGGCGGAACAACCTGGGACCTTGGTAACCAACGGGGCAGGGGACGCTGATCTCCGGGAGGCCCAAAACAAGCTCGTGCGGAGGACATCACTCGACACGAGGAGAGGTTTTGGTAGGGTTTGCGCGCTGGTCCCTGAAACCATGGGCGGGCGCTGATGACGTCGGGGTCTGGGGTGTGCGTCGTGGATCGAAGGGTCGGTGGAGGGAGAGGTGGCCGAGTGGCTGAAGGCGGCGGTTTGCTAAACCGCTGTACGGTCAAAAGCCGTACCGGGGGTTCGAATCCCCCCCTCTCCGCCAGATTATCAACAGCTTACGTTAGATCCGGTCCTGCCCGAAATGGCTGCGTTTCGCGCGCTGACTTGCAAACGTGCAACATGAATGCAACAGTTCGCGCATGGTCACGCAAGCTTCCGCAGGAACCAAGAATCGGAAGGGATGGCCCCGGAAGGTTTCCCTCGGCCGAGTCACGGTCACCGTCTACCGGCGCAAGACTCCGTCCGGGAATCCGGCGTTCATGGTCGCCAACTACGCTGGGGGGAAGCGTCGATTCGACTCCTACGCCGACGAGGTGACTGCGTTGGAGGCCGCCGGCAAGCTCGCCCGGCAGTTGAGCGAGCGCGAGGTCGTGGCCGCTGCGCTCACCAATGACGAAGCCGCCGCATACTCTGCCGCCGCCCAGGCCCTCGCAGATTTCCCTGGGGTTGGGGTCCTGGCAGCTTGCGAAACCGTGGCCGGCTGCCTGCGGGTGTTACCGGGCGGGCTTTCGTCGGTTCTCGCCGCGGCCGAACATTACGCCGCATCGCGGGCCCAGGTGACTCCTCGATCGGTGACTCTCGCCGTCGCCGATTACGTCGCCCTCAAGACCGCCCAAGGGGCCTCACCGCGATATGTCCGGGACCTGAACTATCGGCTGAACGCGTTTGCCGGCGCATTCAAGCTGGACCTCGGCGCCATACAGACGGGACCGCTGCAACAGTGGCTGGACGGGTTGAAGCTCGCGCCGCAGGGGGTCCGGAACTTCCGCACCGTCCTCGGCGGCTTGTTCAACTTCGGGAAGTCCCGCGGCTGGTGCTCTTCGAACCCTGCCGTGGAGGTCTCGGTCGGCAAGATGAAGTCCGGGGTGGAACCGGCCATCTTCACGGCCGACGAATTCGACCGTCTCCTACGCTCGGCGGACGCCGACTTCCTGCCGGTCCTCGTGCTCGGCGGTCTCGCCGGCTGCCGCACCGCAGAAATCGAGCGGGTTCGATGGGAGGACATCAACCTCGCATCCGGGGAGCTTGTGATTGGCGCCGCGGTGGCAAAGACCCGAAGCCGTCGCGTTGTCCCCCTCGGCGAGGCAGCCCTGGCGTGGCTCGCACCATATCAGGGACGGACCGGCCGGGTCTGGCCGCACTCCGGAGAATTGCTGTTCAAACGCGAACGCCTCACCGCCGAGGCGGCCGGAATTCCATGGAAGGCAAACGGACTCCGCCACGGCTATGCCTCTCACAGGTTGGCGGTGACCGGGGACGCCGTCCGGGTCGCGCATGAGATGGGCAACAGCGCCGCGGTTGTTCACCGACACTACAAGTCCCTCGTGAACGAAGCGGCCGGCAAGGCGTGGTTCGCGATCCAACCGGAAAGGCCCGCGAACGTGACGAGCCTCGCAGAACGGAGGGAGGCGTTCCTGAAATGCGCCGAGGTCCTGCCGCCAACTGTGGAGCACGAGGAACAGCGGCTACAGATCGCGGACGAGATTCGTCGATTCAAGGAGGAGACTCTCCTGAGTGCGCGCCAGGCCGGCGGGAAGGTGGGGATGAAACGGAAGCGCGCGAAGGCGAAGGAACGCGCCGAATTCGGTAAGTACTCGCACGGAGACGCTTGACTCCGGGTCCTCCGGCGGGAAGTGGCGGCTTTCGACATCTAATCATCCGACCGGCGTAGGTTGTCCCGGTCCCCGGCACGGCCCGGGGCAGGTTCTCCGACTCGGTGGCGCGGCTTCTCCGTTCAAAACGGAGGCATAACCGCGGGTTCTCTCGGCGAAGGGAGCAGAGGGTGAACCGCCAGAATGGCCCGCGAATGAAGACTGAAACTCCTCCTCTCTTGGTGGGTTCGCGCACGACCGCCGACGCCTGTTCCTTCTCGCTCCGGAAACTCGACGAACTCTGTGCGAACGGCTGTCCACACATTCTCGTTGGTCGCCGGAAGCGTCTCTTCGACCTGGGCGAAGTCCTCGCATGGCTGAAACGGACGCGCCGTGTGTGCCGCAAAGGTCCTGCGGCGAACTGTTGAAACAAAAACGGCCGCGCCCCTGAGGACTGCGGCCGTGCGTTTCCCGCGCGCGGTCAGACTACTTCCTCGGTCGGCGTGGCGCAAACTCCACGCACCATGACACGAAAATTCTTTCCTGATGGTTCGACTCTTGGATGGGTGGCTATATGGCCTATCGGATGGCTTGCCAGTCTGCGGATCGCATCGCGAGCATCGTCGCGTTGTCGGGAACTACCTTTCTTGACCCTGGCCGCTGTCAACCCTCCGAGCCTGTGGATGTCCTCCACATCCACGCCACGGCGGAGGAGGAGTTTTTCTACCTTGGTGGTGTCTTAGGCCCCTCTTCTGCGTATTCGATCCCGGCGAATATGCCCCCGTACCCCGGTGCCGTGCAGACCGTACAGACTTGGGCTACGTATAACGGCGCTCGAGAGCCAGTTACAGACCCGGCGCCTTCGATGGATCTCGATCTGAAAGTGCCGGGGCTGGACACGGTCGTCACTCGGTACACGACCTCTCCGCCGGGCGGCGCCGTCGAGTTGTGGAGCATCATTGGTGGCACCCATATTCCGACGTTCTCCCCGGAGTTTTCGCCCCGGGTCATCGACTGGCTCCTCGCCCATCCGAAGCCGTGAAGATCGCCGCTCTCGCATAGGGGCAAGCGCCACGCCGGCTCGCCGTCGTGGGAGGTTCTCGGCTCGCGCCCAGCGCCCAGCGCCCAGCGTGCCAACGCCTCCCAGGCCGCCGCCACCGACCTCGCCAGCGCCACCACCCTCGCCAACGACCTGCGGGCGGCGCTGATCGAGAAAGGGCTGGTGAAAGGAGCTACCTGATTCCCGGCACGCGGTATATCTCGATTCGGAATACAGCGGCCAAGTCTACCGATGAGGCGGAGGCTGAACCTGATGTCCGCCGGGTTTGGAATTGGAACCTTGGGCTGCACCATTAGTGGCCTGCTTTATCCAGCGCTCGGCAACCGGACTGCCGATCTCGACCATCGACGAACG
>CAIMTB010000274.1 GCA_903844265.1 uncultured Verrucomicrobiota bacterium
GACAACGCTGGCAGCGCTTCAGCGAGCGGATCATCGAAGGGACCATTCGCCTCTGCGGCATCAGCGCGATCGTGTTCGTCTACGGCATCTTCTTCTTCGTGTTCCGTGAAGGAGCCGGATTCCTCTTTCGCGGCCTGGATTTAGGGCAGTTTCTGGGAAGTACGGAGTGGTACCCCACTTCGCAGAGCAATGTCCGATACGGGGTGCTGGCCCTGATTCCCGGGACCTTCAGCGTGACGGTACTGGCGATGCTCCTCGCCGTGCCCTTCGGGATCGGGGCGGCCGTTTTTCTATCTGAATTCTGCGATCGCAAGGTGCGCGAGACCCTGAAGATCGTGATCGAGTTGCTGGCGGCCATTCCGTCGGTGGTGTGGGGGTTTATCGGTTTGAGCGTGATGAATCCCCTGATCCAGGACGTCTTTCATGTGCCGGTGGGGCTGAATGTGCTCAACGGCGCGATCCTGTTGGCGTTGATGAGCGTGCCGATCATCGTCTCCATCGGGGAGGATGCTCTCAAGGCGGTGCCGGATAACTTCCGCGAGGCGGCCCTGGCGCTGGGCGCGACCCGGTGGCAACTGGTCTATCGGGTGTTGTTGCCCGCCGCCCGGAACCGCCTCCTGGCGGCCGTGCTCCTCGGGGCGGGCGGTCGGTGAAACCATGGCCGTGCTGATGGCCACGGGCCACGCGGTGAATATCCCGAAGAGCGTCTTCGATCCGGTCCGCACACTCACCGCCACGCTCGCAGAAAGGCATACAAGCGCGACTATCCGTCGGTCTGGCTGCCGTGCTGGGCTTGGCAAGACGTTTCCGATTTGTCATCAAAAGGTAGCGGGAACGACGTGGGAAGCGGCTTTGCTGTTGGGAAGACGTGATTTTGTCAGGGCATCAGGAAGGATCGATCGCGCTGCCGCCCGAGGGAGAGTGGATCCCGACCTTGGAAGGCTGGATCCTCCTCGGAGTGAGGTCGGGGACGGGATACTGGCTTGGCCCCGGCAGTGGCGTGACCTTGGATCCTGGGGATCTCCTGGTGGTCAGCAGCGCGCGCCCTGGATCCCTGCGAGCGAGCCTTCTCGGCCCGTTGAAGGCCAGCTGTCGGGGCATCGGTTGGGCCGAGATTCGGTGCGTCGCCAATCTGCGCGAAGTCCCGATTCTGGAGGCGCTTCTCCGGGACGAAGCTGCGTCGGTGCTCCGCTTCACGGCCACGGATCCGAGAGCCGTTCGCTTCGCGGAGTTGGACGGGAGCCCTGATCCAAACGGGTTCACCACAAGGCTTCGTTGGATGGCGTTCTGGGGTGAACTGGTGGAGTTGGAGAAAATCCAGAAATCCGCGCCTGGGGATGGTCTCAAGGGGGTCGGAGTCCGGTTCCGCCGTCTGATCGAGCGTCTACCGTGCTCCGGGTTGGCGGAGATGACCTCCGAAAACCTGGCTCAGCTTTGTGGGTGCAGCACACGGCATTTTGGCAGGTTGTTCCGGCGGCACTTCGGCATCTCCTTCCGCGAACGGCGTCGGCAACTCCAGTCGGACGAGGAATCCGTCACTGTCACCGAAACGTCACAGGAACGACCTCGCGCTGCAATCTCGTGCCCGGAGTCTGGAGAGAAGTGATGGCTTCACTCCGAACGATGGTGTTGGCGGTCAGCCTGGGCGCTTTCGTCGCCGGTGCCGAAGCGCCGTTGGCCGAGACACGTTCCACCCTGGAGAAATGGGTGGAAGCGCGTCAGCTCGCCTCCAAGTCCCGCGCCGACTGGCAGTCCGACAAGGAACTCCTGGAGCAAAGCCTCGACCTCTTTACCCGGGAGATGAAAGCGGTCGATGATCAGGCCGCCAGGCTCGGAACCAACAGCGTCCAAGTCGACAAGGAGCGCGCTCAGGCCGAAGCGTCCCTTAAGTCGTCGAATGACGGCTTGCAGCAGGCCAGGTCGTTCGCTGCCGGGATCGAGGGGAAGATCCTCAAGCTGGTTCCGCGACTGCCGGCCCCGTTGCAGGAGATTCTTAAGCCGAACCTTCGCCGACTGCCCGCAAACCCTGGGGAGGCTAGGGCCAATGCCAGTGATCGGATCCAGGTCATCGCGGCCATCCTCAACGAGCTCGATAAGTTCAACAATGCGAAGATC
>CAIMTB010000275.1 GCA_903844265.1 uncultured Verrucomicrobiota bacterium
CGGTCCATCACGTTGTTATGTAAATTCAGGACCGTCAGCCCATGAAACTTTCTTCCCTTCTCGAACCGGTTGAATTCCACCTTCAGCGGACGCTTGTCCGCCGACTGGGAGAACATGTAGGTCCCGTTGCCCTTGTAGCGAATGCCCACGTCCGCCATCCGCTCGCCATCGACGGTGATCGCCGCCTTCACATACGGAAATTCCAACCCCATCGCCGCCGCCAACCCAGGCCGGGCCGCCCGCCCCTCCTCGAACGCCGAATTGAAATTCATCCTTCCCGGCCCACCCGGCCCACCCGGTCCACCCGGCCCGCCAGGCCCACCCGGCCCACCGGGGCCAGGCCCCATTCCACCTGTGCGCTTCGGTTCCATGGCGTCCCACTGGTCCGGCTGGATCTCCAGGTGGATCGTGTGCACGCGGGTCAGGCCGAAAAATTCAGAGGCCTCGTCGCGCGGCGCGCCGGCGTTTACGGGATCGGCGCCGCGGGCCCCCAACCCGCCGAAGCACGAGCACAAGCCGGCCAGAAGCAATGAAGGAAGACTTCCTCGAATCATTTCGACAGCCTGCCCGGCTTATCGGGCCGTCCCAGCCTCGTGTGACCAACCCGAGTCGTTGACGTGACCAATGCGTGACACGCCGGGACGGAATTCCGTTGGTTGCCAAACCGCCGACCCGCCCTAAGACTCTGTGGATGCCGGTCCAGACAGTCGCCGAACACACCTCCAGCAGCGCCCCCGGGGACGCGGCCGGGCCCATCGTCTCGGTCCGCGGACTCACGAAGATCTACCGCCAGGGGGACATCAACGTGACCGCCCTCGACAACGTGACACTCGACATCCAGGTCGGCGAATTCCTCGTCCTCATGGGGCCCTCGGGATCCGGAAAATCCACCCTGCTCCACCTCATCGCCGGCATCGATCGACCCACCAGCGGGGAACTTCGGGTACAAGGCATCGACATTTCCCGACTCAGTGAGTCTCAACTTGCCGACTGGAGGAACCAGAATGTTGGATTCGTATTCCAGAGCTTCAACCTGGTCCCGGTCCTGACCGCCTTCGAGAACGTCGAGCTTCCGCTCCTTCTCACCCGGCTGGGCCGCAAGGAACGCCGCCGCCTCGTCACCACCGCCCTCGATCTGGTGGGCCTCGGTGACCGCCAGCATCACCTTCCGAAGCAGATGTCCGGTGGACAGGAGCAACGCGTCGCCATCGCGCGTGCGCTCGTCACGGATCCCAGCCTCGTGGTCGCCGACGAGCCCACGGGAAACCTCGACTCCCACTCGGCCCAGGAGGCCCTCGGCA
Source organism: uncultured Verrucomicrobiota bacterium (assembly GCA_903844265.1). Taxonomy (GTDB): domain Bacteria; phylum Verrucomicrobiota; class Verrucomicrobiia; order Limisphaerales; family CAIMTB01; genus CAIMTB01. The sequence goes on from CAIMTB010000275.1 coordinate 1,302, forward strand.
TCCTCCAGTCACTGAGCCGCGACCACGGCAAGACCGTGATCATGGTCACCCACGACCCGAAGGCTGCGGCATTTGGATCGCGCCAGGTTCACCTCGAAAAAGGCGAACTGACCGCCTGACGGCCCGGACCCTGAACCCCATGACCCTCCCGGGCTTTGTCATTCGGAATGCCTTCCGCAACAAGCGGCGGGCCTTGCTGTCCACGCTGAGCGTGGCGGCCAGCCTGTTCCTGCTCGTCACCCTTCAGACATTCCAGCGTGAATTCACGCTGCCGCCGTCCGACATCGGGGCCTCCCTCCGCATCGCCGTCCGGAACAAGGTTTCGCTTGGCGTTCCGCTGCCTGTGCGTCAAAGGCCCATCGTCGAGGGCATCCCGGGTATCGCCGGGGTGACACCCTTCACCTACTTTGGCGGGCGCTTCCGCGACGAGGCCTACACGCCCTTCGCGCAATTCGCCGTGGACCCCGTCGCGTTTACCAATGTGTTCGTGGACGCCCGGACGCCGCCGGACCAACTCGCCGCATGGATGCAGGACCGGAGGAGTTGCATTGTGGGCAAGGTGACTCTTGAACGCTACGGCCTGAAGATAGGCGACAAACTAAAACTCATTGGGACCTTCTATCCGGTCGATCTCGACCTGAACATCGCCGGCTACTACTCGGGCACACCGGACGACCGCTCGGTGTTCTTCCATCACAAGCACCTCGACGAAATGCTCGGCGGCGGCAAGACGGTGGGTACGTGGTGGGTGCGCGCCGCGTCGGCTGAGGCAGCTCCGGGGATCATCAGCGCCCTCAACGCCGCCTTCGCCAACACCTCGGCCGAGGTCCGCGCCGAGACAGAAAGCGCGTTCCAGATGGGCTTTGTATCCATGTGGGGCAACATCAAACTCCTCATCGGCTCCATCAGCAGCGTGGTCGTCTTCACCCTCCTCCTCGTCGCGGTCAGCACGATGAGCATGGCCATCCGCGAGCGCTTCCGTGAACTCGCCATCCTCAAGGCCATAGGCTACCGACGCCGGGAACTCTTCAGCTTCATCCTCGCCGAGAGCTTCGGCCTCGCCATGGTCGGCGCACTGGTGGGTGCCGGCGGCGCCTATCTTGCCTTCTCATTCATCGACCTTCCGAAACTCACCGGCGGCATGCTCCGCCAATTCGAGGTCACCGACCGCATCCTCGCAATGGCCTTCACCATAGCCGCCGTGCTCGGTGTCGTGGCCGCCATTCCACCCGCCCTCGCCGTCGCCCGCACCAGCGTCGTCGATGGTCTCAAGACACTCGATTAGGCCCGATGCACGCCCACGATCCAGGAACCAAGGTCTGAGGACCAACGTGCGAAATCCACGACCCGAGGCACCCGACCCGCCCCCAATCCCATGGCTTTGCCGCTGAAATACAACATCCGGAACGTACTCGTCCGATGGCGGTCCACGGTGACCACCGTCCTGGGCATTGCGCTGGTCGTCGCGGTCTATGTCCTGATGCAGGCCATGGCAGCAGGGATCGAGAAGAGCGGGGCGAACACGGGCAGTCCCGACAACCTGATCCTGGTGCGGAAGGGTTCGACCTCCGAATCCAGCAGCCTCGTGACCCGCGAGCAGCTCCGCTCGCTGGTCTACAGCCCGGAGATCGCGCGCAACACCGCGGGCGAACCGCTGGTGACGGCCGACGTCCTCGTCCTCCTCAACCTTCCGCGCCGCGACGGAGCCGGCGAGGCCAACGTCACCCTTCGTGGCGTTTCGCCCCGCGGTCGCGAGATGCGGGGCCAGGTGCGCCTCATGGAAGGCCGTTGGTTCGAGCCCGGACATCGGGAGGTCGTGGTCAGCCAGCGGCTCGCCGCGCGATTCGCGGGCTTCGAGCTGGGTGGCACCTTCAAGAGCGGACCCGCCACCTACCGCGTCGTCGGCCACAGCGACTGCGGCAAGAGCGCGTTCGACTCGGAAATCTGGATGGATGTCGACGAGGTCTGCGCGATCTTCGACCGGGAGCAGTACTCGAGCTTTCTCGTCCGCCCCACGAACCCGGCCGCCGCCACCAACCTCATGCAGCGGCTTGATCTGGACAAGCGCCTCCAACTCCAGGCGCGCGTCGAAAGCCAGTATTACTCGGAACAGACCGGCACGGCGAAACCCATCCAATGGCTGGGCAATTTCCTGGCGGTCTCCATGTCGGTGGGGGCCATCTTCGCAGCCATGAACACGATGTATGCAGCGATAGGTTCGCGCACCCGGGAGATAGGAACACTGCGCGTGCTCGGATTCCGGCGCAGGACGGTCGTCGCCAGTTTCCTGCTCGAGGGCGCCTTCCTGGCATCGCTTGGAGGCATCCTCGGGAGTCTCCTGTCCCTCGTCATGAATGGCTACGCCGTCGGCACCCTGAATTTCGCTACTTTCAGCGAGAGCGTCTTTGAGTTCCGCATCACACCGTACCTCATGCTCAAGGGAGTGATCTTTTCCATCGTCGTCGGACTCGTGGGATCCCTTCTCCCCGCCGTCCGCGCTTCCCGTCTTCCCGTCATTTCCGCTCTCAAGTCCCTATGATCGACGACGCCAGGCGATCCTCCAAGGTCGCCCAACTCCGCATCGACCCCGAGGCCAAGCGCCGCTCACAGGGTGTTCCCTGGACCATTTTCACCGTGGTCGCCCTCGTTGCCATGTCCGCCCTCCTCGCGTGGCGCCCCTGGCAGACCGAGACGACCCGGCTCTTCAAGGGCGGCAAACCCGTCACCGCGGCATCCGTGAGCCCTGGCGGCAATGCAGCCTCAGGAACGAACGCCGATTCCAGGTCCACGACCCCGACGGCCGCCCCCACTCTTTCGACCACCGTCCCATCACCTTCTGCCGACGGCAGCCTGCTCACCGTCAGCGGTTACATCGTCAACCGCGAACGCATCGAGGTCAGCCCGCGTTTCATGGGACTGGTGAAGTGGATCGGCGTGAAGAAAGGCGATCCCGTCACCAATGGCCAGGTCGTGGTCATCCTCGACGACACCGAGTACGTCGCCCAGAAACGTGAGCTGATGGGTCGCATAGCTGGCGCCAACGTCCAGGTCCGCAGGGCTGAGATGGAACTGTCCCGCATCCGGGAACTCGCCGCGGCGCGAATCGAAACCCAGCGTTCCCTGGACCTTGCGAACCTGGACCTCGAGTCTGCCCGCGCGGAAACCAACGCCCTTGGAGGACAGCTCGCACGCGTGGACATGCTTATCGACTGGACCATCATCCGGTCCCCGATCAACGGCGTCGTCCTCGAGAAACTCGTGGACCCCAACGAAATCGTCACCCCCCAGAGTTTCGGCGGCACGCGCGGCCCGAGCACCGCGCTTGTTTCCGTGGGGGATCCCAACGACCTGCAGGTGGAGATAGATCTCAACGAGCGGGACTTGTCCAAGGTGACTCCCGGCCAGAAATGCCAGGTCCGGCCAGAGGCGTACAAGGACCACGTCTATGAGGGCGAGGTGGTCGAGATAGCCCCGGAGGCGAGCCGCCAGAAGGGCACGCTGGGGATCAAGGTGCAGATACGGAACCCGGATCATTATCTTACTCCGGAGCTCAGTGCGCAGGTGGATTTCCTGGCACCCTCGAAGTAGTCCAGTCGCCTGGGAGCCTCGGTTGAATGACCGCTGCCTCCCTGGGCTAAGGGCGGAATCCCATTGGAATTCTCCCGGCCGAGAACCTCGAAGAGGTTCCGTCCCGTAGCCCAGGGTTGCCCGCACCGCGGGCTACCCTGGGAAATCCGATCCCCAATAATTCATCAACCCCAACGGGGTTGCGTCCGACCCAACGGTGGTGACTCCCCACGCCCTGGCATGACGAAACCCCGATGGGGTTTTACATCACGATCACCATGCACCCAGGGTAGGTCCGCTCCGCGGCCCAACCCCGGGCTAAGGGACGGAATCCCGTTGGGATTCTCCCGACCTACCCCCTCGCTCTCCGTGCCGTCTTCTGTGGCACGGTGGATGTCGGATAGAGCCCCGGGCAGCAGCCGAAGTGCTCATGGAAGGCCTGGCTGAAGTGACTCAGACTCGAGTAACCCACTTCCATGGCGGCCTCGGTCACGTTGAAGTTGCCGGACCTCAACAATTCCGCGGCGCGCTCGAGGCGGAGTTGGCGGAGATATTGTGGGATCGTCATCCCCATCTCCCCGGAGAAGGTGCGGCTGAGATAGAATGGGCTGCAGGCGACAAGGCGGCCCAACTCCTCAAGGCTGGGTGGCTCCGCGATGCGTTCGCGCAGGATGGAGACGACCTTTTCCACGCGGGAATGGGCGAGACGCTTTGCCCGGGCGCAGAAAAGTTCCCGTTCCTCGCCAGGCCGAAAGAGGAGCTCGACGACGAGCTCCAGCGCCTTGGCCTGGTACCAGAGCACGCGTGCCTCGAGCATCACGGGGGGGCTGCGGAGGCTGGCCAGCAAGTCCTGCTGGCGTGCGGTGAGCGGGAGGGAAGCGCCGATCTCCGACTTCGCGCGATCACTGTCCACCAGGGCAAGCACTGAGGAGTGCAACCACGGGCGGTAGCCGTTGAGGTGGCGTCTGAGGAAATCGGGTGCCAGCTCCACCGTGACAAAGCGGTGGCGCTCCAGGGGACGACGACGCGCATCGATCGGTCCCTGACCGCAGACATAAAAACCGGCGGTACGGGCCCGGACCTCCATCCGTTCACCGCGGGCCATCACGTGACCTTCCCCGGACAGATTCAGGCAGATCTCGACGCTGCCGGCGTGGAAACTACGGGCCCAGTCGACCTCGGCTGAGGACTCGAAGTCATGCCATTCGAAGCTGAAGCCGTGCCTTCGGAAGCTCCCGCCCAACTGTTCCCATTCGGCGCCCACCGCCTCCCAAACGGCGTCCTCGCGCAAGGGCGGGGCCTCGACGGCTGCGGGGTTCGCATCGTTCATGGGACGGAAATCGGATCTGGGGACAGGAAGGCCCGGCGAGGGTACCGGACGCCGCTAATGCCCGGGTGGGCGGATGGACACCTCACCGTCCCGCACCCGGACGCAGCAGGTGAGCCGGAACTTCTCCGGGTCTCGACTCCACTGGTCGAGGACGTCGAGTTCCTCCGGCGACGGTTCATCGAGGTTTGACATCCCACTGACCACCTCCACCACGCATGTGCCGCAGGAGCAGTTGAAACAACCGGCCTCCATGTCCACACCCGCCTTCTCACCCGCGTCGAGGAGCAGTTCACCGGGCTCGACCTCGGCACTTACATTGGCTGGAAGAATCGTGACTTTGGCCATGGCTTGGAATCTGGGACACCCCGGTGGATACCGGGAAAACGGGCCCGCAACCTATGTCCCTGAAACCCGGCCGGTCAAGGGATCGACCATGGAAGGGCGCGCTCCGATTGGGCCGATGGGGAGGAACCCACGGGCCACCTCCTCAATGGGCTTCGCCCGGGTGGACTTCCGCGTGGTCGGTGGCGGACTCGAGATGGGTGGTGAGGCAGGCGCGGGGGTTGATCGCCGTCGACAGGGACTTCTTATCCGCTTCCGATCGCGGTGGCGCAGCTTCCATGGGCCTAGTCCACCAAGTCCCGCTCGATTTGCTCCAGCGTTTTCCCCCGCGTTTCCGGCAATTTCAACAGGATGAACACGAAACCTGCGGCGCAGATCGCGGCGTACAACCCGAAGGTTCCGGCAGGCCCCAGGGTCGAGTTCAGCAACGGGAACGTGTAGGTCAGGATGAAGCACGCGATCCACAGCGCCGTCACGGCAACCGACATCGCCGCGCCGCGGATGCGGTTGGGGAAAATCTCGGAGATCACCACCCACGTCACGGGAGCCAGCGACATGGCGTAGCAACCGATCGCGGCCAACACCAGGAGAAGCATCGGCAACCCCTTCACGCCCCCCGCGTAGCAGGCCCCCATCGCCACGTAGATGATCGTCAACCCCGCCGCCCCCAGCAACATCAGCGGCCGTCGCCCCGCCCGATCCACGGTCCCGAGCGCCACGAACGTGAACATGAGGTTCACCGAACCAGTCCAGGCGATGTTCTTCAGCACAGCCGAGATGTCGTAGCCCGCCGCGCGGAATATCTCCTCCGCGTAATTGAAGATGACGTTGATCCCGCACCATTGCTGGAACACCGCGAGGACGACCCCCAGCACCAGCACGCGCCTCAGGCGTGGCTCAAGGAGGTCCGCAAACCGAACGCGCGAGATCTCCTCGCTGGCAAGCGTCGATCGCACCTCCCCCAACGCCGCCGCCGCGTACGCCGCTCCGCCGATCTTCGCCAACACCTCGGAGGCCTCGTCATTGCGGCCATTCTTGATCAGCCAGCGCGGACTCTCCGGGACTAGAAACATCCAGACGAAGAAAAACAGCGACGGCACCGCGGTGAGCCCGAACATCCAGCGCCATCCGCTCTGGCCGTACCAGGAGTCGCGGATGAATGCATCCGTGGACCCCGCCGGCAGGTGCCGTACCAAGGCCCAGTTGATCACCTGGGCCATCAGGATCCCGACCACGATGGTGAGCTGGTTGATGGCCACCAGGCGACCGCGCATCTGGGCCGGGGCCAGTTCGGCGATGTAGAGCGGAGACTGGCTCGACGCGAGACCGATGGCGACGCCGCCCAGGATCCGCCACGCGACGAACAAGGTGAAGTTCTGCGCCAACGCGTTCCCTATCGATGTCGTCGCAAAAAGGAACGCTGCGCCAATCAACAATCGTTTCCGCCCCAGCTTATCACTCAGCACCCCGGCCGCGAGCGCCCCGAACAGGCAACCGATAAGCGCACAACTGTTGGCCCACCCCTTCGACGCCTCGCTGGTCAGATCAAAGTAGCGTTCGAAAAACGGCTTCGCCCCACCCACCACCACCCAGTCGTACCCGAACAACAAGCCGCCCATCGCCGCGACGAGCGAGATGAGCCAGATGTAGCCCAGGCGATAGTCGGCCTTCAGGTCCGAGGAACCGGCGATGGATGCGGTGATCATGGGCGAAATGGCAGCAAATCAAATCGGGCGCGCGCTTCGGGGGAACGGATGCCCGAGACACTGTCAAAAACTTCGCCCGACCGCCAGAACCTTGGGGCGGCGAAGCACGGCGCGCAGCGGAGCGCACGCCCACCCCGACCGGATCACCCGGCAGTTTCGCCACAGTCAGGAGGTAGGGCGGGCAGTCCCTTGCCCGCCGCGCGTTCGTCGTCACCCGACCGATGCACCCGAGGGCTGCCCTGCATGTCTGGGATTGTGCCGCAACCGCGGCATTGGCAAAGTGCCGCCCAGCTCAAAGCGCAACCTCGGACCATGAAAGCCACGCTCTCCCGTCGTACATTCCTCCGCCGCTCCGCCTTCGCCGCGGCCATGCCCGCCCTCCTGCCCTCCCGCATCTGGGGTGCCGAGGTCGCGCCCTCTCGCCGTATCCACCTCGGGTTCATCGGCAACGGAACCCAGGGGCGCTACCTCATGGGCAACTGCCTCAACCGCCCCGACGTCGCCGTGGTCGCGGTCTGTGACGTCGACAGTTCCCGCCGTAACAACGCCCGCAACGTCGTCGAACAGCATTACGCGAAGAAAGGCGGACCCGGTTCCCCGAAGGTCTGCAGTGCCTATTCGGACTTCCGGGACCTGCTCCTCCGCTCCGACATCGACGCCGTGGTGATCGCGACTCCCGACCACTGGCATACCTTCGTCGGCATGCTCGCCGCCAAGGCGGGCAAGGACATCTACTGCGAAAAACCCCTCACCCAGACCATCCACGAGGCCCGTGCACTCGTCGAAACGGTCCGCAAACACCACCGCATCTTCCAGGTCGGATCGATGCAGCGGTCCTCCCGCGAATTCCGCCGCGCCTGCCAACTCGTCCGCAACGGCGCCCTCGGCAAGGTCCATGAAATCCACGTCGGCGTCGGCGGCCCCGGCCGATGGTGCGATCTCCCCACCGAAGCGATGGAACCCGGACTCGACTGGAACATGTGGCTCGGGCCCGCACCCTGGCGCGAGTACAACTCCGTCCTGGCCCCCCGCGGCGTCCATACCCACTTCCCAAACTGGCGCTCCTATCGCGAATACGGCGGCGGCATGGTCACCGACTGGGGCGCGCACCATTTCGACATCGCCCAGTGGGGACTCGGCATGGACGAGAGCGGTCCCGTGGAAATCATCCCGGCGCCCGAGCCCAACTCCGAGAGCGGTGTCCAACTGGTCTACGCCGACGGCACCGTCGTGAAACACGTGACCGGCAACGGCATCACGTTCTTCGGCAGCGAAGGACGCATCTACGTCAACCGCGGCAAGTTTGAGTCCACCCCCGAGACCCTGGTCGAAACCAAACTCGCCAACCACAAGATCCAGCTCTACGAGAGCAACGACCACATCGGCGACTGGCTCCACTGCATCGAGACCCGCAAACGACCGATCTGCGACGTCGAAGTCGGCGCCCGAACCGTATCCGTCTGCCACCTGGTCAACCTGGCCTACTGGAACAACCGCCGGCTCCGCTGGGATCCAAAACACGAGCAGTTCCTCCCCGGCTTCGGCGACAATGCCTGGCTCGACCGCCTCTACCGCGGCAACTGGAATCTGGACCGCGTCCGCAACGCCTGAGCGATCCGGAATCGAAACGGAATCGAAACGGAATCGAGACGGAATCCAGACGCGAATCCTATCAAAGCCCGGGAAAGGACCGCCCTCGCGGTCTGACCCCGGGCTTTCCTGCAGAAACCTCTCGAAGTTACCGGCCCCCCCTCGGACGACCGGTCACGAACTACCGACCACCGACCACCGACTGCCGACGATTTCCCTACTCCGTCACCGGGAGCTTCAGCAACTCATCCGGGGTCCAGGCCGTCGTGCGGCTGGCGGTCTTCTCACGGATGGCTTTCACCATATCAGGGGTGACTTCGGAAGCGTCATTTCCCCACTCAGGCGCCTGCCGGATATAAGTCACGACGTTGGCGACCTGGTCATCGGTCAGATTGGGACCGAACGCGGTCATCACGCCGCCGTTCCAGAGCTTGCCGCTGACCGTGATGGGTCCCTGGCCACCGCCGAGAACCAGGCGGATCAGGCGGGACGGACCTTCAGCGAGGACCCAGTCGGACTTGGCCAGGGGCGGGCAGTTGTTGGCGGGATTGCCAGTGCCACCGGGCTGATGACAAGCGACACAACCCGCGGACGCGTATATTTCCCGGCCGGAATCAACACGGCTTGGTCCGCCCGCCTTCGGGATGGCCCGGAAGTCGGCGTAGGGCTCATACACGCCCTCCGAGAAGAGGCCATGATTGTAGCCCAACTCGGCATGGGCGAGATAGGCCAGGACGGCGATGAGGACGAAGAACGTCGCCGACGCGGTGTAATTGCCAACGCGCGGCGCGCAGGACACGGATGCGACGGAGGACGCAGCGACATGGCCGGTGGCCGCGGCTGACACCGGACGCAGGGATTGCTTTCGAGCCTTCTTCATTTCTTCGCGGCGGGTGCGGCGGGCGCCGGGATCGAGTTGGTCTTGGCGCCGGCGACCTGATTGGTCGGAGGTGGGATCACCGGGGCCTCGGGCAGGGAAACCGAGGAACGCAGACTGAGGAGATAGGCGGCGAGTGCCCGGGCTTCAGGCTTGGGCACGATCTCGAACCCGGCCTCCGGGGCAAAGGCACCCTCGAGTTTGAGGGCGTCGGCGGACGGTCGGCCGTGGATCGCCCTCTTCTCGAAAAGATAGGGATAAGCCGGCATCACGGAACGGGCCGTGACGGCCCGGGGATGGTAGAGATGCTTGAGTTGGGTGGCCACGAACACCGGCTGGAGATTGGTATCCCCGAAGCCCATGCGCGTTGCGATGTTCGCAAGATCAGGCCCGACCCGGACCGACCCCAGCATCACCGGGTTATCCCGGAGATAATCCTGGGCCACCGTACGCCGACGTCCCCAACCCAGGGCGAGGTCGAATCCAAAACCCTCAGGCCGGACCAACTGCGAGTGGCACGTGTTGCAACCCTCGGACCTGTAGACCTCCGCGCCCTGCTGCGCCAGGCCAGGCCTGCCGGCTGGGTAATGCTGCCCCGTCTCGGCAGGCACCACGGTGGAACTGAGACCGAACTGCAACCGGGGCGCGACGATCACGCCCCACCAGGACGAGGCAAGGGCCAGCAGGATGCCGCAGAATAGGAACGGACCGGAATTCATGATCTCACCCCCGCCGTCTTCCCACCCGGAACCGACGCCGCCCATCGCGCGACCGTGGTGACACAGCCCAGCACCAGATGCCGCGCAAGACCGAGCACGGCGCCCACGAATGCCAGCTGGCCGATGAAAAACAGAGTAAGCCCCAACGAGTTCAGCCGGACCAGGTGCATGCTGGACCCCAGCGCTTCAACAAAGCCCGTGGTCCCATTGGACAGGGATCTCCCTTGAACAAGGCCCGCCAGAACCAAAGGCAAGGACGCCAACCCGATCCCCACGAGCGTCAGCCACGAATGCGCATTCAGAAGACCGGCAGAGAGAGGCCGGCCGAGACTACGGGAAAGCAACTCGGGAAGGGCGCCCTGCACCGCCAGGATCACTGCCCCCACAAGCAGCCAGTCAATTCCGGCTTGCGTCCAGGTCAGCCGGACAACCGAGGCCATGCCCAGGAAGGAAGTGAGAAGATCCAAGGCCCACGCCGTCAGGAGCGCGATCGCGGCGGCGCCGATCATGCGACCGGCAAGCGTCGAGGAGACCGTTCCCTTCACCTTCTCGGTGGTCTTGCACCAGTTCATCCCGAGGGCGATCCATCCGATGGAGGCGAGGAAACGACCTGCAAGCCCCACGCTGACCAGCCATCGAGGGAACGGATCGCCGTGATGGGTGACAGACCAGGGCGTGAAAAAGGCAAGGGACCAGAACGCAACCAGCGCGAGTTGACGGCTGGCGAGCGGCCTCCCAACAAGGGTGGGCAGGAAATGGAAGATGATGGCGATGGCGAAGCCCCCGAGCCAGAGCTTGGAGATGCCCGTCGCAAACCAACGTTGCACAAGGACCTGAACCACACCCCGGGCTCCCTCTCCGCCGAGCATCGACAACGCGACCGTGCCGAACCACACGAACGAGAGCAGCGCCAGGAGGCTGAACCAGGCCGAAGGATAGGCGTCGTCATTCGTCCGCGCCGAGTAGGTCATCCAACCGGAGACACCCATCAACGCGGCACCAAACACCAGGAAGGACATGGCGCCCGGTGGCATTTCCAGCCATTCACGGCCCGTCGACTCACCGCAGAGAATACCCACCAACCCAGCCAGCACACCCACGTTCCATAAGGCCAGACCGGCCAGGACGAGGATCGGCGCCTGCAATCTCTGGCTCACCGCCCGGGCAAGAACCCACAGGCCCGTGATCGCGGCGGCCTGACCGGCAAATCCATAGACCAGCACGTCCCAGCCCGCCGGCAGCAGGCGGCCATAGGTCAACCAGGGCTTGCCGGAGAGCATGCCCGGCCCGTGAAGTTTCACCGAGGCCACCAGCAGCAGCAGCGCGCCAAGCACCAGCCATGCGGCTGACTTGAAGGCGACAAGAAGCGCAGGGAATCGGAACGACGCGTCGATCTCGGCGGCTCCGGGAACCGTCGAGCATCCGCCGTCGGAGCAGGTGGGGTGATGGCCCGCGGGAGAGGTCATGCGGTGCGGTGTCGGCGCGAGGGATGCCGGGTCATTCAAAATCACTCTTCTTCTCCGGCGGAGGCGGAGGCGGAGGGGGGATGAAGAACGCCTTGGCCGCGCGATTCAACAGGTCCGCACGTGCCTTGGCCGGATCCGCCCATTGCTTCACCGCAAG
>CAIMTB010000276.1 GCA_903844265.1 uncultured Verrucomicrobiota bacterium
CCACCACATCAACCCCCCGCACCCTCCCAACCACCTCCGAGGGCACGTCCCGGCAGTCATTCAAATAGGCGAGCCTCCTCCGCCCTCCCTGCTCGAACAACAAGCCCGTCGAATCAATACGCCCGTGGGGCAGTTGCATCGGCGTCACCCGAAGGTCGCCGATCTCGAATGGCCCTGTGACCTCGTGCGGTTCCGGCGCGAAGTACCCCCTCGGCACAGGACCTTCAAAGGCGTACGAGAAAACCCGCCGCAACCCCGCCATCGTCTCCGGCGAAGCATAGATCGGCATCGGCCCGCCCTTCACGTCGCAGAACCGTCGCAAGTCATCCATCCCCATGATGTGATCCGCATGCGAATGCGTGATGATCACCGCGTCCAACGCGCAAAGGCCCTCCCGCAACGCCTGCAGCCTGAACTCCGGCCCCGTGTCCACCACCAGCCGGACCGTGTCCGTCACAACGCAGATCGACGACCTCATCCGATGATTCCTGGGATTCGCCAGGAACTCGGGCGGATGCGAACCCGCGATGACGGGAACGCCCTGCGACGTACCCGAACCGAGGAACGTGAACGAGAACGACGACGACATTCTCGCGAACGTGCCATCCCGCCGAATCCGGTCCAAGGCTCGTCTTTGCCGATCCCCCGTGGCGGGGGCGTGCTCAGCATCCTCGATCCCTCGGGGGTAGGGCGGCCTCTCCGAGGGCGCCGTGCCTGGGTGCATCCGCGAAGGGCGGCGCGCAGCGGAGTGCGCGCCCTACCGCCAATCTGTGGATGCACGGTCCCGCCACGGGCGGAACCAACAGAGGGCCAGGTCTTTTCTATGACACCGATGGATCCGGGCCGTCGGGAGCGTCTTGCATGATGGGTCGTCTTTGGATCAGCTTCGGTCACGTTCCTGACCGGGGCACTGGGCCCGAATCGAAGGTGCCCGGTCCCGAGTCCCAATCCGAAGACATCGTCGTGTCGCTGATCCCGTGCTGACTCATTTGCGCATCAAGAATCTCGCCCTTGCCGCGGACCTGGCGCTCGAGCTCCAGCCCGGCTTCAACGCGATCACAGGCGAGACGGGTGCCGGGAAATCCATTCTCATTGGCGCGCTGAACCTTCTCCTCGGCCAGCGCGCGGATCGGACCCTGATTCGCTCGGGCTGCGACTCATGCGCGGTCGAAGCGGTCCTCGACGTTTCACGGATGGGCGCGCCGCTGGGATTGCTCCTGTCCGAGGGCGGCGTCGAGCCCTGCGAGGGTGGGCAGCTTCTGCTTCGGCGCACGTTCAGCAACGGCGGCACGAACCGCCAGTTCATCAACGGATCGCCGGTCGCGCTCCACACGCTCGCCTCGGTTGGCGATCTTCTCGTCGACATCCACGGGCCGCACGACCACCAGTCGCTGTTTCATCCGGCACGACAACTGGAACTGCTGGATGCCTTCGGCGGTCTTGAGTCGGGCGTGACCCGCTTCGCGGAAGCATTCGATGAGCGGGCCGGGCTGGAGGCCGAGAAGGCGGCGCTCGTCGTCGACGAGGCGACCTACGCCCGACAACTCGATCTCCTCCGATATCAGCTCCACGAGATCACCGCAGCCCAACTCCACCCGGGCGAGGAGACAACGATCGAGCAGGAGCATGAGCGGGCGCGGAATTCCGCGCGCCTCGTCGCCCTTTCGCAGGAGGCAGCCTCACGACTTTCGGAAAACGACGATGCCCTCCTCACCCAGGCAGGCTCCCTCGGTCGCACGCTCCACGAACTTGAGCGCGTCGACCCGGCCGCAGCGCCACTCGCCGAACTCCTTCATCAGGCGACCGAAACCCTCCGCGAACTCCAGTCGCAGCTCTCCCACTACGTCGACCGCATCGACCTCGACCCCGCACGACTACAGGAACTCGAGGATCGCCTGAACCTCCTGCAGGGGCTCAGGCGCAAATACGGATCCACGGTCGCCGACATCCTCGCCTTCGCCGACGACGCCCAGACCCGGCTCGACCAGTTGGAATCCCGCGACACCGAGCTGACCCGGATCAACGCCGCCATCGCCAGGACGGAAACAGAGATCCGGGAGAGCGGACTGGCCCTCGCGAAGGCCCGGAAGGGGGCGATCCCAAGACTTTCGAAAGCCGTGGAGGCCCAGCTCCAGGACCTCGGATTCCGCCAGAGCCGCTTCGGCGCCGAGTTGCGCGCCGCGCCCCAGCCGCAACGCAGCGGACTCGATGTCCTCGATTTCCAATTCGCGCCCAACCCGGGCGAGGCCTCCCGTTCGCTCCGCGCGATCGCATCCTCCGGCGAACTCGCCCGTGTCATGCTCGCGCTGAAAACCGTCCTCGCCGCACAGGACAACGTGCCCGTCCTCGTCTTCGACGAAGTCGATGCCAATGTCGGCGGGGAAACCGCCCACGCCGTCGGCCAAAAAATGCGCGAGATCGGCCGCCGCCGGCAGGTCCTCTGCATCACCCACCTCGCCCCCGTCGCCGCCGCGGCAGCCTCCCACCTGGTCGTCCTCAAATCCGAGCGCGGAGGACGCACCCTCTCGGAGATCACAAGTGTAAGCGACGAGTCGCGGATCCTTGAGCTCGCCCGCATGCTCGGTGGCGGTGCCGCAGCGCGCGCCCACGCCGAGGCGCTCCTCACGGAATCCTCGCGCCGATGAGCGACGGCTTCGAACTCGTCCGCGTCCGCAACGGCGCCTGGGGCATCCGTTCACTCGCCTACGACGAGGTCTGCCATCCGGGCGTGGGTCCGCGAGCCGAGGCTGAAGCGCTTTATGTCCGGGGACTTGATCTACCTCGTCGCTTCGGTGCCCATGCCGTCAGCGGAGATTCGCGGGACGAATTCGTTGTCTGGGACATCGGGCTCGGGGGGGGCGCGAACGCGGCGGCGGTGATCGATGCCGCGGCCGCGTCCGGCCCGGGGCTGCGCGTGGTCAGCTTTGACCGGTCGGTGGGCCAACTCGAATTCGCACTCCGGCACGATGCCGAGCTCGCCTGCCTCGGTGCGCTTGCAGGTCCCGCGGCCCGGCTGATCGAAGACGGGGAAGTCCTGTTCCAACACGGAAACGCGGCGGTGCGATGGACCCGGGTGTTGGGCGATTTCACGGTGCTGGTCGCGTTGCAGGAGCCGCCACCGTGGCCTGCGCCGCACGCGATTCTCTTCGATCCACACTCGCCCATCGCCAACCCCGAGATGTGGACGCTGCCCTTGTTCCAGGCCCTCCACGGCCGCCTCGATCCCAATCGACCCTGCGGGCTCGCCACGTATTCGCGGTCCACGGCCATCCGGGCCTCGCTGCTCCTCGCGGGGTTCGTGGTCGGGGCTGGCGGTTCCACCGGGGCCAAGGAAGAAACCACGCTTGCGGCGAACCGGCTGGAATGGGTGGGACGCCCCCTCGACGCCCGGTGGCTCGAGCGCGCCCGGAGATCCCGCGCCGCCGAGCCCTGGACCACGCCGCCGTTTGGCGGACGCCCGCTGAGTGACGCCACGTGGGAATGCCTGCGGAACCAACCGCAGTTCCGCATCACACCCGGATGACCGGGTTCTCCAAAGTTCCGATCCCGCTGATGTTGATCGCGACGACGTCGCCAGCCTCGAGCGTGAATTCGTTGGGCGGGACCACGCCCGTTCCCGTCAGCAGGATCGCGCCCTGCGGAAACCGCTGGCTGCGAAAAAGCCATTCGGCGAGTTCGCGGAACCCCCTGCGGATCCGGGAGATGTCCGTCTCGCCGGCGAAGACCTCATTCCCCTCCCGGTGGATCCGGATGTTCACCTTCCAGGTTCGTGCCTCGTCCTCCGAGACGCCCACCACGACGCAGGGTCCGATCGCACAGGAGCGCTCATAGATCTTCGCCTGCGGCAGATAGAGGAGGTTCTCGCCTTCGATGTCGCGGGAACTCATGTCGTTCCCGATCGTGTAGCCCGCCACCTCGCCGCGTGAATCCAGCACCAGCGCAAGTTCCGGCTCGGGCACATTCCACCGCGCATCCTCCCGGATGCCCACCGCATCGCCGGGACCCACCACCTTCTCGGGCATCGACTTGAAAAAAATCTCCGGCCGCGGCGCGTCGTAGACGTGGTTGTAGGCGCGCGCGCTGAAATCGCTCTCCTCCATCCGCGCCGACTTGCTCCGCAGGTAGGTCACGCCCGCCGCCCAGACCTCCTGGCGATCGACTGGCGAAAGAAGGCGGGCATCCGCAATCGGCACCTGCGGCAGCGAACGCCCCGACAACTCCGCAACCCGCGACGCAACGTCCGGACTCCCGATCAACTCCGTCACCGATCCCACGCCCGCCCCCGCGAGATCGAGGATCGAATCTCCGCGAAGCAGGCCGACCCGCGGTGGATGACCGTCCGTTTGAAATCGACAGAGGCGAATGCCGGGGATCTTCACTCCTTCGCTCCTTTCCCTTCGTGTGCTTCGTGGTGGATCACCCGGCAACCTGGATCCCGGTGGACCCTCCGGAATCAACCGACGCCACCGGCACCGGCACTGGATCCGCCGCGCCAACCGCATCCACCGCCGTTGCTGCCGCGGACTGCACCGACGCAAGTTCCGCCGGCGCCGCAGGCACGTCGGCCGGGACGGTCGCCAGCCCCGGATCGACCGTCAGCAGCGACTCCGGCTTTTGAACCGGGATGCGGCGCAATTCCTCCGCGGCCGGCAAATCCTCCAGGGCGCGGAGGCCGAAATACTCGAGGAACAAGGGCGTCGTGCCGTAGGTCACCGGCCGCCCGATCGCCTCCGCGCGCCCAACGCCCCGGACCAACCCACGTTCCAGCAGCGTCTGCATCACGCCGTCCACGCTCACTCCGCGGATCTGCTCGATCTCGGCGCGGGTCACGGGCTGGCGATACGCGAGGATGGTCAGGGTCTCGATCGCGGGCTGACTGAGCCGCGGCGGCCTTGCCTTGCGTCCGAGGAGAGCGCGCAACCACGGCGCGTAACGCGGCACGCTGGCAAACTGCCAGGAACCCGCAACGCACAGAAGCCGGTAACTCCTCGCGCCCTCCTCGTGCTCCCCCTGCAACCCCTCGAGCGCACGAAGGATGTCGTCCTCCTTCACCTTCTTGAAAACCACCGCCTCGGGCGCCTCCGCATCCTGGGCCGCCTGGACGAGATAATCCTTCAACTCCCGCGGCGTGAGCGCCTTCTGCGCGCTGAACAGAAGCGATTCCAAGACGAACTTCAGCTCCAGCGGCGCCGGCCCACCGCCAGCCTCCGGAACAGGACTGGCCTCCGCGGTCGCGGGGTTTTCCGGCGACGACATCGACGGTTCCGGCGCGGAATCCGGGGCTGTGGACGCGGCGGATGGGGTTTCGTCCGGACGAGAAGAACGGGACCTACGACGGGACATGGTCAGTTCCAGCGGGATTCAGTGAGATCCTCCGGGCCCGGATTTTCGGGCGACGGCGGCGCACTTGGATCGTGTTCGGGTGAAGCCGGGGGCGGCTCGATTACAGATGGGGTTTCGGAATTCTCCCCGGCCGGGGGCAACGATGTTGCGGGCGGGGTGGCGGCATCGGGCGGGGTGGAAGCAGGGGTCTCGGTCCGGGGCGGGGCCGTCTCGATGAAGATGTCCGCGAACGGTTCGGACTGGGCGGCAACGATCACACGGAGGCGCATCAACTCCAGCACCGCAAGGAAAGTGCAGACCACCTCGGACCGGCTGGTGGAGGCGTGGAAAAGTTCCGAGAACAGGACCCGGGTCCGATCGCGGACGGTGGCCATGAGCAGCTCGATCTTTTCACTGACAGTCCAGCGTTCCTCGAAGACGTCGCGGGCCTCGCCAGCGCGGTCGGCGAACCGCTTCATCACCGCGTTGACCGCGGACAGCAGGTCGAAGATCGACGCGTCCGACCGACGGGACTCGCCTTCCTCCGGCAACTCCACACGCCCCGGCATCCGCGGATAGGTGTTCTCCGCGCGATGCTCAAACTCCTGCAGGCGCCCGGCTGCGTCCTTGAACTTCCGGTACTCGACGAGCTGCCGGATCAGCTCCCAGCGCGGATCCTCGGCTTCGTCCTCCTCAGCGCCCTGCCCTTCGGGGCGCTGGTCACGCGGCAGCAATTCCCGGCTCTTGATCAACATCAGGGTCGCGGCCATCACGACAAACTCCCCCGCAATGTCCAGATCAAGCTCCCGCATCAGGTTCAGGTAGTCGATGAACTCGGTCGCGATCTTCGTGAGGTTGACCTCATAGATGTCCACCTCCTCCTTCCGGACGAGATGGAGCAGCAAATCCAGCGGGCCCTCGAAGACCTCGAATCTGACACGATATTCGGACATTCGCACCGGGCGGGAAACGCCCCGGGCGCGGACAATAGGAACCCCGCCGGAACATTGGCAACGACGGACACTCACCAATACGCGGGACGCCACTTCGCTCTGGATTTCTGCCGGGACGTTGCTAATGCCCTCCTCCATGGTAGTCTCCGCAATGATTCGAACCCGAACCAGAACCCTGGGCCGAACGCTCGTCGCCGCGTGCCTCGCCTTGCTGGCCTCGAGCGCCTTCGCCGCCCCCACGCTGGTTTCTTCCCAACCAGCCAACAACGCCACCGGCGTGGCGACGACCACCGCCCTGGTATTCGCCTTCAGCGAACCCATGGCCGACGTCGGCACCATGTCCAGCATCCCGCCGTTCCTGGTCGGGAACTTCGACACCACCCCAACCTCCATCGCCGAAAGCATCGGCTGCGAGTGGAGCGCGGATGCCAGGACCCTCACCTGCACGCCTGCCGACCCCATTCCCGACAACACCCGGGTGACTTGGACCCTCAACCCCGGCGGCACACCGCTCCCCTATACCGGCGAGGACGGAACGCCTCTCGCCACGGTCTCAGGATCATTCACCACCGGCACCGGCACCGGGGGTGGCGGTGGCAGCACAGCCCCGAAAATCGTCTCCGTCACACCCGCCGACGGTTCCACCGACGTCGCGGTCTCGAGCACCATCACCTTCATCTTTGACCAGGCCATGGCCCCCAATCCCCTGCTCGGCGGATCGCCGCCCTTCGTGAAGGGGGCTGTCAGCTGGTCCATCGACGCCTCGAAATTCACCTACGCCTGGAGCCCCGACTCCAAGACCCTGACCGTCAGCCACACCCTGGATCTGCCCGGCAACACCCTCGTCACCTGGAACATCAATCCCTCAGGCGCGCTCCTCCCGCTGACCGCCACCGGCGGCAAGGCCGTGGCGGCGACTTCGGGCTCGTTCACCACCGGAACAGGCAGCGGCGGCGGCAACCCCGACTGCACACCGAACAACATCGATCCGACCTTGGGTTCCTACAGCCTCTCGCGCTTGATGTCGTACGTCCAGACCTCCATCGCACCCCCGGTGCCCGCCGCCGATACCCCTTTCAGCTTTGGCGCCTTCGTTTCCGCTCCGCAGGCCGGCCCCTCCATCACCGCAGGCTCCGTGACTCTACCCAACGGCACACGCACCAGCCTCGTCACCCTGCCCTTTGGAGGAATGCTCTACCTGATGGAGACCAACGCCACCGCCGAGGGACTCATCACCGCCTACCCCGGCGGCAGCTACACGCTGCGCATGACGCCCGCCAACCAGTCCGAACTCGCGGTCGCCATGAGCCTTCCCGCCGCCAACCCCACCACCCCCCGGGTCCTGAATTACAACGAGTCCCAGATCATCAACGCCACCACGGACTTCCTGATGCAGTGGGACGCATTCGCAGGCGCCACCGCCAACGATCAGATCCACCTGTCGATCCGCGACGCCTCGGGCACCGTCCTGTTCCAGGCCCCCGACTACTGCGTCCCTCGCGCCCTGGCCCCGACCGCCACATCGATCGTCATCCCAGCCAATACGCTCAAGGAAAACACGGCCTACACCGGCGAGTTGATGTTCGGCAAGGCATCGTACTATTCGACCAACGCCGTCCCGAAGATGGGCGGTTACGGAGGCGCCAACTCCACCACCACGTTCTCCGTCAGAACCTCGGGAGGCGTCACCCCGCCACCTGCTCCCGCCCAGTTCACAGCTTGGGAACTCCTCCCGAACGGCCACCCGCGGCTCACCCTCAAAGGCACCGCCAACAGGACCTACACCATCCAGCGCGCATCCCCCACGTTCCCGAACCCGTCCTGGCAGGACGCCGGCACCTTCACCCCGGGCGCCAATGGATCCGCGACGTTCGAGGACTCCCAGCTCGGCCAGCCCTTCCCCCTCATCTACAGGGCCGTCGGACAGTAATCTTCAGCCGACCTGACGCTCATCCCCACGCCCCTGTTCGATGCGGCACACACGCCGCAGCCGGACAGGGGCGTTTTCCATTCCAGATCCATCCCGCCCAGGCGAAGAAGTCACGCCCATCACCACCCGCGAGAAACAACTCATCACCCACTCCCAGCGCACCGCAGCAATATTCTACGTCCATCGGCAGTATCTCAACACGTCACATCCCTAAACTTAGATATGTGCTCTTTTGCTGCATAATATGCACCCTATAATGCACGAAAATAAGGGAATATCGTCAATTCCCTTGCGCACCGGGACTGATGAGAGCTCTGCTTCAAAGCAAGTCCATCCGTTGGCAGTAATAGGCCGCATCCGCTCCTTCGTACGAGGAGTGTGTAGCGCACCCATGGGACGGACCAAACAAGCAGAGACGTATGCGAAATCCACATCCAACAATCAGCAAAACATGGCTGGCGATCGTGACAACGGGGTTGCTCTCGCTGGGCCTACCCGCACAGGCTCAGACCACCCCCAACGTAAGAGTTGACGTCCTCGGCATAGGGGCGGAGTCGCTTCTCGGGGGTCCGCTGACGGATCCCGAGGGTGACGGCCTGGATGCCGCCGGCGGCGCCACCGATCCCTCCTGGAACTGGGCAGGCATCGACGCCAGCGTCGAACCTGATTTTGAGGGCGCAGAATCCGCCTTCAACATCTTCGATCACAAGGTTGGCGGCGGCGCCGATAAGATGTGCTGCGACGACCCGACTGCTGACGTCCCCGTCTGGGTCGCCGTCCAGTTCAAACAAGCGGTCGCCCTGACTCATTTCACCGTGGCCTCCGGCAACGACTCACCGGACCGCGATCCGACGAACTGGGCGATCCAGGGATCCAAGGACGGGGTGACTTACACGGATATCTATCACTTCACGGACGCCACGGCGCTGTGGACCGAGCGCAACCAGGTGCTCAAGTTCACCCTACCCACCAAGGCAGCTGCGTACACCTATATCCGGTACATTGTCTACGAGACTCCGGGCACCCTGCACCAGCTCAATGAGATCGAGTATTTCGGCACCATCGGCGATGTCAGCGCACCTGACACCGACAAGGATGGAATGCCCGATGACTGGGAAGCCAAGTACGGCTTGAACCCGAACGACGCCAGCGATGCCGCCAAGGACGCAAACGGAAACGGGATCAGCAACCTCGACGAGTTCAAGCTCGGCTATGATCCGACCGACGCGGTCAAGCCCGCCATCCTTTCCGCGAAGTCCACGGGTACCTTCGACACCCTGGTCGTGACCTACTCCAAGCCGCTCAATGCATCGACCGCGACCAATGTCGCCAACTATGTGATCGCCCCCTCCCTCGCGGTGCAGAGCGCGAGCGTCAAGGGCAACGTCGTGACATTGACGACGGACAAGCAGACGGTCGGCGGGACGGCCTACACGCTGACAGTCAACAACGTGAAGAGCTTCAACTCGTTGCTGATCGAGCCCAACACCAAGGCGTCCTTCTTCTCCTATCTCACCACCCGCTCGGGAGTGCTCAAGTTCTCCTATTGGGGTAACATCACCGGAACCCCGGTGCAGAGCCTTCTCGACGACCCTCGCTACCCTGCCACTCCGGACCAGGTCGGGGCCGTGTTCTCCTTCAACAGCCGTGATTTCTTCGCGGACGATTCCCACGACAACTACGCGGCGACGATGGAGGGCTACCTCACCCCGGCGGAATCGGCCAACTACCGCTTCTTCACCTACAGCGACGACGCCTCGCAGCTGTTCCTCAGCACCGACGACAAGGAAGCCAACCTCCAGCAGGTCGCCGAGGAAACCGGCTGCTGCAACAACTTCACCGAACCCGACAGCCCGCGCACCTCGGAGCCCATCGCGCTCAAGGCGAACACCAAGTATTTCGTCCGCATGATCTACAAGGAAGGTGGCGGCGGAGACTACGGACAGGTTGCCTGGCGCAAGGATGGCGACACCACCGCCGCTGGCTCGCTCACTCCCATTGCCGGCAAATTCCTCTCGGCCGCAGTCGATCTTCCCGCCCCGGCGGAAGGCCGATTCCTGACCCAATCCCCCGCGCCTGCCGCGAAGAACGTCAAGCCGAACACCGCTATCAAGATGGTCCACAGCGATGGCAAGTCTCCCTGGACCGCCGCCAACGTGACCGTGAAGATTGACGGCACCACCGTGACGCCGACCTTCACCAAGGACGGCGCTCAGGCAACGCTCGTGGTACCCAGCAGCGGGCTCCTCGCGAGCCTCTCGACCCACAAGATCACCGTGGGCTACCCGGATCCCGCCGGCCAGCCTGCGACGCTGGATTGGTCCTTCGAGACCTATCCGTACGCCGGCTCGACCAAGGACACCCTGCACAGCTACCCCGGCCTCATCGTCGGCAAGGCAGTCTACAGCGCCGACGCCGGTGGCCACACGGCCAAGGCCGGCGACTACGCCATCGACTTCGGCAAGGCCAACGGCGCGTGGGTCGACATCCTCGATGCCAGCTTCCTGAACGACTCGACCAAGGGCGACCAGTTGAGCGTCTCGTTCTGGCTGTATCGCTCGGACATCGGAAACTCGTCGGCTTTCTGGGCCAACGCACCCTCTGCCGGTGGCGCACGCGGCTTCCAGGCGCATGTGCCCTGGAGCGACGACAGCGTCTACTTCGACACCGTCGGTTGCTGCGATGCAACCACCCAGCGCATCAGCGCGAACATCAACACGCTCGACGACTACAACACCGTCGGCGCGGATACCTGGTGGAACAAGTGGCACCACTTCGTGTTCACCAAGCAGGCCGACCAGAAGAACGTGTACATCGACGGCAAGCTGTTCCTCAACGGGAGCAGCTCCAGCCCGCTGCCCTCTGACTTCGACGAACTCGCCCTCGGCACCGACGGAACCCCCGGTGCGGATTTCATGCACGGGCAGATCGACGACTTCGCCGTCTTCGGCACCGCTCTGGCACTGGCCGATGCGGCGAAACTCGCCGGCGGAACTCTTCCGACCGCACTGGCCGCCACCACGAAGATCCTCGCGTACTGGAATTTCAACGACGCGAAATCGAGCACCCCGGCAACGATCGCCGTGGCGCGTGACGGATCGAACGTCAAGGT
This sequence comes from uncultured Verrucomicrobiota bacterium, assembly GCA_903844265.1. Classification (GTDB taxonomy): domain Bacteria; phylum Verrucomicrobiota; class Verrucomicrobiia; order Limisphaerales; family CAIMTB01; genus CAIMTB01. The sequence goes on from CAIMTB010000276.1 coordinate 11,318, forward strand.
GACCTACACGGGCACCCTGCAGTCGGCGGACACCGTGACCGGACCCTGGTCCAACGTCGCGGGCACCTCCAGCCCGGCCACCATCGGGACCTCGGCCCCGGCCAAGTTCTATCGGGCCCAGCAGTAAGCGGCGCCCAGCCGCCAAAGGCGGAATTCTCGAGGGGACCGGGTTCAAGCCCGGTCCCCTTTTTCTTTGCACCCACCCCGCCGTTCAGATCTGCGAATACGGAGCCGGACGCAGCAGCTGGTTGCTGATGTCCGTGACTATCTCAGGATCCGTGTAGCCGGGGGTGGAGCTTAGTTTCTTCCATTCCGGGTACCCGCCGAAAGTACGCCACGCCTCGTCCCGCGCCGTGAGATCGTCGAACACCAGCATGTAGGTGAGACTGGGAAGCCGGCTGCCGACGAGCGCCTCGCCGAAAAAGACGGGCGCAAGACCCGCACGCCGGAAGAGCGCCGTCTCGCCGATGTCGAACATCTCGATCTTCTTCCAGTTCGCACCCTTGCTGTGGCTCTCATAAGTGCGCAGCTCGAAGACACGCCCCTTCCCTGCCTTGGTCTGTGCGGGCACCTCGAGCTTCGGCACGCTGGCAATCGATCCCAGGAGCCAGCTCTCGTTGCGGACATAGGCCGGGTCGCTCGCAGGAAGGGACCGGATCTCTGCCGCTGCCTTCTTGTATTCGTCGTCCACCCGAAGCTTGCCTGACAGGGCGGCAAACTCATCCAGCGACTTGAATGGGGTCAGAATCCAGACACTCGGGCTCTCAGGCCCCACCATCACGTGAAACGCACCCACCGGGCCAATCCCGTGCCGGCCCAGCGCCGGGATGTAGGCATCGCGGAGGTAATCATCGAATATCTTCTGTCTCGGACCGCGACGGAGGTGGACCCGCCGAAGTTCGTAAAACTCCCGAGTCGATGCAGCCGGGGCCGCATCCGCCGCCTCGGCCTTGGGCGCGAGGGCAAGGGTCAGGGTCGACACCGCGGTGGCGCCAGCGGTGAACGCAACAGTGCCGGAAGATGTCGTGGTGATGAAATCACGTCGGTTCATGGGATCGGTGGGAGGATAATTGGGAAGCCCCTTAATGCGCCGCCCCACCCCGATTCGCAAGGCCGCAAAAAGGGGACCGGATCGCTCCGGTCCCCGTCAAAGCCCCGTAGCAGTCGACGTCAGGAGACTCAAACTTGCCCCAAATGCCAATGAATGGAGTCTCCTTACGTCGACTGCTACGAGGAAGCGGCGCCTTTTGGACGGGCTGCTAGCGCTTCACCGCGCGGAGGAACCGGGACGGCTGCGTGCCCAGGGGGATCTGGACCGGAGTATTGGCACCCGGCAACAAGGCCCAAGGCCCGCTAAGCGTATCGGATGCCTCGAACACAAACCCGGCCGGCATCGGCTGCGGATCGGAAGTGATGGTGAGGATACCACCGGAGAGCGCGACACTGATCCTCGGGGCGGCACCACTGCTGCCAACCGCCGGGGTCGGATCATCCTTCGGCGACGGGTGCGAAATCACGGTGTAGAAGTTCACTTCCTTGGGTGAATTCGCGCCCTGGTCAGGCTTGTTCTGCAGGTTGATCGAGCCCTTGGCGGCGATCATGATCTGCTTCGTGGTCATCGCCACGGTCATGCCCACACTGGTGATCCCACCCTGAGGGGCGGTGTTCACGAAGGGCAGGAAACTACCGGTCAGCGGCTTGATGGTCCTGGCCGTGGTGTCCGTCTCAAACACGCGCGCCGCCACCTGCTGGAGCTCGTAGCCGTCGGGCTTCGAGACCCAGGCCACGGTGAAGCGGCCCAGGGCGTCCACGTCGATGTTCGCGCGATCCGCATCAGCGCGGAAGCCGCCCTCGCTCACGTCCGCCAACACCGCGAATTCCCGGGTGCGGGCATCCCACGCCGCCACGCGGACCGCCGATCCGCTGACGCGGCTGACGAGGTACACGTACGGTTGGTTGATGTGGGCGCCGAGGCGCGTGCCGTCACCGCGACCGGTCTCGAAGGTCTCACCGGAGGTCGCCTGATCCACGGGGGAGCCTTGGAGCACACCCGCGTTGTCGTAGAAGTAAAGCTTGCCGCCAACTCGCACCACGAAGCCGCCTTTGAAAGCCGCCACGTTC
>CAIMTB010000277.1 GCA_903844265.1 uncultured Verrucomicrobiota bacterium
GCAGGATGAAAGGCCTCGAGGACATCCCCCTCTTCGTCCTCCGCGACCTGCAGCTCAACCTCTTCGGTTAGTGCCAGCCCGCTCCATTCCTGCCGCCGACCTTCTTCTTTCCCCGGGGATCACGCCGGTTCAAGCTCCCGTGACCATGCCGCGCCTGAACCGTTACCTCTACACGCTTGGCTGCCTCTTCTCCGCGGTGCTTCACGCCGATTCCCAATGGCCCGAAAACCTCGTCGCCGACGGGATCCCCGAAATACCCGCCGCGCTCCGGTCGGAGGTTGTGCGATATCTCGAGTTCCGCACCGCCTCGTTCCAGGACTGGCACCCGCGTCGTCGTGAGATCCTGATCTCGACCCGATTCGCCGAGACGCTCCAATTGCATCAGGTCAAATGGCCGGAGGGCGATCGACGGCAGTTGACCTTTCAGCCGGAACCCGTCTTCGGTGCTCTGTTCCAGCCGATGACCGGGGAATCGATCGTCTTCTCGCAGGACAGCGGGGGAGGGGAATTCTTCCAAATCTACCGGCTCGACCCAGCCGATGGACGTCTCGCGCTGCTTACCGATGGCAAGTCACGAAACACCGATCCGCGCTGGTCCCGCGACGGACGCCGGCTCGCCTACGCGTCCACCCGAAGGAACGGGCGCGACACCGACATCTATGTCATCGACCCGGCCCATCCCGAGTCGGACCGGCGGCTTGCCGAACTTTCCGGCGGGGGTTGGAGCGTGTCGGACTGGTCTCCTGACGGCGCGCAGTTGCTGGTACAATCCTATGTCTCCATCAACGAAAGCTCGCTGTATCTCATGGATGCCGCCCGTGGTGACCTGCGGTTGGTCGTTCCCGCGAACGGTCGGAAAGCTTCCTATGCCGGTGGCAGGTTCACCCAGGATGGTAAATCGGCGCTGGTCGTGACCGACGCCGGTGGAGAGTTCCGGAGCCTCGCGACAGTCGACCTAAGCTCCGGGCTTCTTGCTCCGTTCGGACCAAGCCCGGCCGGCGACGTCGAAGATTTCGGCCTGTCCCCCGACGGACGTAAACTGGCCTATTTCGTCAATGAAATAGGCTTCAGCGCCTTGCATATCGTCGACTTTCCAAGTGGCCGAACCTGGTCGGTCCCCCGGCTTCCCATGGGCGTGGCGACAGGGTTGCGCTGGCATCCCAACAGCCGTGATCTTGGGTTCTCCCTCAGTTCCGCAAAATCGCCGAGCGACGTCTACTCCATCGATGCACGGCGCGGGACACTGACCCGGTGGACGGCGAGTGAGACCGGCGGCGTTTCGCCGGCAAGATATGTCGAGCCCGAACTTGTCCGCCTGAAGAGTTCTGATGGACTGGCTCTTTCGGGATTTCTCTACCGGCCCGATCCCAGGCGCTTCCCAGGCCCCAGGCCCGTGCTGGTCAGCATCCACGGCGGCCCGGAAGGGCAGTCGCGACCGATCTTCCAGGCGCGGTGGAACTATCTCCTGGACCAGCTCGGAGTGGCGATTCTCTACCCGAACGTCCGGGGCTCCGCAGGCTTCGGAAAAACTTTTCTTACTCTCGACAATTCCCTGCATCGCGAGGATTCGGTGAAGGACATCGGCGCCTATCTCGACTGGATCGCGACGCAACCGTCCCTCGATTCGAGGCGTGTGGCGGCCTATGGCGGCAGCTACGGCGGGTTCATGGTGCTCGCCTCCATGGCCATGCACGGCGACCGCCTGCGGTGCGGCATCGACGTCGTGGGCATCTCCAACTTCATCAGCTTTCTCGAAAACACTCAGGATTACAGGCGTGATCTCCGGAGGGCGGAATACGGCGACGAACGGATCCCCGAGGTCGCGGCCTATCTCCGCCGGGTTTCACCCATGTCGCATGTCTCGGAAATCCGTCGGCCGCTCCTCGTGGTGCAGGGGAAAAACGACCCGCGTGTCCCGGTCTCGGAAGCCGAGCAGATGGTGAAGGCGATCCGTGGACAGGGCGGGACGGTGGCGTACCTCATGGCGAAGGACGAGGGTCACGGGTTCCAGAAGAAGAAGAACAGCGACGCAATGTTCCTGGTTCTGTCGCAGTTCCTCCAGGAACACCTGCTTCGGTGATCGGGCGGGGCCGTGCATCCACAGATTGACGGTAGGGCGCGCACTCCGCTGCGCGCCGTCCTTCGCGGACGCACCCAGGCACGGCGCCCTCGGAGAGGCCGCCCTACCACCGACAAC
>CAIMTB010000278.1 GCA_903844265.1 uncultured Verrucomicrobiota bacterium
CGAAGGAGAGTGGGGTCAAACCTTGACTGTTGACATTGCAATCTTGGGCCATCACGTGGCGCCCACCGCCGGGCGCCTGAGGCAGTGAGTCACCGCCACCTCGGCGGCACCATCGTCCTTGAGACACTTCGATTTAAATGTCGATTGTCAATGTGTGACCCCATTGCTTCTTCTCTCATCCGCGAAACCCGCTGCGTGGAATACGCGAAGTAGTGGTTCCGCTTCCCGGCCCCGCCGGCACCTGCCGTCGGATTCCCGGAACCGACAACATCCTTGACGCCGGGCAATCAAGGACAATGGTTCATTCCATGATCACCACGGTGACAGGGAAGAATCAGGTCTCGATCCCCGCCCGGATCGCCGAAGCTCATGACATCCGCCCCGGCTGTCGCCTGGAATGGAAGCAGGGCAGCCAGCCCAACACCTTGACGGTCACCATCCACCCCGATCCGGCGCAGGTCGCCAAGTCGATGCTCGGGCGTGGCCGCCGACACCTCCCGCAAGGCGGATCCGCGGTCGAAGGCCTGATCGAGGAGCGGCGCAGGGAGGCCAAGGCGCGTCCATGATCACCCACGTCCTGGATACCTCCGCGCTCCTCGCCCATTACTTCCAGGAGGAGGGCGCCGAGGAGGTCGATCACCTCTTCCAGTCCAATCCGGGCACGCTCGGGCTCAGTCTGGTTTCCTGGCCCGAGTTCGCCACGCGACTCGGCGACCTCGTCCGGAACAAGGCCGAAGTGGAGCTGGCCTTCCGGAACTACACCGAGGTGCTGACCGTACCGCTCCCCGTGTCCGTCGCCGTGGCGTGCAAGGCAATCGAACTCCGAACCCGGGCGAAGACACGGCTGCCGCTGGTCGATTCCCTGATCGCGGCGACCGCGGCGGTCGAAGGCGCCACTCTGGTTCATCGGGACCCGCACTTCCAAGGCCTCGCCCCCGCTCTTCTGGAGCAGCATTTCGTCCGCCGCGCCGAGGACCGTAAGGGGAAGAAGCCGCGCCAATGAACCGCGCTGGGCACTCGACAAGGGCGCGCCCAGACGGCACCGAGCGCCCAGCGGGCGGCCCCGGCGAACGAGGTCCGGATCAAAGATCCACCACGCGCCAGCCGGCAGCCTCCCGGTGCAACCGCACCGGCAGGGTCGTTCCCGGCGCGAGCTCGAGGTGAAGCGTGACCTCGTCAGGCCCCGATTCCTCGCGTCGCACGACCCGGAACCCGGGGATCTTGGGCACCTCCTGAAAGAAGGCCGGCACCCCCATCTCCTTCAGCTGCTTGCCAAGCGAGGAGGCCTCGGCGTCAGGGAAGCTCGCCACAAAGACCACGGGATCACGATGCGCGATCGCCCAGACCAACGTCTCCACCGCGGCCTCGGGCGTGGCGTGGCCCCGGTTCACCACCTCCGAACTACGCTTGTAGTCTTGAGGCAGGCGAGCGGTCGCCCGGTTCGACACCGCCGCCAGCCGGGCCAGAAGTTCCGTGTGCCGGTTGGTGATCTCCCCTGACAACCGCTGTCGCTGTCGGAGGTCGGTCACCCGGCTCCGCAACCGCATCCGTTCCACCCGCTCGTCGGGACTCAGCGGCACCGTTCCGGAAACGGCCTCTGCCGCATCCGGCGACTGGGCCTCGGCGGCCGGCGCCCAGCGGACGCTCTCCAGTTCGGCCCGGAGCGATCGCAACTGCTGTCGCTGCCGGGACCACAAAACGCCCAGGGCGACCGCCGATGCGGCGAAGAGTAACGTCAGGGCCAAGACCGGGAGCCGTCGGTGGTTCATGGAGAACGCGGCGTAGCGCCGGGGGCATCGTTGGTTGCGGGAACCTCAGCCCCGCCCCCCGCAGGCGCAGCCAACCCGTACCGCTTCATCAATTCGGGATCCATCCTGAAGGTCCCCTGTTTGCCGTCCTGGGTGGACCGGACCACCGCGCTGGGCAGGTCTCCCCCCGCCGCGGGAGGTGGACCGTCCGGGACGCCCTCCGTCCCCTCCGTTGGTTGCGGGTCCCGCACCATGTAAAGCACCCCATTCAGCGTCTCGAACCGCTCCGGATGCGACTTCGCGACCCCCATCTGCACGCTGCCATCGCACAACCCCACATTTCCATGAAATGAGCAACGCCACAGGACGCGCGTCGGCTCGATCTCGTGCCGCCCTGGGCCTGGGGAGAGAAACTCGTAGGAACAGTTCGCCGCGGTGTAGGAAGCCCAATCCGCCGCCGGATGCCGCAGGTCGTCGGCCGGACACACCAGAACCTTCGGTGTCACGATCTCGTTGGTCATCGAAAGAACGTCAGGAGGGAATTGGTCCTCGTTGTCCGTCGCCCATACCCGCACCGCGAGCCCCAGCTGTTTCAGGTTGTTCACGCACTGGATCGACTGCGCGCGCTCGGACACAGCCTCCGCGTCCTTCACTTCCGGAGGCAGGTGGGTCTGCAGCGCGGCAAGCGCCGCCAGGAGCCGGTCATTGTCCTGGCGGACCGAATCAAGACCCGCGAGTTCAGTCGACAACGATTTCACCAAGGCGCGAAGCCGCTCCAGGTCGGCTCGTTCCTCCCCAGCCGACAAGGCGTTCCCGGTGGGTGAAGCCCCGGCCTCGCCGGCGACCGCGGAGGAGGCCTGGGACGAGGCGGCCAACTCGGCGACCAGCGCCTGCTTCTCGCGTTGATCCAGAAGTAGCGCGGTGGCCAAGCCAGCCGTGGCGATTGCTGGGAGGACAGCAGGCCACCATCGACGCCACCCGCGACACGGCGCGGGCTTGGGATCCGCGGTCCGGACAACACCCCGCCCCACCGGCTGCCCGGTCCGGGGAAGTGCGATTTCCAGGCGGACACGATGCTCGAGGTCCGCCGGCACCTTCGGCGCGGGAGCGCCACGCAGCAGTGCTTCGATTTGGTTCTCAGAAAGGTTCATGCTCGGCGAAGGGAAGAAATGTTGGGGTTCCGGGGTTGCTCCATCCTGGCCAGGTCCCGCTGAACCTGAGCCAGCGCCTCACGGGTCCGGTACTTCACGGTGCTGGTCGCGATCCCAAGCACCTCGGCGGTCTCCTCCAAAGTCAGGCCTTGGTAGTAATGCAGGTGCAGGGTCTCGCGCAGTCCCGCCTCCAGACGATCGACCGCCGCCCACGCCACCGCGACCGAGTCGGCCGCCACGGCCGCCGCATCAGGCGTTGCCGCAAGATCCGGCAACCCGTCCCACCAGGCATCCGTGCGCCCTTCGGTCCGGCGATCCGATCGCATCCAATCGACGTAGGTCCGATAGGCGATGCCATGGAACCAGGACGACACCGTGCCGTGGCCAGCGAACGTCCCGATCGATTTCCAGGCGCGACAAAACGCACCCTGGGTCAGCTCAACCGCATCCGATTCGGAACCGCTCAACCTTCGAAGGAAGGCGTAAAGCGGTGCGTGGAATTCATGGACCAACCGTGCCGCCGCGTCCTCGTCCCCTCCGCGGGCCGCCTCCATCCAGGCCATGGTTTCGTTGTTGATCATGCGACACCCGTTAAGTCGTGAAACACAGGGCGGGTGGACAAACAAATTTTCGGGTTTTCCGCACTCCGGGCCGGGCCCCTGAAGCGACGACCGACGCTTCCGACCCGTTACCCCTCCAACCGTCGCCCAGTGGGGGAGAACGGGGTCAAACCTTGACAGAACGGGGTCAAACCTTGACTGTTGACATTGCAACCTTGGGCCATCGCGTGGCGCCCACCGCCGGGCGCCTGAGGCAGTGAATCACCGCCACCTCGGCGGCACCAGCGTCCTTGGGACGCTTCGATCCAAATGTCGACTGTCAATGTTTGACCCCATTGCTTCATCTTTTCATGGATGCCGCCGCGGGCCCCAAGCCGCTCCCGCGTGGGTTGGATGACGATCCGCTTGCCTGATACAGAACAGCCAGCCCTCGAACGTTCCGTCCCAGTACACTCGCGCACCAGATCCCGTCAGTGCAGCGTCGCCCAAATCAAGCACGCGGTGCCCCCATGCCGTCGGCATGGAGCAACACCGACCCGATCCCTGAACCAACGCCGATCCAACAGTGTCGGCGTGCGCAAGGACAGGCAGGCCGTTGAACCGTTCGGCGCAGCTCAATCCCCACCAAGGAACCATGAAGACGACCCTCGATAGGACCTGGCTCTCACGAATCCTGAGCACGTTGGCGGCGTCCCTGTGCCTGGGGGCGATCGCTCCGGGCGTCCGGGGCGGGTCGCCCGACGGGCTGATCCCGCGGCCCTTCTCCATGCAGGGGCACGAGGGGCGGTTCCGCCTGAGTCCGAGCACCTGCGTGGCGGCCAGCGGGGTGGCCACCAACGAGGCTCGGAAGCTCGTCGAAGCCCTCGCGCCGGCGCTGGGCTTCCGGATGAAGTGGGTGGAGCAACCCGCGGCGCGCGACTGCATCGCGCTGGAGATCGAGGCCTCGATGCGGGAGCGGTTGGGCGAGGAGGGATACGAGCTCGACGTGCGCCCCGAGCGCGTGGTGGTCCGTGCGCCAGCGCCGGCCGGCTTGTTCTACGCCATCCAGACCCTTCGCCAGTTGCTGCCTCCAGCGGTCTGCGGTTCCGAGCGGGCCGAGGGTGTGGCTTGGGAGGTGCCCGCGGTGCAGATCGTGGATCATCCGCGCTTCCAGTGGCGCGGGCTCCTGGTCGACCCGGCGCGGCATTTCATCCCGGTCCGCGATCTCGAGCGGTATCTGGACGTCATGGCGATGCACAAGCTCAACCGCCTGCAGATCCATCTCACGGACGACCAGGGCTGGCGGCTCGAGATCCGGAAATATCCTGAGCTCGTTCGTCTCGGAGCCGGCATGGATTTCACCGCGATCCAGCGGGGTGCCGGGGCGGGAACGGGCAGGGCAGGTGGGTTCTACAGCCAGGACGAGATCCGCCACCTCGTCCGCTATGCCGCGGAACGCTACGTCACGCTGGTCCCTGAAATCGAAATGCCCGCGCACACCGGCGCGGCCATCGTGGCGTATCCCATGCTTGGATTGTACCCGGACAAGCTGACCGCGCTCGCGCCCGAGAAGCGCTGGACCGCGCATGAGGGAGTGGTGGCGCCGCGGCCTCGGACCGTGGCCTTCTTCCAGGACGTCCTCGCTGAAGTCGTGGAACTCTTCCCCAGCCCGCTTATCCATATCGGCGGCGACGAGGCGAACATCGAACACTGGAAGAAATCGACGGAGATGCAGGCCTTCATCCGCGAGCGGGACCTGAAGGACGAGGCCGGCCTGCACAGCTGGTTCATCCGGCAGATGGACGAGTACCTGACCGGGCGGGGACGCCAGTTGATTGGGTGGGACGAAATCCTGCAGGGCGGGTTGGCGCCCGGAGCGGTGGTCATGAGCTGGCGGGGTGAAGAGGGCGGTGTCGCGGCGGCGCGTGCCGATCACGCCGTGATCATGGCTCCGACGTCCCACACTTACTTCGATTACTACCAGGGACCGGCGGAGAAGGAACCCAAGGCCATCGGCGGGTTCGTACCTTTGGAGAAGGTGTTCCGGTACGAGCCCATCCCCGCCGCCCTGGGTCCCGATCGGGCGCGGTATGTCCTCGGCGCGCAGGCCCAGATCTGGGGCGAGTTCATCTCCACGCCCGAGCATCGTCTCTACATGACCTACCCGCGTGCCTGCGCCCTGGCTGAGGTGCTCTGGGCCCCCAAAGTGGAGGAACGCGACTACGCCGGATTCCTGCGGCGCCTCGCCGTGGACGCGGAACGCTTGAAGCATCTCCAGGTGCGCTACCGTCCCTGGTGAGGCGCAGGCCGCCGCGCATTCGCAAACCTCCCGCGGCGCTCAGCGGAGTGCGCGCCGTACCGCTACGCCGCGGTTCATGGTCCCCATACGTGTCCAGTTCCTTGCGATCCTCCCTACTCCCGAACCCCCTCGCCCCATGCTTCCTGGCCGCTCACCGCGGCACGAGGTAGTGGTGAACCGCGTAGGCTGTGAAGTCGTCGGCGAACCCGCCCGTCTCCGCTCGCAAACGGCGATCCTCTCCCACCACGGCGATGTCGACGTCTTGGCCACCGCCGGCTCCGGCCTCGGTCGACGGCCACCGGAACGTCGCGCGCGTTGGCTGGCGGCCAAGACTCACGGCGAAGAGATGCGTTTCTCCGCCCCGGCGCTTTTCCAGGACGGCGATCGGGGCGTCCTGGCGGGAAGACGTGGCCTGGACGCCATTCGTCACCGTCGGCTGGTTCAGGATCGGGGCGAGGTCCCGAATCTCGTGGTTGATGGCCGTCACGGCCGACAGCATCTCCGGATCGTCGAGGAGCGCGGCCTCCCGGAACTCCGGTTTGAACTGGTGCACGAAGTAGATCAGGCCCTGCGCGCCGCGAATGAGGGCCATCCAGACTTCGGACCGCACCTCGGTCGGGGTGGCCTTCCGGTTCGGGTTCCCGATCCGCGTGCACTCGATGCAACTCCAGACCTGTCGTTCAACACCGGCCCAACCAACAAGCCGCTCCACGCCGCGGGCCACGAATTCCAACCGTCCAGCGATCTCCGGCGCGTCGTGTACGGCGGGATAGATGTCGAAGGACGCGATGTCGCAGCCCCCGACATAGCCGGGGTAATCCTCAGGGTGATTCCGGCGGACACCCCGGCCGATGTACCCGTCCCAGGCGACGCCCTGGCCCAGGTTGAGGAGCACGGGCCGTGAGGGGTCCGCGGTGCGGATACGGCGGTAGTCGCGGACGATCACGTCGGGAAGGATCGGGGGGCCGTACCCTTTGCCGCCCGGGATTTCCTGCGCGTTATCCGGTTCGTCCCCGTGCATCCAGCCCACGATGGTGGGACTGTCGAGGTGCCCCAGGGCGTAGACGTTCTGGTCGCAAATGACCGGCATGCCGGCCGCCGCGAGCTCCGCCAGTTGTGCGGCCGTCGGGCCCTTCCAAAGGCCCACGTACAGGTTGACGCCCGCGGCGCGATACTGCGCGGCCCGGGAGGGGCTCTGGAGCCAGACTGCGATCGGGAAATACTGCTCGTCGGACGGCAAGCCCCGCGGCCATCGGGGCGCGGTCGTCGCGGGAGTCCTGGCGGTCGCAGCGTTGACGCAGGTCCCTGAGGGCCATCCACCGACGAGGACCGCCCCAGCGAGGACCAGCCACGCCCATCGGCGATTCGATCGAGCCTTCATGTTGGCAGCCTGTGCCCGACGATCGGGGCGAGTGAAGCCCTTTGTGGGCCGCCGCGATCTCCTCGCGTGGCGCGGCGGACGTCCATTCGTCGATGGTCGCCGCGTGTATCGGGAAGGCAGCCCCCGTGGCCCAGGTCAAGGCGATCACAAAGGTCAGGCGGGACTTCGCCACAGCAGGAGTTGTTCGCAGGGCGCGCACTCCGCTGCGCGCCGGCTTTTGGAGGCTCACCATCAGGTAGCCCCGGCAGGGCCGCGGGCAAGGGACTGCCCGCCCTACCTTCACGGTTCATGGAGAGCCGGGTTTTCCAAAATTTGGACACGCATTGGGACCATGAACCGCCGGCCAAATCCCTCACCCGGCCTATGGCCACCCTCCCCCGCTGTGGGCGGGCGAGGGACCTGGGTCGTGTGCGGTTCATGGAGAGCCGCCACGGTTCGCGAACCGCGCATTGGGACCATGAACCGGGGCA
>CAIMTB010000279.1 GCA_903844265.1 uncultured Verrucomicrobiota bacterium
GCAGGTCGAGGATTTCGGCTTCCGGCGCGACCGTTTCGCGTCGGTGGCGTCGCAACCAGTCGATGCCTTCTCGCCGGGCGGTGATGAAGGCCCAGGAAACCAGGGCGCTCTCCGCTTCGAACCGCGCCTCGCGGGTCATCGCCTTCACCGCGACGTTTTGGAAGATGTCTTCGGCCGCGTGCGTGTCCCGGACGACCAGCCAGGCTGCGGCAGACAGGCGCGTGCGCCAGCGCATGAGAGTCCCCAGGATGTGCTCTTCCGTCAGGTCCATGGCTGTCGGTCGCGATTGAGCATCCACCAGGGCGTATAACGCGATCCCGAAGAAAATCCTGACTGCGATGTCAGGATTTCTTTCCCTGGCCCGTTTCTTCAGTGTGACGACCCACTTCCGACAGAGCCTGCCGATCCGATGGATGCTGGCTCTGTTCGTGATTGCGGGGCTGGGATACTGGGCGCGGCAGCAATACCCCGACCTGTTCCGGGGTCGAAGCCCGGGAGAGTTGGCTGGGGCGAAGAAGTCTGGGGCGCCGCCGACCATCGTCGTGGGAACACGTGACATCAACTTCGCCGTCACTGCCGCCGGCGACATCGGGCCGCTCGACGCCGTGTCGGTACGGCCGGAGATCGGCGGGCTCATTGCGAAGCTCACGCTGGACATCGGCGACAAGGTCAAGAAGGGCGATGTCCTCTTCGAACTCGATGACAAGGATCTCCAGACGGAAAAGTCCTCGCGGAAGACCGAGATTGCCGGGGCCCGCCTGGCAGTTGAAACGCAGAAGCTCCAGCTCGAGAAGGCGGGCCTGAGCTTTGAGCGGATCAAGCGGATGTTCGAAAGCTTGCTCGTTTCGCGCGAGGTCTTCGACAACGCGCGCGTCGAGCACGACCTGGCGAAGAACAGTCTGGACATCGCCATGAACCGACTGGAAACCGCACAGACGGCGCTCCAGCAGGTTGAGGACAAGCTGCTGAAGACCGTCATCCGTGCACCGTTCGATTGCACCATCCTGACCCGGACGGTCTCGGTGGGGCAGGCGGTGTCCGGCGCCAGCGGTTTCAACAGCGGCACGGAGGTGTTCACCGTCGCCAATCTTGCCGACATGATCATCACCGCCCACATCAACCAGGCCGACGTCACCCGCCTGAAGGTGGGCCAGGAGGTGACGGTGGAGGTGGAGGCCATTCCGGGGCTCAGGCTGGCCGGCCGAGTCGAGCGCCTCGCGCCCCAGGCGACGTTCAAGAACGGCGTGAAGGGATTCTCCACCCGCATCATTCTGAAGAACGCCGAGGGTTCGGTTCGCCCGGGGATGACGGCGAACCTCTCCATCCCGCTCATTTCCTGCAGCAACGTTCTGGCCGTTCCGTTGGCGGCCGTGTTCAGCGACCAAGGGGATCGGTTCGTGTACGTGCAGCAGGGCGATGCGAGGTTCGAGCGTCAGCCGGTCCAGTTGGGGGTGGCCGACTATGACTTCGTGGAAGTCACCAAGGGCGTGAAGGGTGGCGAGGTGGTTTCGCTGGTGATGCCGACAAACCTCGTCACGGGTGCCTCGCCGATCCCCAACGGCAACAGTGCGCCGGCCCCGGTCACGGCCGCGCGGGTTGCAGCGGGTTCAAAGTAGGGTCCCCGCGCCATGGCCCTCGTCGAACTTCGCCACGTCAGCAAGATCTGGTTCCACCCACTCAGCCGGGAAGGCCGCACCATCGCCCTGATCACGCACGATCCGGAGATCGCCGCCTTCACGCCGCGCCGGATCGAGATTCGCGACGGCAGGGTGGCCACCCACGTGGATGCCAAACTGGCAGGAACGGGCGTCGCGCCAAGGTTCTCCGCTCCCAACCCGTCCTGAATTCACTGACCCCGCCTCATGAACTTCTGGAACACAGTCACCATTGGTTTCAAAGAAATCTGGGCGAACAAGTTCCGTTCCGTACTCACCATGCTGGGGATCATTCTCGGAGTAGGGAGCCTGGTGGCGCAATCCGCCCTCGTCAAAGGGTTGGAGAACGGAATGAAGGAGGCGCTGATCGCCATCGGCGGCTTGGAGAAGGTCTACGTCAGCGAACAGGCCATTCCGGTGTGGCAGCAGCACCGGGCGGATCAGGCCGTGGGCAACACGATGAACGACATCCATGCCCTCGACCATGGCGCGCCCCTGGTTCGGTCGGTCACCCCGGAAATACAGGTCACCGCCGTCACCCTCACGCGCCAGGGAAAAGCCTTCAATCCCTGGCATTTTGTCGGCACCTGGCCCAGCGCCCTGGAGATGAACCAGCACGTCATCGAGTACGGACGCATGTTCAACGAACTGGACGACGAATTGGCCCGCAACGTCTGCGTCATCGGAACCGGAACCCGCGACGCGCTCTTTGGCGCGCCGGAAGAGCTCGGACGCGAGGTGAATCCCGTGGGTGAATTCATCAACATCAACAATCAACGGTTCCGCATCATCGGCGCGTTCGAGCGTTACGAGAGTGAGTTGGACCGCAAGGCGCGGGAGCAGACCCATGAGTCGGGGTCGGAACCCGCCTCGTTCGGCCCCAGCCGAAAGCGGGGGCAGGGGAGCGGCAAGAGCAAGAGCGGCGCCGGGATCGCGTTCGAGTGGAAGAACAACACGGTCTACATACCACTGAATACGATGCGCCTGAGATTCCGGGCCGGTGCGACCATCAACGACACGCCGGACGCGAGGCTCACCCGGATCTTTTTCAAGGTTCGCGATCTCGACCAGATGAACAATGCGCTGCAACAGGTCAAGAACGTGATGTCCCACACTCACAATGGAATCGAGGATTTCGCGTTCAACACCCAGGAAAACTGGTCGGAGAACATCACCGTCGCCGTCCGCAACGCGCGCTTGAGCGGCAGCATCATCGCCGCCATCAGCCTGTTGGTCGGTGGGGTGGGCATCATGAACATCATGCTTGCCA
>CAIMTB010000280.1 GCA_903844265.1 uncultured Verrucomicrobiota bacterium
ACGGCCGGACCAGCATCGCACGGGTCACCGCCGGGAATCTCGTCTCAGGCGGAGCCGGCAACGCCACCTTGCTTACAACCGTAGTCTCACTGGACCCGGTCTACTGCTACATCGACGTGGACGAGCGGTCCGCCCTGAGATACCGGGCGATGCAGGCGCAGGGACGCCGGCAGAGCAACCAGGGCGGGTCGATCCCCGCCTGGATGGGACTCGCGGATGAGGAGGGCTTTCCACGCGCGGGCCATCTCGATTTCGGCGACAACCAACTCAATCCCGAGACGGGCTCGCTCCGTATCCGCGCCGTCTTCAGCAATCCCGAGGGCAATGCCTCCCCCGGATTCTTCGCCAAGGTTCGGATCCCCGGGGCGGGCGATTATGAGGCGCTGCTCATCCGGGACGCCGCGCTCGGCAACGACCAGGGCCATCCGTTCGTCCTCGTGGTCGACGCCGACGGCACCGCGGCCCATCACCCCGTGGTGCTGGGACCGCAGATAGACGGCCTGCGCGCCGTGCGCTCCGGAATCAAACCCGATGACCGCGTGATCGTGATGGGCCTGATGAACGTCCGCCCCGGCATGAAAGTCCAGGCCACCGAGTCGCCCATGACTCCGTCCCCCACCAACACTCCCCCACCCGCCACAGCCACGCTGGGCCACCCATGAATCTGGCCCGATTCTTCGTGGACCGGCCGATCTTCGCGGCGGTCCTCAGCATCCTGATCACGCTGGTCGGCGGCCTCGCCTACATCGCCCTCCCCGTCGCCCAGTATCCCGACGTGATCCCCCCCACGGTCGTCGTCTCGGCCATCTACCCGGGAGCCGACGCGCGGACGCTCGCCGACACCGTGGCCACCCCGCTCGAACAGGAGATCAATGGCGTCGAGAACATGCTCTACCTCTCGTCGTCCGCGACCAGCGACGGGCGCATGCAGATCACGGTCACGTTCCGCCTCGGCACCAACCTCGACCAGGCCCAGGTCCTCGTCCAAAACCGCGTCAACGCCGCCGTCGCCCGCCTCCCTGAAGAGGTCCGCCGCCTCGGCGTGGTGGCTCAAAAACGATCGCCAGACCTCACGCTTTCCGCCCAGTTCTACAGCCCCGACGGATCACGCGACGTCACCTACCTCGCCAATTACGTCACGCTCCAGGTCCTCAACAACCTCGCCCGCATCCCCGGCGTCGCCGAGGCGTCAATGCTCGGCGGCCTCGACTATTCCATGCGGATCTGGCTCGACCCCGACCGCGTCGCAGCCCATGGCCTGACCGCGGGCGACGTCGTCCGCGCCATCCGCGAACAGAATCTCCAGGTCGCCGCAGGCGGGCTCGGCCAACCTCCCGTGCCCCCCGGCACCGACTTCCAATACACCCTGACCGCACAGGGGCGACTCACCAGCCCGGAACAGTTCTCCGATATCGTCCTGAAAACCGGCCCCCGCGGCGACATGATCCGCCTGGGCGACGTCGCCCGCGTCGAGCTCGGATCGCGCGATTACGCGGTGAAGACCTACATGGACGGCAAGAACGCGGTCTCGCTGCGCATCTTCCAACTGCCCGGCAGCAACGCGCTCGAGACCGCGGACCGCGTCTACGCGGCGTTGAAGAAGCTCAAGGAAAGGTTCCCGCCAGGCGTCGGCTACAGGATCAACTACGACACCACCAAGTTCGTGCGCGCCTCGATGCATTCCGTGATGATCACGCTGCTTGAGGCGATCGCCCTGGTCGTCGTCGTGGTGGTGGTCTTCCTCCAGACCTGGCGCGCGTCGCTGATCCCCCTCCTCGCCGTCCCCGTCTCGTTGGTCGGCACGCTCGCGGTGATGCAGCAGTTCGGCTTTTCCCTGAACAACCTCTCGCTCTTCGGCCTCGTCCTCGCCATCGGCATCGTGGTCGACGACGCCATCGTGGTGGTCGAGAACGTCGAGCGCTTCATCAAGCGCGGCTTCCTGCCCCGCGAGGCCACGCTCCACGCAATGCGCGAAGTCAGCGGACCCGTGATCGCCGTCGCGCTCGTGCTCGGCGCCGTGTTCGTGCCGACCGCCTTCATCCCCGGCATCACCGGCCAGTTCTACCGCCAGTTCGCCCTCACCATCGCGGTCTCGACGTTCATCTCGGCCTTCAACTCGCTCACGCTCAGCCCGGCCCTGTGCGCCCTGATGCTGCCCGCCCATGGCGCGAAGCCCGACGCTTTCTCGCGGATCCTCGACACCCTCCTCGGCTGGTTCTTCCGCGGATTCAACCGGATCTTCCACTGGAGCTCCGAATCCTACGGCCACTCCGTCCGCCGTATCCTCCGATTCTCCGGGGTGATGCTCCTGCTCTACATCGCCCTCGCCGCCCTCGGCCTCGGCCTGTTCCGCACCGTGCCCACCGGCTTCATCCCGTCCCAGGACATGGGCTACTTCCTCGTCGTGGTCCAACTCCCAGACGGCTCCTCGTTCGAACGTACCGACGCCATCGTGCGCCGCGCCGACTCGATGGCCCGTGAAATCCCGGGGATCGCCCACACCTTCGCGATCTCCGGCTACTCCTCCGTCCTCCAGGCCAACCAACCCAACGTCGGCGCCGCATTCCTCATCCTCGACGACTTCCCAAACCGCCGCGACCCCGCCCTGCGTGGCGAAGCCATGCTCGCCACCCTGCGGAAGAAATTCGGAGCCATCCAGGAAGGCCGCGTCCTCGTCCTCCCTCCACCCTCGCTCCGCGGACTCGGAAACGCCGGCGGCTTCAAGATCCAGATCC
>CAIMTB010000281.1 GCA_903844265.1 uncultured Verrucomicrobiota bacterium
ATCGAGCTGGAGGCGGGCCGTCCGCGGGTGCTTCTCGCCACGTCTGACGAGGGCTTGAGGGGCAGGCGTGGCGATGATTGGCAGGAGTCGGTGGCCCCTGAGCTGAGCGTGACCCTGCCGATCTTCATTTTTGGGAGGTGCTACGCGATCGTGGTCCAGGCCGAGCCCGCCTACCTGGCGGACCACCCGCTTCGGCAGGCCCAGATGGTGGGGCTTACCGGGCTGATGGTGACGTGCATGCTGACGGGGTTTGTGGGGATGCTGGTCAATCGGCGAACCGTGCTTGAGCGCGAAGTCCAGACGCGCACCCGCGAGTTGTTCGAGAGCAAGGAATCGTACCAGCGACAGTTCAGTGAAAGCTCGGCGGTGATGCTGCTCATCGAGCCCGAAAGCGGCCGGATCATTGATGCCAACAAGGCTGCAATTTTGTTCTACGGTCATCCGTCTGCGCGCCTTCTGGAGATGTCGATCCAGGAGATCAACACCCTCCCGACGGTCCTGATTCACGAGGCGATGGCGTCCGTGCCGAAGGACAGTGGTTCGGTGTTCCGCTTCCAGCATCGGCTCGCGAATAATTCCCTGCGCGAGGTCGAGGTGTTCGCGAGCCATATCCAGATCGGCCTGCGGCGCGTGCTCCATTCCATCGTCGTGGACGTGACCGAGCGCATCCAGGCGGAGCGTGAACTCCTCAATACCAATCGATCGCTTGAGGCGGCCATGAGCCTGGCGCAGTCGATGGCTTCGAAGGCCGAGCAGGCGAGTGCGGCGAAGAGCGAGTTTCTCGCCAACATGAGCCACGAGATCCGCACCCCGATGAACGGCATCATCGGCATGAGCGGATTGCTCCTCGACTCCCACCTCGACGAGACCCAGCGGCATTACGCCGAGACGGTCGATGCGAGCGCCCGGACACTGCTTCAACTCGTCAACGACATCCTGGATTTCTCGAAGGTCGAGGCGGGGCGGCTCGATTTGGAGACGGTTGATTTCGACCTGGAGTCCGTCCTCGACGGTCTCAGCGGGATGATGGCTTTCCGGGCTGGGGAGAAGGGTCTGGAGTTCATCTGCTCGATCACCTCGGGTGTGCCGATTCTGCTGCGCGGGGACCCTGGACGCCTTCGGCAGGTACTTGTCAACCTGGTGGGAAACGCGATCAAGTTCACCCGCAAGGGCGAGGTCGCAGTCCACGTCGTTCTCGAGTCCATGGGCGACTCCGAGGTCCTCCTTCGCTTTTCCGTGACCGACACTGGGATCGGCATTCCCGAGGACAAGCTCGGGCTTCTCTTCGAGAAGTTCAGCCAGGTTGACGCATCGGTGACTCGCAACTATGGCGGCACCGGTCTGGGTCTCGCCATTTCTCGGCAGCTCGCGACGCTCATGGGGGGGGCGATTGGTGTGCGGAGCGATCCGGGCAGCGGCTCGGAATTCTGGTTCACGGCCCGCTTCGGTCTCCAGCCCTCCGCCCGGATACCGCGGCGCCTGCCGGCGGCCTTGCGCGACCTGCGAATTCTCGTGGTGGAGCGCAACGCCAGCCAGCGGAATGCCCTCCGGGAGTGGCTCGATTTCCGTGGGTTCCGATCCGCCACCGCTGCGGACGGGCCTGCTGCCCTCCTTGCCCTTCGTCTCGCCCACCAGCAGGGCGAGCCCTTCCGTGTGGCGCTCGTCGACTCTCAAGTGCGGGGCCCGGACGGTGCTGAGCTGACAGGCGCGATCCGTGGTGACCCGCGTTTTGCTTCCACGAAGCTTGTTCTCATGGCCTCGCTGGGGGGAAGGAATGGTGGCCCGGGCCCGGTTGGCGAAGCAGAGGCGACTTGTCTGATGAAACCCGTGCGTCACGGGGAACTGGAGGCGTGTCTGCTGCATCTGCTTTCAGATGAAACGCCGCCGGCCGACTCACCTGCCGCATCGTCGACCGCGACAGCCGCCCGGCTTCCGCGAAAGGCCCGCATCCTGCTGGCCGAGGACAACTTGACCAACCAGCAGGTTGCGATCGGGATTCTTGGCAAGTTGGGGTTCCGCGTGGATGCGGTCACCCACGGGCAGGAGGTCCTTGAGGTTCTCGATCGGGAGTCCTATGACCTGATATTGATGGATGTTCAGATGCCTGTCATGGACGGCATGGAGGCCACTCGCCTGATCCGGGACCGGGAGGCCAAGGCCGCGGTTCCAGGATCGTCGGTCACGGGTTTCGCAGGCCGGTCAAACCCGGTCCGCCCCATTCCCATCGTTGCCATGACCGCGCACGCGCTTCCACGGGACCGGTATAAATGCGTTGAAGCCGGCATGAACGACTATCTCTCGAAACCGGTTGATCCGCGGGATCTTGAGGCCGTGCTGGTTCGATGGATCGTCCCCACCCCAACAGAGGGCGTCCCGGCAACTCCGGGCATCGGCCTGCCTGCGAGCGCAGGACCTGCGGGCATCGACGCGGGGCTGAAGGAGTCCACCCCGCCGCCGGTGTTTGATCGTGCCGCTTTTCTGAGCCGCGCCATGGGGGATGAGACTCTCGTGCAGGCGATCCTGGATTCGTTTCTGGAGGAAATGCCGGCACAACTCGGTCAACTCCGTGAGCATGTGAACCGTGGTGAACTTCCTTCCGTCAGACAGTTGGCCCACTCGATCAAGGGTGCGGCTGGCAGTGTGGGGGGCGAGGCGTTGCGCGCCAGCGCCTCGGAGATGGAACGGTGTGCGCGTGCCGATGACATCGTGGCAGTTCGGGAGCGGATGCCGGGATTGGGCGAAGACTTCAGGCTCCTGATCGAGGCCTTGAAAGCCTGAGCTGCAACGTCCGGCGAGGAATGGGGAGCGCGCTGGTTCCCCCAGTGCCGCATCGTCGGCTCAGAGGCCGCCGAACCTCCGGTGGCGCCGGGTATATTCCTCGAGCGCGGCGTGGAGTTGGGGTTTGCGGAACTCGGGCCAGAGCGTGTCGGTGACCACAAACTCGGCGTAGGAGATCTGCCAGAGAAGAAAATTGCTGACCCTCAGTTCGCCGCTGGTGCGGATGAGGAGGTCGGGATCGGGCCAGTGCCGGGTGTAGAGGTGCTCGGCGACGACGCGTTCGGTGATTTCGGCGGGTTCGATGCTGCCCGAGCGAACCTTGGCGGCGATCTCGCGGACGGCATCGACGATCTCGGTACGGCCGCCGTAGCTCAGGGCGAGGATGAGGGTGAGTCCCTGGTTTTTCGCGAGGGCAGCCTTGGTTTTCTTCAGTTGTTCCTGGACGGCCTCGGGCAGGCGCCAGATCTGGCCGACGGCCTCGAGTCGGACGTTGCTGCGGTCGAGTTCGCCGATCTCGTTCTTGAGATACCTCGCCAGGTATTTCATGAGGGTATCGACCTCATCCTTCGGGCGGTTCCAATTCTCGACTGAGAAGGCGTAGAGCGTGAGATAGCGGATCCCTATTTCGCCGGCAGCGCGGACGATGGCTCGTACGGACTCGGCGCCCTGGCGATGGCCTTCGACGCGGGGAAGGCCGCGTTTCTTGGCCCAGCGCCCGTTGCCATCCATGATCATGGCCACGTGCTGGGGCAGGCTTGCGCGTGCCTCCTGGCTCAGGTGGGGGGAGGGCGTGCTCACGGGCTCATGGCTTGCTGGCTTGTCGCGGTGCCGGTTTCCCGGCTGCAGACAGGCAACTCAGGCGGTCACACGAAGAGTGTCTGTTCGCGCGCGGGTCCGACGCTGGCGACGGTAAGTCGGGCGCCGGTAAGCTGGGCGATGCTGAGGAGGTAGTGCCGGCAATTGACGGGGAGATCTTCCCATCGGGAGAGGGTATGGGTCGGGGTCAGCCAGCCGGGGAATTCCTCGTAGACGGCCTCGCAACGGCTGAAGACCTCGATGTCGGCGGGGACGTGATGGAGGATCTGGTCGTCGAGGCGATAGCCGATGCAGACGCGGATGGTGGTGACGGTATCGAGGCCGTCGATGTTGGTGATGGCGAGTTCGTCGAGGCCGTTGACCATGCAGGCGTGGCGGGTGACGACGGCATCGAACCATCCGCAGCGGCGGGCGCGGCCGGTGGTGGCGCCGAATTCGCGGCCGAGTCCGTGGAGGAGGTCGCTGATGACGGCGTTTTCGCTGGGGAGCGGGCCTTCACCGACGCGGGTGGTGTAGGCTTTCATGACGCCGACCACGCGGTCCATGCGGTTGGGGGGGACGCCGGAGCCGGTGCAGGCGCCGCCGGAGGTGGTATTCGACGAGGTGACGTAGGGGTAGGTGCCGTGGTCGATGTCGAGGAACGTGCCTTGGGCGCCTTCGAAGAGGATATTGGCGCCGCGCCGCGTGGATTCGTGGAGATACAGGACGGTGTTGGCGACGTAGGGGCGGAGGCGATTGGCGGCGGTGGTGTAATCGCGCAGGAGCGAATCGTAATCGATGGGTGCGGCTCCGAGGGCCTTGAGGACCTCATTGTTCTCGGACAACCGTTCGCGGAGGCGATCCGGGAATCGGGCGCCATTCAGGAGGTCGATGACGCGGAGCCCGACGCGGGCGGCCTTGTCGCCGTAGGTGGGGCCGATGCCGCGCTTTGTGGTGCCGATCTTGCCCTGGCCCTTGCGGACTTCGCGCTGGGCGTCGAGTTCGCGGTGCCACGGGAACACGACATGCGCGGTTTCGGAGAGGCGCAGGTTGTCGGGGGAGACGGCGACGCCGAGTTTCTCGAGCCCGTCAATCTCTGCGACCAGCCCGATGGGATCGATGACGACGCCATTGCCGATGACACAGACCTTGCCCGGCCGGAGGATGCCGGAGGGGATGAGATGGAGGACGTATTTCTTGGGGCCAAGGTAGACGGTATGGCCTGCGTTATTGCCGCCCTGGGTGCGGACGACGATATCGGCCTGCTCGGTCAGGACGTCGATGATCTTGCCTTTGCCTTCGTCGCCCCACTGGGCGCCGACGAGAATCGTATTCATGGGAAATGAGGAGCGCCTGGCGGCATCCGGGGATTCCGACAACGGAATCGGTGTGCGGGTTCAAGCACTCCCCTGAGGCGAACAGCGCAGGGTTCTCGGGACGAGAACACCCCCGGCACTGGCTCGGCGGCAACCGGGTGACCCTAGAAACGGAGGTGCAGGGGTGTCAACGTGTCTGGGTCGCTTTTCGGCGGTTGTGCGAAGGGTCCGCACTCATCGGGTGCCCGCGCTTCGTCGCGGCCGCGAGATGGGAAACGCGAGCCGTGGCAGCGAAGGTGCAACCTGATGGCGGCGCAAGGGACTGCTGCCCTTGCTGTTCCCGAGGTCTAAATTCCGTGACAGAACATCGCGTCGCGGAGCTTGGGTTCGAACCAGGTGCTCTTCGGCGGCATGATTCCACCGGCGTCTGCGATCGACATCAGGTCTTCGACGCTCGTGGGGAACATGCTGAACGCGCAGGCGTACTCGCCATTTATGACGAGTTTCTCGAGTTCGCAGGTCCCGCGGATGCCGCCGACGAAATGGATGCGTTTGCTGGTCCTGGGGTCGTTGATCCCCAGCAACGGCCCGAGCACGCGCTCCTGCAGGAGCGTGACGTCGAGGCGCTCGATGGGATTGGCCGACGCGGTGAGTTCGGGTCGGAATCGGAGAGTCACCCAGCGGCCTCCGATGAAGAGCCCGATCTGGTGCCTGCGGGGCTGGGCGGAAGCCCCGAGCGGCTCGAAGTTGAAGAAGGCACCCAGCTTCGACAGAAAGGTGTCCTCGTTCATCCCCTCGAGATCCTTGATCAGCCGGTTGTACGGCAGGATCTGCATCTGGTTGTGCGGGAAGATCACCGTCAGGAATCCCGCGCTTGCTCCTGCCCCTTTTCGGGACTGATACACCCTCGCCGCGGCCGCACTCCGATGGTGGCCGTCGGCGATGTACAACGCCGGGATCCGGGAAAACGCCTCGGCCAGAAACTGAATTTCCGCAGCGTCGGAAATGCGCCACGACGAATGGCGCACCCTGTCCGCGGCCGTGAAGTCGATGTCCGGACTGCGCGTGATGCTTCGTGCCACAAAGGCATCGATCGAAGCGTCTGCCCGGTAGGTCAGGAAAACAGGCCCGGTCTGGGAGCCCAGCGTCTCGATATGGTGGACGCGGTCGTCCTCCTTATCCACACGGGTGAGTTCGTGCTTCTTGATGATCCCGTCGAGGTACTCCTGGCAACTCGCCGAGGCCACGACTCCGATCTGGTTGTGGGTTCCCATGACCTGCCTGTACAGGTAGAAGCAGGGTTGTGAATCCTGGACCAGCGCCCCCTCGCGGGCCAGGCGATCAAAGTTCTCCCGCCCCTTCGCGTAGACCTCGGCGCTGTACAGATCCGTGCCGGTCGGAAGATCGATCTCCGGCTTGCTGACGTGGAGGAAACTCAGCGGGTTCCCGCTTGCGATCGTGCGCGCCTCCTCAGACGACATCACGTCGTACGGTAGTTCGCAGATTCGCGAGGCGAGCGAACTTTTCGGTCGCAGGGCGGCAAAGGGTCGGACGTTGGCCATCTGTAGGGCGGCAGTTTTGGGAGCAATCACTCCCCGATGCACGAGTTTTCTAATGAATCGCCGTACGGGGTGGACGGGATGGTCGTTGAGTCATTCCCTTATGCGGCGAGATATTCTGGCGATGTCGCTGCGGGGAATCCAGGGCGCCCGCCGGGGCGGTTCATCTGGCCGAGAATCCGTAGACCGTGGTGGAGCGGAAGGTCTGGCCGGGTCTGAGCACGGTGGTGGGGAACTGGGGTTTGTTGGGTGAATCGGGGAAATGTTGGGTTTCCAGGCAGACCGCGCTTGCGGGGTGATACGCCATGCCGCCTTTTCCGGTCACTTCGCGGAGGTGGATGGCGGTGTAGATTTGGACGCCGGGTTCGGTGGTTCTGACGGTCATGGTGCGGCCGGACAGGGGGTCGTGGAGTTCGGCGCAGGGGGTGAGCTTGTTGGGCAGCCAGTTGTTGAGGGCGAAGTTGTGGTCGTAGCCCTTGAGGCTGTCGGGGAGCTGGTTCCAGCGGGCGCCGATGGGCGTGGGCTGGCGGAAGTCGAGTGGGGTTCCGGCGACGGACCGCAGTTCACCGAGGGGAATGAGTGTTTCGTCGGCGGGTGTGTAGCGGTCGGCGTGGAGGCGCAGAACGTGGCCGAGGACATCCCCGGAGCCGTCGCCGTGGAGGTTGAAGTAGGCGTGGTTGGTGAGGTTGATGACGGTGGGCTTGTCGGTCGTGGCCTCGTAGTCGATGCGCAGTTCGTTGTCGTGGGTGAGTGTGTAAGTGACCGTGAGGTCCAGCGTGCCGGGGTAACCTTCAGCGCCGTCGGGGCTGCGGTGATGGAGGCGGAGGGAGGGGCCGGCGGGAGTTTCGACGGGCTCGGGTTCCCAGTTCTGCTTGTCGAGGGCGCGGAGGCCGCCGTGGAGATGGTTCGGGCCGTTGTTGGCGGCGAGGGTATACGTGACGCCGTCGAGTGAGAACCGCGCTCCGGCGATGCGGTTGGCATAGCGGCCCGTGGTGTTGCCGAAGAAGGGATGCCCCTTGGCGTAAGGCTCGAAGGAATCGAATCCCAGAACGACGTCGCCGAGCCGGCCGTTGCGGTCGGGCATGTGCAGTTCGGTGAACATCGCGCCGTAGGTGGTCACCTTCACGAAGGCCCCGTGACGATTGCGGAGGGTGAAGATCCGGACCGTCGCTCCGTCGGCGGTTTTGCCGAAATCCTTGGATTCGATCATGGGCTGGGACGCTTTGGGATGGGTGGGGGTGCGGGGGTTGGAGGCGCAGCCAACCAGCAGCGAGGCGAGGACTGCGATGGCGTGGTGGGAACGCTGCAGGGGCGTGCGGGACATGCGCGGCTTATAGAAGCCGTCGGGAGAGGACGTCAACGAAATGTGCGGTTGCTGTCGTGATGCGTTCAACACCGCTTCGGCCGGTATCGCATTCGGATGAGAACCCCGAGGCCGACGAGGAGCACGGCGCTGACAGCCCATGCGGGTGCCATGGCGCTCGATGGGACCGCGTAGACCGCGATCGCGCCGACCAGCGGGCCTCCGAGGATGCCGGCGCCGATCGCGGCTTCGTGGATGCCGCCGTGGTCTCCCTTCGTGTCGCCCACGTCCATCGAGTAGAAAAGCGACGAGTAATAAATCAGGCCGATGCCGATGCCGAAGACGACCTGCGCGATCGACGAGAGCAGAAGGGCGGTGGTGCGGTCGAAGGAGGGGAACGCGGCGCTGAGGAAGATGGAGAGGAATCCCACGATCGCGGCGATGTAGGATCCGGCGAGCCAGCGGAACCGGTAATGCCAACCGTTCCATTGCCAGAGCGCGATGAACGTCGCGGTCCGGGTGAAGAGCCAGATCGAGCAGAAGAAACCGGCGGTCCGGGTGTCGAGCCCGAGGCGTTCGGCCAGTGTTGGGATGAGCGGGATCGCGGTATTGATGGCGACGTAGGCGCATGGGTTGGCGATCCACGACATCAGGAGGAAGGTTCGAGCCGGGAGTGGAGCGTGACGATGTCCATGCTCCGATTCCGGTTGTCCGACCCCCGGATGCGGGTGGCCGGCATTCGTGGGGAGGGAAGTTTTCGAAGAATCGGACACGCATTGGGACCCTGAACCGGGGCAGGCGGTAGGGCGCGCACTCCGCTGCGCGCCGGCCTTGGAAGGCTCACCATCGGGTGGCGCCGACAGGGCGGCGGGCGAGGGACTGCCCGCTCTACCTTCACAGTTCGTGGGGAGGGCGTCGCCCGCCTCGCGACTCAAGGACCTGACGATGACGTACTGGACCGCCAGGACGAGCGTCGGGGCAAGGAAGATGATGTTCCTGGCGCCGAACGTGGTGATCAGGGCGCCCCCGGCAAAATAGGTAACGGCTCCGACGCCGGACCAGACGAGGTTGTAGATTCCGATGAATCGCTGGAGGCGCCGGGGTGGTTCGCCTTCGGCGACGAGGGCCTCGAGGTTGGGCCAGGTGAAGCAGACGGCGAAAGTCGCGAGGACCATGATCACCACCTGGACTGGCACCTCGATGTTCCGCGGCCAGCCGGCGAGATTCACCAGCCAGCCAGCCAGGAAGCAGGCCGCCATTCCCGCGAAACCGATCCTCATCGCGCGCAGATAGCCGCGTCGCTGCCCATAGCGCCCGCCCTGGAGCGAGCCGATGACATAGACCAGTCCGTTCCCGACCGCCCAAAGCAGGTTCTCGCGGCTGCCGAATCCGTACTCGGTCTTGAGGAACCAGAAGATGAAATAGAAATAGAAGGTGACCGTGACCGAGTTCAGTCCCTCAAGGATGAACGCGCCGGTCTTGATGCGGGGAGAGAGCACGGGGGGCCAGGGTCAGAGGCTGGAAACCCGAGGCCCTCCCGCCTCCCGCAGCGCCTGTCTGCAGTACCATTTCACCGCGTTCGACATGGGAGGTTGGAGCTCGTCCAGGCCGGCGTCAGAGCACCAACGGATGTCGTGGTGTTCCTCTTCAGCGAGGGCGAGCGAACCGCCGATGGGGCGGGCGAAATAAATCATGCCGATGTGCTCGTGGGTTTCGTGGATGCGGTGGATGTCGAGGAACCGCGGCGCAATGAGCGCGCGCGTTCCGGGTTCGGTGGTGGGTGGGCGCTCACCGAGGAGTTCGACATCGAGACCGCTCTCCTCCTTGGCCTCGCGCAACGCGGCCTGTTCCGGGTCTTCGTCGAGCTCGATGTGACCGCCGAGAGGCAGCCATTTTTTGAGGTTCCGGTGCAGGATGAGGAGCACGCGGTCGTCCTGGACGACGAAGATGGCCACTGTGAAGTCGATCTTTTCGTGGATGTGCGCCATCGGGCCGGGGACTGTGCGGAGCGGTGGGCGGGGCGTCAAATGCGAGCACCGCACCCCAAATCACTCCGGCAGGGGTTTGTCCTTCGTTTCCGGGGCGAAGTAGATGAGCGCGATCCCGACGAGGTAGACGAGGACGAGCGTAGCCCCGGCCTTGGGATAACTGCGGTCGAACCAGGCCATGAGCGTGGGCATCTGCCACGCGCCGAGGGCGGCGAGGACGCGGCCGAAATTGAAGGCGAGCCCCTGGCCGGTGGCGCGGGCGCGGGTGGGAAAGAGCTCGGGGAGGTAGAGCGGAAGCCAGCCGTAGAACGCGGCGGTGGTGGCGCCAACGAGCGAGACCATCACCAGGAACTCCGCTCCGAATGTGTGGACCCCGCGGAACAGCGTGAGGCACACGGCGAGGGCGGCGGCGCACATGCCGGCGTAGATGATGCGGCGTCCGAGCCAGATCCCGAGCATGGGTGCGACGAAGCTGCCGATGACGGCTCCGCCGGATTGGGAGAGTTGGATGAAGGCCTTCACCTCGGGCCGCTTGCCTCCGGTCATCTGGTCGGCCCACATCGGGATCCACTGGACGATGCCCCATGTGACCACAAGTGGAATCGATGCGAGGGCGATGGCGAGCAGCGTGCGTGGGAGCAGGGCCGGGCCGAGGATTTCGCGGAGTGGATGCGCGGCTTCGTGGCGGACGGACGAACGCCAGCGCTCGGACTCGGGGACGAAGAGCCGGATGAAGAACGTGAGGGCTGCGGGCGCGGCTCCGACCATCATGACCCACCGCCAGGAATCGGGCGTGATATGGATGCCGACGGCGAGGATGGCGATGAAGCAGTAGCCGAAATTGGCCGCGGCCCCGATCAACCCTGCGAGGAGGGGGCGCCGGTTCTCGGGCCAGCTTTCCATGACCAGCGCCACGCCGAGCGCCCATTCGCCGCCCATGCCGAGGGCTGCGATGAAGCGCATGACCGCGAGTTGCCATGGCACCGCGGCGAAGTAGCAGAGCCCCGTGAAGACGGAGTAACCCAGGATGCTTGCGGTCATGGCGCGCACGCGTCCGATGCGGTCGCCGAGCCATCCGAAGACCAGCCCGCCCGCGGCGGCTCCGAGCAGGAAGGCCGCCGTGACGATGCCCATCCAGCGTTGAACGAATCCTTCGTCGACCACGGCGGAGAGCGCCTGCATGTGCTGCAGGGCGGGGCGGGCGACGAGAGGGAAGATGCCCATCTCCATGCCGTCGAACATCCAGCCGAGGAGCGCCGCGGTGAGGGTCATGGCCAGGCGGCGGTTGCCGACCACGCCAACGCCGTTGCGGGGAGAAGTCATTGCGGGCGCATCCCTTGGCATGACGCAACCCCGCTGGGGTTGGAATCATCAAAACGCGAGGGACCGCCCGCCCTACCTTTGCGGTTCATGGACAGCTCTCACACCTTGTCCGGTTCCGGATGCACCCACGGGGCGCGGTACGGCCGGCGCAGTTGGGCCGTGGCCTCGGCATCACCCACGCAGGTATGCGTGGCCGGGTCCCACTTCAATGTGCGCCCGAGTTTGGCGGACATGTTGGCCAGGATGCAGGCCGAGCTGGAGACGTGGGCGTGTTCGATGTCCGCGACGGGACGGGTGCGCTGGTCGACGCAGGACAGGTAATTGCGCCAGTGCCCGCGCATGGCGGAGGCGACATGGCGCTCGAGATCCTTCTCGGTCTTGTCCTCCGGATACTTGTCGTATTCCAGGACGGCCTCGGCGGACTTCTTCGGGCCGCCGTCGTTGGGGGTGAATTCGTATTTGTAGACGCTGGCCTTCAGCACGCCCTTCTCGCCGTAGATGGTCGCGGACCACGGCCACTCGGGGTCGGGCATGGGGCCCCAGGTGCGGTGGTTCCAGACGACCTGGAGGTTGTCGAACTCGAAGGTCGCGGTCTGGGTGTCGCTGATGTTTGCGCGACCGCCGCGGTCATGGAGGATGCCGCCCCAGGACGTGACGGTCTTGGGCCAGCCGAGGTCGAGCATCCACCGGACCATGTCGAGCATGTGCACGCACATGTCGCCCACGATGCCGTTGCCGTATTCGGTGAAGGCGCGCCAGCCGCGGGGATGGTTGATGCGGGTGTACGGCCGTTTCGGGGCGGGACCGGTCCACATGTCGTAATCGAGCGAATCGGGGGGCGCCGTGTCCGGGGCGGTGGCGGTGGTGTCCCCGTTGCGCATGTGCCAGTAGCAGCAGACGTCGACGTGATAGATCTTGCCGAGTTTGCCGGGCTTGATGATGTCGTTCACCGCCTCGATGAGGTGAGGTGTGCTGCGGCGCTGCGTGTTGACCTGGACGACACGGTTGTATTTGCGGGCGGCGGCGACCATCGACTGGCTTTCGATGATGTCGGTGGCGGTGGGTTTCTCCACGTAGACATCGGCGCCGGACTGCATGGCGGCGATGGCAGGGAGCGCGTGCCAGTGGTCGGGTGTGGAGACCATGACGATGTCGAGGTCCTTCTCCTTGAGCATCTCCCGGTAGTCGCCGTACAGGCGTGGCTTCTTCTTCGATTGCTGGCGTTCAGCCACCATGTCGGCGGCGGCGGCGAGCATGGTCTTGTCGACGTCGCACAGGGACACGACCTCCGCGGGCGCGACTTGGAGGAGTCGGAAGAGCGACCCTTTGCCGTACCAACCGGGGCCGATGAGGCCGACGCGGCGGACTTTGTCGGCGGCGAAGGTGGTGGGGACGTAGGTCGCGGCTGCGGCCACGGTGGCGACGGCTGCGGACGATGTCTTGAGGAATTCGCGACGGTTCATGGTCGTGGTTGAACGAATGCGGTGAGCGGAGGCGTTGGGTTGTTCTACCGGGGCCGGGCGCGGAAAGCGAGTGTCGCGACGGAGCGGGACCCTCCACCGGTGCATCCACGGGTTGTGGGTAGCGACTGGCCCGCTTCTCCATCGCTCCGATTTGTTCCGGTCTTGCGTCTTGAGTGGCTCGCCGTGCCGTGCCTAGCGTTGTACCCGAATGAAAGGGCGCATCACGGTTTCCGCGGTCCGCGTGTCCACTGGGGTGTCGCTGGTCTGTGTCGCGGCCATGGTGGGCGGTTGTGGTCGTGAGGAGGCAAGAACCGCGGCTGTGGCGCCGGCGGGGGCTTCAGTGAAAGGCGAACCCATCCGTGGGGAGCCGATTGGCAAGCTTGCCGGGCCGATCGCGGTGATTACGAATGCAGTTCCAGCGTCGAACTCCCCTGCGGCGGCGACGGGGGTTGTCGCGGTCGCCAGCGCGGTCCCGGTTCCGGCTCCGGTCGCGGCCTCGGCTTCAGGCGGCGGCGCGAACACCGCGGTTTCTGCGGTCAGCGGAGATACGCTCGTGTTGGGTTTCGACAAGCTTTCGTCGTTTCAATACACCCTTCCCGATGGGCCCGTGGACACGAACACCGTGGCGACGACGCAGGCCTCGGCGCAGATCCCGGATGCGATCCGGGCGTTGAACAACCGGCTCATTTCGTTGAAGGGCTTCATGCTTCCGCTGAAGGTGGAGAAGGGGCTCGTGACCGAGTTGCTCATCATGCGGGACCAGTCGATGTGTTGCTACGGCAGCGTGCCGCGCATCAACGAATGGGTGAGCGTGAAGATGGTGGGTGGGGGCGTGAAGCCGATCATGGACCAGCCGGTCACGCTCTTCGGGAAGCTGAAGGTCGGTGAGATGTACGAGAACGGCTATCTTGTCGGCATCTACGCGCTCGATGGCGATCGCATGGCGGGACCGCTGGACATGTGAGGCGGGGCTCCGGGCCGTCGTCCCTTCGACCTCGGCCTCCAGGCTCCACGCTTCACGCTTCACGCTTCACGCATTCGACCCGGGATTCTGGGTGGTCAGGGTGCGGCAGGGGCGCCGGTGGCGTTCGGGTTGCGTTGGGTGTGGCGGATGTCCCGTGCCTCGCAGAGATAGACCACTTCCTCGGCGATGTTCTTGGCGTGGTCGCCGATTCGTTCGAGGCGTTTGGAGATGGCCATCAGGTTCAGGCACCGGGTGATGTTTGCCGGGTCTTCCGCGATGAAACGGGTGAGTTCGCGCTGCAATTGCTTGTTCAGCAGGTCGACTTCCTTGTCGCGGGGGATGATCGACCGCGCGAGTTCTCCGTCTCCGCGAACGAACGCCTCGATGGCGGTGCCGAGCATCTCGAGGACCATCTGGGCCATGCGCGGCAGGTCCACGTAGGGCTTGAGCTGGGGTTCGCGGCTGAGATCACGGGAACGCCGGGCGATGGCGGTCGCCTCGTCGCCAACGCGCTCGAGGTCGTGCCCGAGCCGGGTGGCTATCATGATGAATCTCAGGTCCCGGGCGAGGGGGGCACGGAGGAGGAGCTGGATGGCGACCTCGTCGATTTCTTTCTCGAAAGAGTCGAGGATGTTGTCGGCTTCCTCGACACGCATCGCCTGGTCGTCGTCCCGTTCGATGAGGGCCTTCATCGCGAGTCGGACGTTGTTCGCGGCGTGGCTGGCCATGGAGAGCAGACGCTCACGCAGGCCTTCAATGCTGGATTCGAAATGGGTCATCTCGCGGGAGGGGGCTGGGTTCAAGGTCTGGAGTCTGGGTCTGGATGCTCGTCCGGGGGCGTTTCACTCAAACCCCGACACGCGGCACGGCAGGCCGCTCAGCCAAATCGGCCGGTGACGTAGTCCTCGGTTTTTTGGTGGGCGGGGTTGGTGAAGATCCTGGTGGTGCGGTCGTATTCGATGAGTTCGCCGATGTAGAAGAAGGCGGTGTAATCGGA
>CAIMTB010000282.1 GCA_903844265.1 uncultured Verrucomicrobiota bacterium
GACGCTCCAAGCGTTTGGTCCACGCGGGATCCGAAGCCACGCGCACCTCGGCGGCCGACTCGACGTCGAGAGTGAGGGCCGCCGGAAGCGTGCCGAATTCGTCGGGGACGACGCGACCGAACAGATGCACTCCCGCCACCGCGTAGACATAGAACAGCAGAGCCAGGAGCAGGCTGACATACCCCATGGCCGAAAGGCTCTTGAACAGGGCACTGACCAGCAATTGCAGCTTGGGCAGGGCGGTCACCAGTCGCAGCAGCCGCAGGACCCGCGCCAGGCGGAAGACGGCGGCGAACGGTCCGGTGGCAGGAAGGAGGCACAAGGCGACGACGATGCAATCGAAGGAATTCCATCCATCCCGGAAGAAAGCGAATGGGCGGCGACCGTGGGCCACGAGCTTCAACGCGATCTCGACGATGAAGACGGCCAAAACTGCCCGGTCGATCGATTGCAGCAGGGTACCGTGCCGCGCCATGATCGCGGGGCTGGTCTCCAGACCCACCAGCATGCCCGCGAGCACGATCACCGAGATCATGAACGCCCGGAACGCGGAGGATTCGGTCAGCTGTCTCGCCCACCGGATCATGCTCATGCCAGCGGTTGGGCGGAGACGGCAGGCAGGACCCGCCGCTTCGGCCGCAGGAGCGACATCACGACCGAAGCCAGCAGGATCAGCACGATCACGCCGAGCGAGATGAGTGTGTCGATCTTCCACGCGGTGTGCGCGAGGATCATCTTCACGCCCACGAACGTCAGCACGACACCGAGCCCGATCTTGAGGTAGTGGAACTTGTCCATCACCCCGGCCAGGGCAAAGTAGAGCGAACGCAGCCCCAGGATGGCGAAGACGTTCGACGTGTAGACGATGAAGGGATCCGTCGTCACGGCGAAGATCGCGGGAATGGAATCCACGGCGAAGATCACATCGGAGATCTCCACGAGCAGCAGCACGACGAACAGGGGGGTGGCCTTGCGGACGCCGTCCTCGCGGACGAAGAAGCGGTCCTGGCGGTAATCGGCGGTCACCGGCATCAGCTTCTTGAAGGCCTTCACCACCGGGTTGCGCTCGGGGTGGATCTCCTCCTCGCGCTTCACGATCATCTTGATGCCGGTGAGAATGAGGAACCCGCCGAACACGTAGATGATCCACGCGAACTTCGCGATCAGCGCCGCGCCGAGCACAATCATGATCGCCCGCATGACGAGCGCACCGAGGATGCCCCAGAACAGAACCTTATGCTGGTACGTCGCCGGCACCGCGAAGTACGAGAAGAGCAACGCAAACACGAAGACGTTGTCCACGCTCAACGATTTCTCGATGAGGTAGCCGGTGAAGAATTGCAGCGCCTTCTGTGAACCGGAGAAATGCCAGATGCCCAGATTGAACAGCAGCGCCAGCACGACCCAGATGCAGGTCCAGGCCACGGATTCCCTGAACGTCACCGCGTGTGCGGTCCGGTGGAACACCCCGAGATCCACCGCCAGCATCGCCAGCACGAACAGGTTGAAGCCGATCCAGAGCAGCGGTTGTTCAGTCATGGAGGGGAGAGTGAGCAGGTTGGGTGACGCTGAGGACAGGAGGGATGCCAGGAGTCGCGACGCTAAATCTTGGACTCCGTTTCTGACGCACCTCCCGGGTCCTCCGAAGCAGGCTTCGGCCACGTCTACCGGAACCGATGGCCGACATTATGCCGTATAACTCGGCGATATTCTCCTGGGTCAGCAGTCCGGTGAATTGCCCGTGATGAACCACCAAGATGGCTCTGGACGGCTCCGCTTCCCCTCGGTGCACAACGGTCTCGAGTGCTTCGTCGGGTTCCGCGACCAGCAGGGAACAATCCATGGCGGTGGCCACCCGGGCGTCTTCGCCAAACTCGCGCAAGGCAGTGAACAACCGTTCCCGAGTCATGAAACCGACGGGACAATTGTCATCGTCGATCACCGGAAAGCCCTCCTGCGAGCCACTGGGCCACCGCGACGACCGCGACCAAGAGAAGGAAGGTGAAGTGGACTTGGACATCGATGCCGAGAAACCGTCCGGCTTGAACGAGCCTTTCATGGGAAATGCGGGTCGAAGGATGAGAGTAGCTTGAGTTCAGGATCGACCACGGGGGCGGGACGCGGCCGTGCGGGCGCGTTCCCGGTGCCGGGTCGTGCGGTTCGTGATGCGTTCCTCAAGCTCCGCCATCACCTTGCCGAAGGCAGCCCGCAACGTGTGATCACGCCCGGTGGCCAGAACATCCGGACCCGGAGTGACGAGATGGACTGCCACCTCGTAGGGAGGGCTCAACTCCGGACGGTGCGCCAGACGCACGCTGGCCTCGTCGATGCGGAGGCGCCGCTCGAGTTCAAAGATCCGGTGTTCGATCCAGGAATCGAGCGGGTCAGTGGACCGGATGCTGGTGTGCTGAAGCGTCAGTTTCATGGCGGGATCGGCAGGTGGTGCAGGTGGTAGGTTTCTGGTTTGGAGGCATTACATGCGAGATTCAGTCGCGAGACCGGCTACCGACCAGCAAGGGCAGGAGGTGGTAGAACAGGTAGGCCAGTGACGTGACAAACGCGGCGACGTAAGTCCATGCGGCGGCGTCGAGAACCTTGTTGACCGCGATGGCTTCCTCGCCGGGCGCGATGAAGTTCAGGTCGGCCAGAACAGCTTTGGCGCGGCGGGACGCGTCGAACTCGAGCGGGAGGGTCACCAGGTTGAAGACCATCCTCACCCGCGCCGCTGCCCACAGCGACAGGAGCATTGTTGAGCCGAACAGAATCCAGATCATAACGAGCCTTTCCGATTCTCCGCCGGACCCGCGGTTCACCGTGAGCCGCCAGCACGGCGTTGACGGGTATCACCATCGGCGAACTTGTGAGGTCCAACTCATTCGCATTCCCGAATGGATTCTTAGGTTGCTCCTAAGCATCGTGTTCCCCATGGATTGGCTCAATTACCACCACCTCCGCTACTTCTGGACAGTGGCCAAGGAAGGCAGCCTCGCGCGGGCGGCAGCCAAGCTCCATGTTTCGTCGCCATCGATCTCGGAACAGGTCCGAGAACTGGAATCCGCCCTGGGCGAGAAGCTGTTCCGCCGCGAAGGCCGCAACAACAAGCTCACGGAGGCCGGTCAGGTCGTGCTGGGCTATGCCGAGGAAATTTTCGCCCTCGGCCGCGAGCTGACCAACGCCGTGAAACAACGCCCCGGAGTAAAGGCCCTCCGGCTCTGCGTCGGAGTGGTGGATTCCTTCCCGAAGACGCTGACCAACGAGATCCTCAAGCCGGTCTTCTCCCTGCCGCAGACGCTGCACGTGATCTGCCGCGAGGGAAAAATGGACGACCTGCTCGCTCAACTCGCGGCCCACCGGCTCGACATCGTCCTGGCCGACGAACCCGCGTCGAGCAGCGTCATCTTCAAGACCTTCAATCACGCACTGGGCGAAACCGGCACGACCTTCTGTGCCGAGAAGCACCTGGCTGCGCGCCTCAAGCGCGGTTTCCCTGGATCGCTGCATGACACACCGGCCCTGTTGCCCGACGCGACCACACCCTTCCGGCGCACGCTCGAAGCGTGGTTTCAGAGCCAGAACATCCAACCGCGCGTGGTCGCGGAATTCGAGGATCTGGCCCTGCTGAAGGTGATGGCCTCGGAAGGCCGCGGCTTTCTTGCCGTACCGACGGTCGCAGCGCATGAGGCCATGGGACGCTATGGCTTCCATGAGATCGGACGGACCGGGAAGTGCCTCGTCCGGTTTCATGCGATCACCGCCGAGCGCCGCATCATACATCCCGCCGTGGCGCTGCTGACGAGCCAGGCCCGCAAGGACCTTTTCGCGTCATGACCCGGAGGGAGCGCTCCGCTTGCAAGACCGCGAAATCAGCCGGGAGAAGTGCGCCGGCACGGGCACGAACCATCGCTTCAGACCGCGAGCCCTCGGGTAGCCCCGCAGAAGGTCTCCGTAGGTCAAGACGTCGGCTCCTCCAATCTCGATGATCTGCCCGGTGCTCTCCGGTGTGTCGAGCGCAGCGACCGGGTCCCGCACGTCGGGTGCCGAAGTGTGTTGTCGGATCTGCCGGACTGGAGTTCCGCACGGTCCGCGTCCAGGCTCGCCACATGCCCGTGGCCTCGCGTTGCGCCGCCATCATCCCCTGTCTCAACGAGGCTGCCACCATTGGCGCGATCACCCGCGGCCTGCGGCTCCGCCTGCCCTCTGTGATCGTGGTCGACGATGGTTCGGGCGATGCCACGGCTGATGAAGCCCGCCAGGCCGGCGCCACCGTGGTGCGACTGGACCGGACCCTCGGCAAAGGCGCCGCGCTACGGGCCGGCATCGAGGTCGCGACATCCGCCCGATTTGATTGGGCCCTCCTCATGGACGGGGACGGCCAACACTCCGTCGAGGACGTCGGTGTGTTCGTCGAAGCGGCGGAGTTGGGCGGCGCGGAAATGGTCATTGGCAACCGGATGCATTCGGCGGAATCGATCCCGTGGCTCCGCCGTCAGGTCAACCGCTGGATGAGCCGCGATCTTTCCCGCTGTATCGGCGCCCGCGTTCCGGATTCACAATGCGGTTTCCGGCTTGTCGAATTGAGCACCTGGAACCGCCTGCAGCCCGCCGGCGAGGGCTTTCTCATCGAATCCGCGATGATCGTCGCCTTCGCCAAGGCCGGTTGCCGCATCCTCCACGTTCCCATCCGGGTCCTGCCGCGCGAGCAGGGCCGCAGTCGGATCCGTTCCATCCGCGACACGATCCGCTGGCTGCGCTGGCGCATCACGGCCGGGAAGATGCCTGGCACCTGGTCCTCGACGCCGGGCGTTGGATTGCGGTGAGTCGCCGCGCTTCGTCGTGACCTCCGCGCACTCGTCCCGGGGCGGCCTCTCCGAGGGCGAGGTGCTTGGGTGTGTCCGCAAGGACGGCGCGCAGCGGAGTGCACGCCCTACCGTCAGCCTGTGGATGCGAGAGCGGTAGGTGCATCCAAGCATTCGGCTTGCGTGGCGCGATGGCGCAACAACACGCTGAATGCAACGCATGCCTGTGACGGCAACTCAAGCCAACCCCTCCCGCAGTCCCAGGCTCCGTTTCGCCCTGAGACTGGTCGTGGTCGCCGCGGGGCTGTGGTTCTCGGGTTGGTCGCTGGACCGGCTCGCGAGTTCCGCGGCCGAGTCGGGGCAGCTCCCCGGGTTCACTGGAGGCATGGTCCATGGCGCGCTCATGCCCATGGCTCTGCCGCGCCTGCTGCTCGGCTTCGACGTCGAGATCTACGCCGCGAGAAACGCCGGACGCAGCTATAAGATCGGCTACACCTGCGGCGTGAACGCCTGCGGCGCGGTGTTCTTCGGCCTCGTCTATCGCGGTATCATCCGGGCCGGAAAAGCGACCTCCCATCCCGCCCCCTGATGCCCGCGTTTCCCCAGGCCCACGCCATTCACCGCGTCGTCGTCACCGGCGCCGGCATGATCACGGCCCTCGGTGCGGACTGGGCCGCGAACGTGGAGGGTTTCCGCTGCGGCCGACAAGGATTCCGGGACGTGACACGGTTTCCAACCGTGGGACAGCGCGTGAACCGGGCCGCGGAGGTTTCGCCGCCCGACCCGATTCCCGGCACGATCCTCGGACACCGCGCCCTCGGACGCCTGGATGCCGCCGCGCGTTTCCTCATCACCGCGATGGGCGAGGCACTCGAGCAGTCCCGCCTCCGTCCCGCGCCTGGAATTCCTCTCGTCCTGGGAACCACCAGTGGCCAGATGCCGCTGGGCGAAGCGTTCTTCCGCCAGGCCCTCGCGCAGCCCGCCCATCGCCGAGGCCAGGCCATCCGTGCGGTCCAATACCAACCCCAATCACAGGCCATCGACGCCCAGTGCGCCTTCGGTTTCTCGGGGCCGGTCACGCTCATCGCCAACGCCTGCGCGTCCGGCGCAAACGCCATCGGCCACGCCTGGCACCTGGTTCGGCACGGCCGCGCGCCGCGCGTCGTGGCCGGCGGCTATGAGGCCCTCAGCCAGTTGGTGTTTGCCGGGTTCGATTGTCTCCAGGCCCTGTCCACCACGACCTGCCGCCCGTTCGACGCGCAACGCGACGGACTCGCCCTCGGCGAAGGCGCCGCCGTGTTTGTTCTCGAATCCCTCGAGGCCGCGGAACGACGAGGCGCGGTCGTTCTCGGCGAAATTGTCGGCTACGGGACCCGCACCGATCTGCATCACCTGACCCAACCGCAACCGGACGGCGCCGCGGCGTTCGCCTCGATGCGGGAGGCCTGCGCCGTTGCCGGGGTCGATCCCGGGGCGGTCGGTTATGTGAACGCGCACGGCACGGGCACGCCTGCCAATGACGGCTCGGAGGCCCGCGCCATTGCGCGCTGGGCCGGGGATCACGCGGCGTCCCTGCACGTCAGTTCCACCAAGGCGGGGGTCGGCCATCTTCTCGGGGCCGCAGGGGCCGTCGAGTTCGGGATCTGCCTCATGTCGCTCGCCGGCGGTTGGCTGCCCCCGATGCTCACCACGCGGACGGCCGATCCGGCGTGCACCTTCCGCCTGGTGCGCGAAGCCACGATGTTCCCGCTCGAATACGCGCTGACCAACTCGTTCGGGTTCGGTGGCGCGAACGCGAGCCTCCTGGTCCGACGTTGGTCCTGAGCGCGAGGTGCCATGCCGAACACGATCCTGATCCGGGGTGCCGGCGCCGTCTCGCCCGCGGGTTGGGGAGTCGAGGCCCTCCTCAACGCACTCGGCAGCCAGGCCTCAGGCCTCCCGTCGATCACCACGACATCACGGGAGCCGCGTCACCCTCCGCTGATGCACGCGGCCATACCCGCCCCGGTGACCCGACCCGCGTGGCTCGCCCATCCACGCCTGCGCCGGGCCGGCGGGGTTTCGCATTACGTCGTCTCGGCCGCGCTCGAGGCCCTTGGACTCGACTCGGTGCCGCAGGGAGATCCCGCGATGCAACGCCTCGGCATCATCCTCTGCGTGATGACGGGGAACGTGACGTATTCGCGGCGATTCTACGACGAGGTCCTTCGCCAGCCCTCCACGGCCAGCCCGGTGATTTTTCCTGAAACGGTGTTCAACGCTCCGGCCAGTCATCTGGCCGCGTTGCTCGGTGCGGACGGCATCAAC
>CAIMTB010000283.1 GCA_903844265.1 uncultured Verrucomicrobiota bacterium
GCGCGATCGTCGTCACCCGATGGCGCAGCCGGGGGCGCCGTGCCTTGCGTCCGCAAGGGACCGCGCGCGGCGTGGAACGTCCTCCGGTAGACTTCCTCCGCGCCTTCTCCCGCCCTACCCTCACCGCGCATGACTCCGAGCGAAGCCTATCTCGACGCCTGCCGCGTCCTCGTCACCACGGTCGCAGGCCAGCTGGACCTTGTCCGACAAGCCGCGGACGGGTTCGCAAAAACCATCCTCGCGGGCCGCATGGTCCACCTGTTCGGGTCCGGGCACAGCCGGATCCTGGTCGAGGAGATGTGGCCGCGCTACGGGTCGTTCCCCGGGTTCAATCCCATCGTCGAGTTGTCCCTCAGCTTCCACAATCTCGTGGTGGGAGCGAACGGCCAGCGGCAGGCCATGTTCCTCGAGAACGTTTCCGGCCTCGCCGAACGCATCCTGCGCAACTTCGACATCCAACCGGAGGATTCCGCCCTGGTCATCTCGTCGAGCGGCTGCAACATCGTTCCCGTCGAAATGGCCGAGGGCTTCCGCCAACGCGGCGTCCGGGTGGTCGCCATCATTTCCAGGAAACATTCCGAGGCGAGTTCAAGCCAGCGGCCGGACGGCAGGAAACTCCAGGATTTCGCGGACATCGTGCTCGATACCGGCGCGCCCGTCGGAGACGCGATGGTCCGGGTCGAGGGCCTGGACACCCCCGTGGCGCCCGGCTCGACAGTCGGCGGCTGCATGCTGGTCAACTGCCTGAAGGCCGAGGTCGCGGCCCGACTCACCGCCGCCGGTCATCCGCCCAAGGTCCTGACGGCCGGAGCCATCGTCGGGAAACAGCGCGCCACTGAACTCTTCGAGGCGGCCTACGACGAACACGCCCGCCGACTGGCCAAACTCTACGAGAACCTCGGTGCTCCCAAAGCCTGACTCCCACACACCATGAATCCCTTCACAGCCCGGTTGGCGCTCGCCCTTGCCTGCCTCCTCCTCACGGTCCCCGCCGGCCTCCACGCCGCCGATTCCCAACTCCCCTATCTCCAGCAGACGAACGTCGTCTACGCCGAGGTCCACGGCACCGGCCTGCTCATGGATGTCTTCACTCCCCGCGGTAAATCCAACGGACTCGGCATCGTCGATGTCGTCAGCGGCGCGTGGTACTCCGACCGGAACAAGATCCGCGACCACACCCTCGCCCAGATGTATTCGATCTTCTGCGGCAAGGGCTACGTCGTGTTTGCGGCGCGTCCGGGTTCGAAGACGCGCTACACAGCGCTCGAGATGGACGAACACGTCAAGCTGGCCATCCGCTGGGCCAAGGAACACGCGAAGGATTACAACATTGATCCAACACGCCTCGGCCTCACCGGAGCCTCGGCCGGCGGCCACCTCGCCACCCTCGCAGCACTCACCCCGGTCGACGGCAAACCCGACGCCCGGAACCCGCTCGAACGCCACTCGACCGCGGTCAAGGCGGTCGGGGTGTTCTTTCCGCCCACCGATTTCCTCGACTGGGCTGGCGACGGCAGGGTCGCGGACATGGAACTTGTCGGACCGCTGCTGTTCGTCGGCGGAGCCAAAGGCCACACCGACGAGGAACTCCGCGATCGCGCCCGCGCCATTTCGCCGTTCCATCGGATCGTGAAGACCGATGTGCCGTTCTTCCTGATCCACGGCGACGCCGACAAGACCGTGCCGTTGTCGCACTCGAAGAAATTCGTCGAGGCGCTCAACGCCGCCGGTGGCAACGCCAAGCTCCTGGTCAAGGAAGGCGGCGGTCA
>CAIMTB010000284.1 GCA_903844265.1 uncultured Verrucomicrobiota bacterium
CGCGCCCAGCAGGTCCGCGAGGCCTCGATCACGGGGTTGGCCCGGAATCTCGCGAAGAAGCCGCGTATTCATGCGGCCGTCGAGGATGACGCTTTGGATCTCCTGTATCCGAGCGCCCGCGATGAACTGAGGGCTGTGCTCGGCTCGATCGTGACTCCCCGCGAGTCGCGCACCCCGCCCGACTCGCAGCCGTCACTGAAAGCAGCGTTCTGCAGATTTCTGGGGCATGACGGCGCCGTGATCGTGCCGCCGAGGGATGCCGAGGTGGGGGATCTTACCCCGGAGGAAGAGGGCCGACTGAGTCTGGCCAGGATTCCGGCCGAGGAGCAGTCGGGGTTTCTGGTCCGCCCGTTGACTGATGGGACGACTGTCGCGGAACACTTCCTGCCGGTCCCTATCGTGTCGAGTGACACCCCCGAGAACATCGCCGCGCTCGTGGTGGGCTGTCTATTCGATGGCCTGGGCGGGGGGGGCAAGGGTTCTGATGAGCTGCAGACCGGGGTCTGGCAGGGCGGGTATCTGCATTTTCCATCGATGCCGGAAGCGGCGCGGGCATCGCTCGCTCCTGAGTTGGCGCGGGCGCTGGGCGGCGGGGTGCGCTCAGGGCGTCGCCTCGAGGTGGAAATCGGCGGCCAGCGGCACCTGGTTCTTTCCGAGCTCCTCAATCCGGTATCCCTCTATCCGCCCGCCTACGGCGTATGCGCTTTCTCTCTCGCCGGGTTTGAGGCGGATCGGCGCCGTGTGATCTGGAGGTTCTCACTGGCGGG
Organism: uncultured Verrucomicrobiota bacterium; assembly: GCA_903844265.1. Classification (GTDB taxonomy): domain Bacteria; phylum Verrucomicrobiota; class Verrucomicrobiia; order Limisphaerales; family CAIMTB01; genus CAIMTB01. The sequence continues at coordinate 768 of CAIMTB010000284.1, forward strand.
CGGCGTGATGCTCGCGATCGGAATCGGGGCCAGCCGCTATCTGGCCCGTCGCTTTTCCAAGCCTGTGGAGGCGCTGGCGGTGGAGTCCGTGGAGAACCTCCGGCAGCGTCAGCGGGTCGAGGCGGTGTTGGAGACGACCTCCGCTGAATTGGTCCGCTCCGTCCGGTTCTCGGCGGATGCGTCCCATCAGCTGAACACGCCCGTGACCGTTCTCAGGGCCGGGCTGGAGGATCTGCTGGCCCGGCCCGAGCTCTCCGCCGAAGTCAGGGAGGACATCTCGCAGTTGGTCCACCAGACCTACCGGCTGGGTGGGGTCATCCAGGATCTCCTCCTCCTCTCGAGGATGGACGCTGGTCGCTTGAAACTCGACCTGAAGCCGGTAAGTCTCGGGCCGCTGATCGACGGCTGGCTCGATGATTTCACCGCGCTGCCCGACGCCTTCGGCCTGACTGTCGAGGCGGAGATTCCAGACACGGTGCAGGTCGCCGGTGACATCAGGTATCTGCCCCTCATCGTGCAGAACCTTCTCGAGAATGCCCGCAAGTACAACCGCGCCGGAGGACGGGTCCGGCTCCACGCCATCGAGGAGGGAGGCCGGGTTGCGCTGCGGGTCGGCAATACCGGGCTTGCCATCCCGGCAGGATTGCAGGCCACGATCTTCGATCGCTTTGATCGCGGCGGCGTGGCGGAGAACATTCCCGGCTGCGGGCTTGGACTCAATCTCAGCCGTGAGTTGGCCCTGTTGCACGGCGGCGACCTGAAATTGCTGGGGTCAGGGAATGACTGGACGGAATTCGAGGTGTCCTTTCAAATCGCGCCTTCCACTGGCACCGGCGCTCATCGAGGCAAATGATGCGAAGCAGATTCGTTGGTGTTTACTTCGTGGGCTCGACGATTTCCAGGGTGTTCTCCCAGGAATGGATCGACCGTGTTGACGACTTCCTGACGCGGAGTTCCTCATCCTACGGGTTGCGGGGTCGGTTGAGCGGCACATTGGACCTGGAAGGGTACGCCTTTGAGAAGGCATCTCTCGGTTCCATGGAAGCGGGAGGTCATACCCTGTTCAATCCGAGGCTCAGCCTGTTTGTCGATGGCCAGTGGGGCGACCACGTCTATTCGTTTGTGCAGGCCAGGGTCGACCGCGGCTTCGACCCTGCCGACCGCGAGGTGCAGGCCCGCGCGGATGAGTATGCGGTGCGCGTAAGTCCATGGTCCGACCGGGAGTTGTCCTTCCAGGTGGGTAAGTTCGCCACGGTGATAGGCAGTTGGGCGCCGCGCCATCTCTCCTGGGATAATCCGTTCATCACGTCCCCGCTCGTCTATAGCCACCCGACCCATGTCTCCGATGTGGAGGCGCCTGATTCGGCCGCGGACTTTGTGGGTCCGCCGGATGAGGCTGGCTATCGCTACAATCCGGTCATCTGGGGACCTTCCTATTCCTCGGGAATGTTGCTCTCGGGTGGTCTTGGAGATGTGGAGGTCGCCGTGGCGATGAAGAACGCGCCGCCGGCGTCACGGCCTGAATCGTGGTCTGCGCTGGACGTTGGTTTCGAGCACCCATCCTTCGAGGGGCGCATCACCTATCAACCCGGTCCGCAGTGGAAGTTTGGTTTCTCGGCGAGCGAGGGCCCGTATTATCGCACGGAGGCCCTTGAGGATCTTCCGGCGGGCAAGGGCCTGGGCGATTACCGGGAGCAATTGATGGGTCAGGACCTGGCTTTTGCGTGGCACCATGTCCAGCTGTGGGCCGAGGTTTATGAAGCGCGGTTCTCGGTCCCCCGGGTCGGTGATGCCGACACGCTCGGATGGTATCTCGAGGCTAAGTACAAGCTCACCGCCCAATGGTTCACGGCGCTGCGCTGGAACCAGCAGTGGTTCTCCGATGTTCCCAACGGAGCCGGAGGACAATCGCCGTGGGGTGCCGATGTCTGGCGGATGGACACCGCGATCGGCTACCGGCTCACCGACCACGCGCAAATCAAACTGCAATATGAGTTCCTCGGGAACCGCGAGCGCGGTTCTGAGGGTTCCAGTCTGGCAGCCGTCCAGTTCACTGCGCGTTTTTGAGGTGTGCCGGTGGCCGTCGGACTTGGGGCAGCAACGCGTCCATCGCGTCCTGCCCCCAGGTTCCAGCCTCGCCGTCAAATCACGGCTTCAGTTGTCCGCGGATTTCGCCGGCCGGATGGCTGGCGGTGTGGACGTTCACATAGGTCAGGCCGTCGACGATCGCTCCCAACGGGATCGCGCCAATCACCGAGGTGCCGGAGAAGGCGCCGGTGGTCGCGAGCGCACCTTCTGCAACGAGGGGAAGAAGGACTCCGACCGAGGCTTCGGTGCCTGCAGGGCCGTGGATGTGCGATGCGGTCGCCGGTGAGGAAAGGCCGCTGTAATCCACGTCATAGGTGAGCTCATTGCCGACCAGCCAGAAATCACCGTAACCGGTCGCGGTTGTGGTCACCGGAGCCGGACGTTCCCCGGCGCCCTCGAGAGCGGCCTGGTAGAACAGCGGGGCGACCTGTCCCCGGATCTCGCCGCCGGGATGGCTCGTGGTGTGGATGTTCAGATAAGTCCTGCCGGATTTAAGGCCGTCCACCTGTTCCTGGGTGAGTTTGGAGA
>CAIMTB010000285.1 GCA_903844265.1 uncultured Verrucomicrobiota bacterium
GATCGTGGACGTCCTGGGCCGGGAGAATGCCCTCACCGCCGCGCCGTATCTCACGACGCGCAGCTACCAGTTCACGGCCGACATCGTCGCCATAGGACATCATAACCGCGGCTATCAACGCGTCCGGTTCCTCGTCGACATGAGCGACGGCACGCCACGCATCCGGGCCCGTCGCGATCTCACACACCTCGGCTGGGCCCTCGGCCGCGAGATCCGCGAACAGGCCGACCAACTGGCTTCCAGAAAACAATGAGCGCGATCGATCGATGGAAAAACCGCCCCGGCACTTCGGTGCTCGGCCTCATGCTCGGTCACGACCGGCTGGAGGCGGTCGAACTCCGCCGCTCCAACGGCGGTGCTGACATCCGTGTCAACGTCACGCTCCCCCTCGAGTCCGATCCGTTCAGCGGGGATCCCGAGGCCGCCGGCCGCCAACTGCGCAAGCAACTCGACGCCGCCGGTATTCGTGAGCACCGCTGCGTCGTCAGTCTCCCGCCGGATATCGTCCTCTGCCTCACTCTCCCGTTGCCGGAGATCCCGGAGGCCGATCGCGCAAGCCTGCTCCAGATCGAGGCCGAACGGGGTTTCCCACAAAACCCTGAGGATCTCATCGTCGAATCCTCGGTGTCCGAGCCTGTCGCAGGCAGCCGTTACGCCACGCTCCTGGCGGTTCCGCGCAGCATCATCCAACGGCTCGAGCTCGTGCTCCGCGCCGCGCGACTCCGCCCCATCAGCCTGACGCTGGGCCTTGCCGCCCTCCAACCCCCGGCCGACACCGGAGGCGTGCTCGCGCTCGTTCCCACGGGCCGATCCCTCGCCCTCCAGGTCACACACGCCCGCGCCGTCGCCGCACTTCGCGTCATCGACGAGGCGTTCACCGGCGATGCTGAACCCCTCGGCTTCGACGCCGGTCAGGTTCTCCGCGAAATCCGGATCACGCTCGGCCAACTCCCCGCGGGCGTCGTGGAAAACATCCGCACGGTCCGCGTCTTCGGCCCTTCCGAGGCCGCACGAACCATCGCCGAACAGCTCGGCCCCCGTCTTGCCCCGACCGGACTCGCCGTCGAGCACGTGCGCGCCCTCCCCCTCGCCGGGCTCGCGTTCAAGCTCCCACCCGCCAGTCCGGCCTCGTCCGCCCTGGCCGTCGCCGTCGCCGCGCTCGCCGGGAAACGGCCTGCGTTCGAGTTCCTTCCCCCGCGCATCAGCGCCTGGCAACAATTCGCAAGCCGCTATTCCTCCCGCCGACTCGCCGGGACCGGGGCCGTGGTGGGATCCATCGCCGGCGTTGTCTGCCTCGCCTTTCTCGGACAGCAGATCCTCATCTGGCAATGGCAGGCACGCTGGGACTTGATCAAGTCGCGCGTCGCAAAGCTCGAGTCCATGCAGAAGGAGATCAGGACGTACCGGCCCTGGTTCGATGAGTCCTGCCGCTCCCTCGCCGTCCTCCGTCGACTCACCGAATCCTTCCCGGAGGACGGCTCGGTCGCGGCCAAGGTCGTCGAAATCCGAGCCAACGGCCGCATCACCTGCTCGGGAACCGCCCGCGATGCCGCCGCCTGGCTCAGGATGCGCGATCAATTGAGTAACGCCAAGGGGATCGCCGACGTCCAAGTCGAACAAGTGCGCGGGAAATCACCGATCGAATTCACAGTCAATTTCCGCTGGGAAGGCCCCGGGGGATCATGAACATCCAGAACCGCCAGCAGTTCCTGGGCATCGTCGCCGGCATCGCCGTCGCCGCTTGGGCCATGAACGAATACGCCGTCAAACGCCTCACCGCCCTGTGGACGACGCGTTCCGAACGGGTCGTGTCCCTCCGGAAATCGGTCGACACCGGACAGAACCTCCTCGCCCGCGAAACGGGGCTTCGCGAAACCTGGCATCGGATGCGCACCAACACGCTCGCAGCGGATGTCTCCGCCGCCGACAGCCAGATGCTCCGCGCCTTCGATGCCTGGTCCCGCGATAGCGGCGTCGCCATCGGCGGCCTCCGCCCCCAGTGGAAACGCTCCGACAACGACCTCCAAACCCTCGAGTATCGCGCGGATGTCACCGGGAATCTGCCGTCGCTGAGCCGTTTCCTCTACCTCGCCGAAACCGACCCGCTCGGCATCAGGATCGAGTCCGTCGAACTCACCGCCCGCGACAAGAACGGCGATCAGATCGCCCTGGCCCTCCTCGTGAGCGGACTCCAACTCCGCCCCAGTTCCAGCTCCCGATGAACCCATCGAACCCATCGCCGTCCAGCAGGCCGCGAACCTGCCACAGCGGCCGCCCCACGCTCCTGCGCTCGTTCGCCCTGGGCCTCGTCACCGCCGTGTCCCTGACGCTCGCCCCCCTGCAATCCCTCGGCGCAGACGCTCCGGCCTCGGCCCCGGCCCCGGCTGCGGTCGACGTCCCGCAGCCCGCAGCAGCGGTCGCGGTACCCGCCGCCACGGACTCCGAAAAGCCCACCACCGACGCACCGAAGCCCTCGGCCATCGCCGATTCTCCGGATTCAACAACTTCACCCGCCAAGACCACGACCCCATCGCCGAACGAAAGAGATCGGGCCACCCGCCGCTCCTCCCGTCGCGATGCCTCGAATAACAGCAGTCGATCCACGGACCGCACCACCCGTCGCGACCGGGGAGGCGATACCTCGGGAACCTCCAGTTCGCCCGCCAGCCCAGGCACCTCAGGCACCTCAGGCACCGATTTCACGTCATTCAAGCTCATCGCCGAGCGGAACATCTTCAACCCGAACCGTAGTCGCAGTGGCAACCGTGGCGACCGCGAGCCCCAGAAAAAGGCGACCCAGGTGGACCTTGTCACCCTGGTGGGCACCCTGAGCTATTCGAAGGGCGACTTTGCATTCTTTGACGGTTCAAGTTCGCAGTATCGAAAAACCCTGGGTGCTGGCGATTCCATTGCCGGTTACTCCATCCAATCCATCACCAACAACCGGATCCAGTTCGAATCCGCGGGCAAGACGGTCGAGTTCCACGTCGGTTCGCAGTTGCGCCGCGAGGATGAAGGGGAGTGGAAGATCGTCGCCCGCAGCGACGCTCCGTCCAGTTCCTCGAGTTCAGGTTCCACCTCGAGCAGCAAGTCCAGTTCGGCCAGCGACCCAGCCGCCAATGACATCCTTCAGCGCCTCATGAAGAAGCGAGAACAGGAGAAATGATGACCCCCTTCACCCAATTTATTGCCGTCGGAATCGGCGCCGCCTGCCTCGCAATCACGGCATCCGCGCAGTCCGAAAGCACCCCGCCCGTCAACCCCGCTTCCCCACCACCGGCCAAGTCCACGCCTGCATCCGGCCTCAAGACCACCACCGAGGAGGTCGCCCTGCCTCGGGACGACAGCGCGTCCACTCCGGCACCGGCACCGGCCAAGGCCCCCGAACGAAATTCCGCGAGCCGCAAGGTCTCCGACAACCCATCGCCCGCAGGGGAACCGTCGCTGCGGATGAACTTCCGCGGCGCCGCCCTCGAGCAGGTGCTCGATTACCTCAGCGACGCCGCCGGGTTCATCATCGTCCTCGACACGACGCTCAGCGGCAAAGTCGATGTCTGGAGCAACCAACCGCTGAACCGCGAGGAAGCCGTCGAACTCCTCAATACCGTCCTCGGCAAGAACGGTTACACCGCTCTCCGCAGCGGCCGAACGCTCACCATTGTCAGCCGCGACGACGCGAAGAAAAAAGGGGACACCCCCGTCCGCGTCAGCAACGACCCGACCACCATCCCCAAGAGCGAGGAGGTCGTGACCCAGATCATCCCGGTCAAGTTCATCAACGCGGTCCAACTCAACCGCGACCTCCAGACCCTCGTGCCGTCCACGGCCAGCATGGCCGCAAATGAAGGAGGCAATGCCATCCTCATGACCGACACGATGACCAACATCCGGCGCTTCACCGAGATCGTCCACGCCCTCGACACCTCCATCGCCAGCGTCTCCGCGGTCCGCGTCTTCCAGTTGAAGTACGCGGATGCCAAGGCCGTCGCGACCGTCATCCGGGACCTCTTCTCCAGCACGGACACCGGAAATCGCGCGAACAACCAGCAAAACCAGCAGGTGTTCCGAGGCGCGCGCGGGGGGCCCGGTGGCGGTGGATTTCCAGGCTTCCCCGGCATGGGCGGTGGCGGTGGTGGCCCCGGCGGTGCCGCAGGCGGAGCCGATCCCGCCGCCAGCGGCAATGCCCGCGTGAGCTCACCCAAGGTCGTCGCCGTGTCCGATGAGCGCAGCAATTCCCTCGTCGTCAGCGCCCCGGAAGAACAGATGACAGTCATCAAGGACCTCGTTGAACAGGTCGATACCAACGTCGAGGACGTGACCGAGCTGCGGGTGTTCCACCTGAAATTCGCGGATCCCACCGAAATGTCGGAGGTCCTATCCGGGCTCTTTCCCGACCCGACCAGCAGCAGCAGCCAAGGCGGCAATCGCGGTGGGCAGATCCGCTTCGGTGGCTTCGGTGGCTTCGGTGGCGCTGGCGGTGGCAACCGCGGTGGACAGGGAGCGGGCGCAAACACGAGTGATCGCATGCTCAAGCAATCCAAGGTCGTCGCCGTGCCCGACCTTCGCACGCAATCGATCGTCGTCAGCGCCGCCCGCGAGTTGATGGGGCAGATCGAGGGCGTGATCGAGCGCCTCGACTCCGATCCTGCCAGGAAGCAGAAGGTCTTCGTGTACTCGGTGGAAAACAGCGATCCGCAGGCGGTTGCGGACATCCTGAAGGGCCTCTTCCAGAGCCAGAACAACAACCGGGCCCAGACCTCCGCCAACAGCAGCCGCCAGACAGGCAACCAGCTCAACAACCGCGCCACCCAGAACCAGAACCAGGGCAATCGGAACAGCTCCGGCTCGGGATTCGGTGGCAGCGGTGGCCGCACCTCGGGGTTCGGGCAGGCCGGTCAGTGACATGCCTGCTCAACGCCGGATCCTACAACTTACTCTTTCCTACATGAATCCTCGCTCTTGGCTTTTTTCGGCCTGTGTCGCCCTGGCCCTCCTCCCGCTGGCGGCACCGGCCCAGTTCGGTGGCGGATTCGGCGGCGGTGGCGGCGGCGGCACTTCTTCGCGCCGAAGTTCGACGACTTACCCATCGGGCACCCAGATCGGTGACGCGATGATCACGAGCGACGCCGAGACCCGGAAACTCATCGTCATCACCGACGAGGAAACCGCCAAGGCCATCGGACAGGTCGTGACCAATCTCGATCGCTCCGTCCCGCAGGTTCTCATCAAGGTGGTCTTCCTCGAGGTCACGTATCGCAAGGGCGTCGACATCGGCATCGAAGGCAGTTATCAGCGAAACCTGGGCGGCGGTTCGACGGGGTCCATGAGCCAGGTGTTCGGCCTCGCCAGCCAGGGAGCGTCAGGCACATCCCCCGCCGGACTCTATCAGGTTCTCGGAAGTGACTTCCAGGTCACCCTCCGCGCCATCGCCGACGCCGGCAAGACCGAGGTGCTCTCGCGTCCTTCCGTGCTCGCCCGGAACAACCAGGAAGCGACCATCACGGTCGGGCAACAGGTCCCGCTCATCACCAACGTCCGCTACGACAACTTCGGCAACCAGATCAACTCCATCAGTTATCAATCGGTCGGCATCATCCTCCGGGTCACTCCGTTCATCACCGACAACGGCCTCGTCGAAATGATGGTCGCACCCGAAATCTCGAACCTTTCCGACCAGACCGTCGCCGTCGCCGCGGGGGTCGCCGCCCCGGTCATCAACACGCGCTCCGCCGACACCGTGGTGGTCACACCCGACGGACAGACCGTGGTCATCGGCGGGTTGATGCAGAACACCAAGACCAGTTCGGAAAACAAGATTCCGTGGCTCGGCGACATTCCGGGCATCGGAGCACTCTTCAAGAAGCGTTCCAGCAACGGGTCGAAGACCGAGCTCATGATCTTCCTCACGCCGCACATTGTGCGCCAGCCCTCCCAGCTCGCGGGGTTGGCCAACCAGTCACGCGCACAAATGCAGCTCATCCCGCAGTCCTTCTCGGAACAGGAACTCAGCCGGTTCCTCCAGGACGTCCCTGTGAAGGAAGACCCGGCCGCGCCGTCCGCCCCGGCCAAGAAGCCGAAACGCGGCAACTGAACTCCCGGGTTTGCGGCCAACGGCTTTCCCGGTCATGGTCAGCGCATGCCGCAATCCGTGGGCCGGCTCTCCATGAACCGCAAAGGTAGGGCGGGCAGTCCCTTGCCCGCCGCCCTGTCGGGGCTACCTGAAGGTGAGCCTCCAAAGGCCGGCGCGCAGCGGAGTGCGCGCCCTGCCACCTGCCCCGGTTCATGGTCCCAATGCGTGTCCGATTCTTGGAAAACTTCCCTTCCCATGAACCGCGCTCGACCCAAACTTGTCACCCTCTCCGGGCTCGTGCTTGCCCTCTTTCTCCTGTCAGCCCTCGTGGCGCCCGCCGCCGCCCCCGCCGCCGAGCGCCGCCCGGCTCCGATCTACGAGGAAGGCCCTAAAAGTCGCGATGGAATAGGGAAATTCTATCTCGGTCGTGAGATATCCCAGGTCATGGGACACGAGGGAGCCGACTGGCTCGAACGCCCCGAACGATTGCGCGAGGAAAGTCCCGAGCTTCTCCACGAATTGCTCGGCCTCAAACGCGGGATGGTGGTGGCCGATATCGGGGCAGGGACCGGCTATCATTCCTGGCGGATGGCCCGTCAGGTCGGTCCCTCCGGCAAGGTCTACGCCGTAGACATCCAACCCGAGATGCTCGCCCTCATCGCCGTGAACATGCCGGCGCGCGGCGTCTCGAATGTCGTCGGAGTGCTCGGGACAACCACCAGCCCCAAGCTTCCAGCCAATTCACTCGACCTGGTGCTCATGGTCGATGTCTATCATGAGTTCAACCAACCCCACGAGATGCTGACCGCCATCTCCCAGTCGCTCAAAAGCGGCGGCCGCGTCGCCTTCGTGGAATATCGCGCCGAAGATCCCCTCGTGCCGATCAAGGGGCTCCACAAGATGACCGAGGCCCAGGTGCGCCTGGAAGCCGAGCGCCACAACCTCGTCTGGGTCGAAACCCATGCCGAACTTCCCTGGCAACATCTCATCCTGTTCCGGAAGCGCTGATTCCGGAGACGATCGACAGTCCCAAATCCGACCTCGCATCCGGCCCCTCGGTCGCATCAGGTTCCGACCATGCAATGTAGGCGCCCCGCCCAACGCCGGGATGCGGGCTCCAACGCGTGTCCAAACTTTGGAAAACCCGCCTTCCCATGAACCGTGAAGGTAGGGCGGGCAGTCCCTTGCCCGCCGCCCTGTCAGGGCTACGCGAAAGTGAGCCTCCAAAGGCCGGCGCGCAGCGGAGTCCGCGCCCTACCGCCTGACCCGATCCATGGTCTCAACGCGTGTTCAGATTTTGGAAAACCCGCCTTCCCATGAGCCCCCATCCCCCCGAGCCAACCCCGCGCAAGGGTCTGGCCATCACGAGCCTCGTGCTCGGTATCGCGAGTTTTGCGGCATTCCTGGGCCCGTTCACGGGGATCCCCGCCATCCTGACCGGCCACGTCGCCCTGCGGCGGGCCCGACGTGACCCGGCCGCCTACTCGGGCGCGGGCAAGGCCATCGCCGGGCTTGTCCTCGGCTATGTCAGCCTCCTCCTCGGACTCCCACTCATGGCCCTCGTTGCGACCCTGGTGATGCCCCAGTTCCTCAGGATGCGGGATCAGGCCCTCGAGACCCGCTGCACGGAGAACCTCACCCGCCTGTCGATTGCCGCCCGGCAGTTTGCAGCGGACCACGGCGATCGTTATCCGACGAATTTCGCCCAACTCGCCTCACAACCCCACATCCCAGGGCACCTCCACTGTCCGGCCGATACCGTGGGCGATCCCGCTTCGGATCCGGTCGGGGAGGGGAGGGGCACGGACTCGATGAGCTATGACCTGCTCCAACCGGGAGCCTCCCTTGGTGAGTCCGCGGACAAGGCGGTCCTTCGCTGTCCCATCCACGGCACCGTGGTCCAGGGGGATGGATCCACGCACCCCGGAAAGATAGGACGGAAGAACAAGAAGAAGGATCGGCGGGGTTGAGTCACCGCGTTTGAATCGGCGGACACCTTTCTCTTTCCTCCGAGCGCGGGTCCTACTAGGCTGTCAACCGTGATGAGAACGGCATTTGACGCCACGATTTCAGATCGGATTTCGAGCCTTGGCCGGCGGGTGCTTGAAGGGGGCGGGGTCTCCCGCGAGGAAGCGCTCGGGCTGTTCCAGATCGAGTCCACCGGGGATATCTTCGAGCTTCTGGCCTGGGCCAACCGGATCCGCGAGCATTTCAAGGGGAACAAGATCCATCTTTGTTCGATCGTGAACGCCAAGGCGGGGGGGTGTTCCGAGAACTGCAAGTTCTGTTCGCAGTCATCGTTCTACCAGACCGACTCGCCGCGCTACGGATTCGTCGATCCCGAGCCGGCGAAGCAAGCGGCCGAGGAGGCTGGGCGGAACCATGTGACTGCGCTGGGCCTGGTTGCGGCGTGGAAGGGGCTGAACGAGGGGCCGATGTTGGACGAGGTTTGCGAGCGCGTGCGCGAGTTGAAGGCGCAGGGGCAGGTTCGGGTCGACGTATCGCTGGGGATCATCAAGGAGCAGTTGGTGGCGGACCGTCTGCGCGAGGCGGGTGTGGAGTGCTACGGCCACAACCTTGAGAGTTCCCGTCGTTTCTTCCCCGAGCACTGCACCACGCACACTTTCGAGGACCGCGTTCGGACCATCCGGCTCCTGAAGAATTCGGGGGTTCGCATCTGTTCCGGCGGCATCATTGGGATGGGTGAGACGCGCGAGGACCGGTGTGATCTCGCGCTCGAACTGCGCGAGATCGGGGCGAGCGTCGTGCCGATCAATTTCCTCAACCCGATCGAGGGCACGCCTTACGAGAAGAACCCGCCCATTGCGCCGCTCGAGGCGCTCAAGACCATTGCCTGCTTCCGTTTCATCCTGCCGCGACAGGAGATCATGGTTGCGGGAGGTCGTGCCAAGAACCTGCGTGACCTGCAGAGCATGATCTTCGCCGCCGGAGCCAGCGCGCTCATGGTGGGCAACTACCTCACCACCCTGAACCGACCCGTGGAGGAAGACCTCCGCATGCTCGAGGATCTCAGGCTCGATCCCACCTGGGACCACCATTTTGCGGACCAGGACGCGGACACATCCTGCGGTTGCGGGGAAGGGGATGACTGCAACCCTCGCAAGACCACAACCGTGAACTCCCTGATTCCATGAGCCACGAGCTTCGCGATTTCCAGCAGCAGGTCCTCCAGCGCAGCCACGAAGTGCCCGTCGTCGTCGACTTCTGGGCGTCCTGGTGCGGCCCTTGCAAGATGCTCGGGCCCATCCTCGAAAAACTCGCGGGCGAAGCCGCCGGCCGTTGGGACCTCGTCAAGGTCAACACGGAGGAGCACGCCGCGATAGCCGCTGAATACAGCATCTCCAGCATTCCCGCGGTGAAGCTGTTCCGCCGCGGCGCTGTCGCCGATGAGTTTGTCGGGTTCCGTCCCGAGAAGCCGCTGCGCGAATGGATCGGGTCCCACCTCGATTCCGCCGTTCCAACCGACGGTGCTGACGCGCCGAACGAACTGGAGCAGGCCGCCGAGATGATTGACGACGGCCGGCTCGCCGAGGCCCGCCCGCTTCTGGAGCGTCTCCTCGCCGCCAATCCGAAGTCCCACGCGGCACGGCTGTTGTTCGCCGAAGTGCTGCTCACCGACGATCCGTCGGAGTCCATCCACCAGCTCGCCAAGGTGCCCGCCGAGGCCAACGAACGTCCGCACGCCGACGCGCTGTGCCTCATCGCCAGCGCCGTGGTGCGGTCCACCGAGGACTTCGCTGAGGACCCGGTGCGGAAGCATCTGCTCGACGGCCTCGCGGCCCTCCGCCGGCGCGACTGGGACGCGGCCCTCGGTGCGTTCGTCGAGGTGACCGAACGCCGGAGTCGGTATGCGGGCGGGCTCGCGGGGGACACGGGCAAGGCGATCTTCCGCTATCTCGGGATCCGGCATCCGATCGTCGACAAGTACTACCGACGATTCAGCAGCGCGCTGAATTCCTGAATCCGGACGGCGCAACGCCCGCCCTCAGCCCCGGGAGAAGTTCACCCTTTCGCCGGTGTGCCCAGTGCGTTCGCCGGGTTTCGGTAGGTGTAGAATTGGGCGATCACGGCGAACCCGGCGGCGACGACGAACGTCAGGATCGCGTAGAACCAGAAGCGCCCCGAACTCACCGCGGCATCGGCGTCGTGGCCGCCCGCGAGTTTCGTGACCCAGGAGACGAGGAGGTTTCCGAACGCCACGGTCAGCAGCCAGAAGCTCATGATGGTGCTCTTCATCTGTTTGCCGGCCTCGGTGAATGCGAACTCGAGCCCCGTGGTCGAGAGCAGGACTTCACCTGTGGTCAGCACGATGTACGGGACGATCTGCCAGGCGAGGCTCATGGGCACGTGCGCCTCGAGGCGTTGTTGGATCCAGGCCACGATCACGTAGGAAAACGCCGAGAGAACCAGGCCCAATCCCATGCGCCGCAAGGGTGTCGCCAACCGGCCCACCAACGGATAGACGCCCAGCGTCAGGATGGGCACGAGGATCATCACCAGCGCCGGGTTTGTGGATTGCATCTGCTCCGCGTTGATCTGGAAACCCAGAAGCGAGAACGACTGCATCTTGGCGCCCTGGAGAACCCAGGTTGAACTGCTCTGGTCGAACAGCGCCCAGAACGGCGGGATCAGCGCGAACACGCCCAGGATCGGACCCACCGAAGCGGCCCCGTCCACTTCCTCGGCGCTGAACCGCGAGCGGGCGACATCCCAGAACCCCTGTCCCTGCCGGCGTTTGGACTGATGGCCCAGCGCGTAGAAGAGCACCCCGAAAAAGCCGGCACTCCGCGAGGCCCGCGAGGGTGGGACGCGGACATAGTGGCGGGTTCCCAGCCAGAAGATGAGGGTCGCCAGGCCCATCAGGATTCCGGGCACCCCGAAGGCCCAGCCGTATCCGTGGTGGTCCTTGATCCACGGGATGAGCAGGAACGAGAAGAACGACCCGAAATTGACGGACCAATAGAAGGCTCCGTATGCCTTTTGCAGCAGGTGCGATTGCTCGGGCTTGAACTGGTCACCGACGAAGGCCGAGATGCACGGCTTGATGCCACCTGAACCGAAGGCGACCAGGCCGAGCCCGATGTACAGGCACCATTCCTTCGCGCCGATGCTCGGCATCCACTCGCTGCTGGCGAGCACGCCGTGGCCGGCGCAGTAGAACAGGGAGATCCAAAGGATCGTCTTGTACCGGCCCCAGACGCGGTCCGAAAGCCACGCCCCGAGCAGCGGCATGAAATAGTTCGCGAAGATGAAATAGTGGATGATCTCCGTCGCCTGGTTGGTGCTCTTCGCCAGCACCGACGTGGCGTACAGCGCCAGGATGCTGCGCATCCCGTAGTAGCTGAAGCGCTCGCACGCCTCGTTGCCGACGATGTACCTGACCTGCGATGGAAAGCGTTGCCCCGCAGAGATTGGGGCGTTGGCGGAAGACGCGGCGGCGCTGCTCACGAGCAGCGAAATAGTCGAACCGCGCTTCAAGGGGAAGCCCAGACCTCCATTTGCCGCGCGGGCGACCGCAGAATCACCGCCCGTCAAAGCCTCCCGGCGAAGACGCCGCTTTCTGGCTCGCGGACCCTCGGCCAGAAAAGACAGCCTCCAGAGGTGAACCCGATGCGATCGTTGCTCGTTTTCCTTGTCGCCATCGCCCCCTCCGTCCTTGGCGCCGAACCCTCGTCCACACCCAATTCCCTCAGCGAATCCGAGCGCGCCGCCGGTTGGCGACTCCTGTTCGACGGACACACCACCACCGGATGGCGCGGCTATAAGAAGGACACCTTCCCGTCCACCGGTTGGACCGTTGAAAACGGCTCCCTTCGCGCTCCCGGAAAACCAGGTGGGAATGACATCCTCACCGTGGACAAGTTCGACGACTACGAGCTGGCCTGGGACTGGAAGATCAACGAGGGCGGCAACAGCGGCGTGAAGTATTTTGTCCTCGAGGACCACGCCAACGTGATCGGGCACGAGTACCAGCTCATGGGCGAACCCGACATCGCGGCGGTCCGCCACGACCTGAAGCATGCCACGGCCTCGTTCTACGACGTCCTGCCTGTCGACCCCGACATTCCGTTGCGCACGCCCGGCTCGTGGAATCAATCGCGCGTGATCATCCGCGGAAACCACGTCGAGCACTGGCTCAACGGGAGGCAGGTCGTGAGCTACGAACTCGGCAGCGACGTGGTGAAGGCCGGCATCGCCGCGAGCAAATTCAAGAAGATCGAGCGGTTCGGAACCCGGTATCCCCACCACATCCTGCTCCAGGACCACGGCGGGGACGTCAGCTTCAGGAACCTCAAGTTGAGGCCCCTGAAGCCCTGAGCCGACAAGCCCTGAACGGCGGGCGTCGGCCCCCTGACGCGGTCGGCAGGTCGCCTTTCCGGCGGCTTCACGGAGCGTGATCCTCCGTGAAGCCGGGCCCGCTCCCGAGCGGGCTCAGACCAGCTTCCAGCCCTCGCGATATTCGCGGCGCAGGAAGGCGTTGGCCTCGGGAACGTTTGTAAATTCGAGTTTTGCCGAGTCCCACTTCAACGCGGACTTGGTGAGGCGCTCGCGCAACTGCACGCGCAGCGCGACATTTCCGAGGAGCACCGTCTCCGCCAGCGGCCCGGCCCAATCGAAGTGCGTGCCCGACGGCTTGCCGCTCTTGCAGCTCTCAGCCCATTCCACATACGAACCCGCCGGAACGCGGGGGATCGAACGCTCGATGTTGCCCGCGGCCACCCTCCGTTTTTCCGGGTAAATCCGCGTCCCGAGAATATAGCCCTCGGTGCCGATCAGCAGTCGTCCGTTGTCGCCCATGACCTCGTCATCCTCAAGATCCGCGGGACGCGCCGGACGGAGCCCGCCGTCATACCAGACGAGCTTGAGCGGCGGCATGTCGATCCCGCCCGCGCCGGCGCCGGACATCCCGGCAAGATGGAAATTGTTCGCCTGAACTTCCGCGCTCCGAGCCGGGAAGGTGTAGGTCACCATCGACGCCAGCGGGTAGGTTTCCTTGTTCACGCGACCCGACGACCCCTGCACGGTCGACGGCGCGCCGAGCTTCAGCGCGCGGAACACGGGATCGAACGAATGACACCCGATGTCGCCGAGCGCGCCTGTGCCGAAGTCCCACCAACCCCGCCAGCGGAACGGCGCGTAGATCGGATTGTAGGGACGCATCGGCGCGGGCCCGATCCACAGGTCCCAGTCGAGGTCCGCAGGTGCGGTCGGCGCTTCCTTCGGACGATCGACGCCCTGGGGCCAATATTCCTCGAACAGTCCCTTCGACGGGCGGTCGGTCCAGATATGGGCCTCGAGCACCTTGCCGATGGCGCCGCTCCACACGAGTTCGCACAGGCGCCGCGTCTCCTCGCTGGCCTGGCCCTGGTTGCCCATCTGTGTGGAGCGCTTCGCGGCCCGTGCCGCCTGCGTAACCTGGCGGGCTTCCCACACGGAATGGGTCAGCGGTTTTTCGCAGTAGACGTGCTTCCCATGCTGGATCGCGGCCATCGATGCAAACGCGTGGATGTGGTCCGGCGTCCCCACCACCACGGCGTCGATCTCCTTCATCTCATCCAGCATCACGCGGTAGTCCTTGAACTGCTTCGCGTTCGGAAACTTCTTGAACGTCCCCGCCGCGTGCCGCCAGTCGACGTCGCACAACGCCACGATGTTATCGTTCGGGAACTGCCCGACGTCGTGCCCGCCCTGCCCGCCGATGCCCACGCCCGCGATGTTCAACCGCGAATTCGGCGCGGTCTCACCCCCCCGGCCCAGGACACGGGGTTGGACGATCTGCACCGTGGCGGCCGCAAGCGCGGCATGGTGGATGAACTTGCGTCGTGAGACTCCTGTGGGGGGTGCGGGCTGTTTCATGATGGGGATCAGGGTCGGATGGAATGTGCGGCGATGGACGGGGTGGACGCCGTGAACCTTCACGATTGCCGGAAGATATTCAACCTCCGTGGGGCGAGATCCGTCTTGGCGCCCGCGAAGGTCTCGTCGTCAGGTTGCCTATCCGGAGCGCTCGGATAGGCTGTGGGCGTGGCGAGCGTTTTCGATTCCATCGATTCGGTTCTCAAGGATCTGGCCGGCGGCCGGATGGTCATCGTCGTCGATGACGAGGACCGCGAGAATGAGGGGGACCTGATACTCGCGGCGGATCAGGTCACGCCCGAGGCGATCAATTTCATGGCCAAACACGGGCGCGGCCTCATCTGCGTGCCCGCCACGTCCGAGCGCCTGGTCCAACTCGGCATCGACCGCATGGTCGTCCAGAACCGCGAGACCTTCCGCACCGACTTCCAGGTCAGCGTCGATGCCGCCGCTGGGATCACCACTGGAATCAGCGCCGGGGATCGGGCGCGGACGATCCAGGTCATGGCGGATCCGACCGCGGTTCCGGCAGATCTCGTGCAACCGGGGCATGTGTTTCCGCTGAGGGCCAAGCCGGGTGGTGTTCTCCAACGGGCCGGGCACACGGAGGCGGCGGTGGATCTCGCCCGTCTCGCGGGCTGCAGGCCCATCGGGGTCATCTGCGAGATCATGGACGACGATGGCACCATGATGCGGCTCCCGAAGCTGCGCCGTTTCGCGAAGCGCCATTCCCTGAAGATCTGTTCGATCGAGGAACTGATCCAGCATCGGCGGGCCCGCGAGAAGCTGATCGAGCGCATCGAATCGGTCCAGATGCCGACGGTCTACGGGGATTTCAACCTCGTGTTGTACCGGGCGAAGACGGACGGGAAGCACCACATCGCGATGGTTTGTGGGGACGTGGCCAGTGGCGGCGATGTGCTCGTGCGCGTCCACAGCGAGTGCCTGACGGGCGACGTGTTCGGTTCGCTGCGCTGCGATTGCGGGTCGCAGCTGCAACAGGCGCTCAAGCAGATCGCCGATGCCGGACGCGGTGTCCTTGTGTACATGCGGCAGGAGGGGCGTGGCATCGGGTTGGCCCCGAAGATCATGGCGTACAAGCTTCAGGAGAAGGGCCTGGACACCGTCGAGGCGAACCTGCAGCTGGGGTATCCCATGGACCTTCGTGAGTACGGGATCGGCGCCCAGATACTCGTCGACCTCGGGTTGCGCCGGATCCGCCTGCTCACGAACAACCCCCGGAAAGTCGTGGGTCTCGAGGGCTACGGGCTGGAGATCGCGGGCCAGGTGCCGATCAAGATCCGCCCCAACCCCCACAACCGGCGTTACCTCCGTACCAAGCGCGAAAAGCTGGGCCACTTGCTCTGAGCCCGCCCGAGGGTGCAGTATCCCCGGAATGCTGAAGCGCATCCAGAAGTCGGTGAAACCCGGGAAGTCGGTAAAGTCCGAGAAATCGGGTGACCCCTCCCCGGGGCTGCGGGTTTCCATCGTCGCCTCGGAGTACAACCGCAAACAGGTCGACGGGTTGGTCGACGGCGCCATGCGGGTCCTTGTGGCCGCTGGGGTCGACGTGGAGGTGTTGCGGGTCCCCGGCGCATTCGAGATCCCCGTGGTGGTCGAGGCTCTTCTGCAGGATCGCAAACCCCGACCCTCGGTGGTCCTGGCCCTCGGCGTCATCATTCGTGGCGAGACCGCCCATGCGGACCTGGTTGGGAGCGCCGTGACGCGGGCGTTGATGGACATTTCCGTGCGGCATCGCATCCCGGTGATCCATGAAGTGCTGCTGGTGGGGACCCTGCGGCAGGCGGATCTGCGTTGTCTTGACGCGAAGTACAACCGTGGCGGTGAAGCCGCGACGAGCGCGTTGGCGATGGCGCGGTTGATGGGGCGCCTGGGGATCGGCGGGTGATGAGCGCCCTGAATCCGCGCTTTGCATCCGCGGGTGAGTAGCAGGTCTTCTATCCTCTCGCGGGCCGACAAAATTCTTGCCGCACCCGAATGCGCCTGTTACCTGCTCCGTCCATTGGTCTGTAGTTCGGAAGCCAACATGATCACGACTCTGAAAACACTGGCTGGCGTGCTTGTTCTCGCCAGTCTCACGTCCACCCAAGCGGTGGACATCACCGGCAAGGTCTCGCTCAAGGGAACACCTCCCGCCGAGAAGGACCTTCCGCTGGATCCCGCCTGCGGGAAACTCTGGGCCAACGAGAAGCCCAAGACGCGGTTCTACGTTGTGGGCGCGGAGAGCGGCCTGGGCGACGCCTTGGTTTATCTCAAGAAATTCGACGGCAAGGTCCAGGACCCCGCGAAGGCGGCCCTGCTCGACCAGAAGGGATGCGAGTACTCTCCGTACGTCCTCGGCGTCCAGACGGGACAGAAGATCCTCATCCGCAACTCGGACCCCGTGCTGCACAATGTCCACGGCACGCCGAAGTTGAACAAGGAATTCAACCTGGCCCAGATGGCCGGCGGCAAGGACATCGAGCGCTCGCTCGACCAGCCTGAGGTCATCGTCCGCTTCAAGTGCGACGTCCATCCGTGGATGTTCGCCTACATCGGCGTCCTGCCGCACCCGTACTTCGCCGTGACCGACAAGGACGGCAAGTTCAAGATCGAAGGCGTCCCGGCCGGCAAGTACACGCTGGTCGCTTTCCACCGCAAGGCCCACGGCACTGAAGAAAAGGCCGTTGCCCAGGAAATCACCGTGGCCGACAGCGCCGTCTCCGCGAACTTCACCGTCGAGGTTCCTCCGCCCGCGCAATAAGCCCCGGGAACCCGATCCGCGATCCGTTCGCCCAATAACTGTACCGCAATCCGGTAAGTTACGATTGTCACCGATGCCGCCGGGGTAACACCTCGGCGGTTCCTTTTGCAGTGGTCCCCCATTCCTCCAAGTCCACGACCGGCCTGAGCCGCTTCGCCGCCTTCACGGCGCTGGCAACTCTGGGCTTGATCGGGTTGGGCGGGTTGGTGACCTCGCATGGGGCGGGGATGGCGGTTCCGGACTGGCCGACGACCTGCGGCTACAACATGTTCCTGTTCCCAATCTCCCAGTGGGTCGGGGGCATCTTTTATGAGCATACCCATCGCCTCTGGGCCTCGGGTGTCGGATTTCTGACGATCCTCCTCGCCGTCGCCCTGCAGTGGCGCGCCGCAGATCGAAGCCTCGCGCGGCTCGGTTGGATCGCGCTGGTGCTGGTGATCCTCCAGGGGGTTCTTGGCGGACTCCGCGTGAGCCTGATGAAGGACCAGATCGGGATCGCGCACGCCGCGCTGGCCCAGGGCTTCCTGGTGCTCCTGACCTGGATCGCCGTGGCTTCATCGGGTTGGTGGGAACGATCCCGCCATGCGCCCGTCTCCGCAGGCCTGACGCGGTGGGTGACCTTCCTGACGATCGCGATCTTCGTCCAGCTCGTGGTTGGCGCGACAATGCGGCATCAGCACGCCGGGTTGGCGGTTCCTGATTTTCCGCTAGCGTATGGGAATGTCTGGCCGCCGACCCACGACGCGTTCCTGCAGCAGATCAACGCAAACCGAAGCGATGCCCGCGATTTCGCGCCGATCACTTCATTCCAGATCTGGGTCCACATGGCCCACCGCATGCTCGCCATGTTGATCGGGGTCGCCGTGGTCGTGGCCTCGGTCCGGCTGCGTCGATCCTGCGGCAAGGCGTCCTTGCCGGGACGATTGGGAACGGTCTGGGGATGGCTGATCGTCGTCCAGATCCTGATGGGCGCGGCGACCGTCTGGTCGAACAAGGCCGCGGACATCGCAACCGGGCACGTGGTGCTCGGGGCGGTGGTCCTGGGGGTCGGATTTGTGACGACCGTGGTTTGCCGCGCGGCCCTCGCCGCCGCCGAGGTTCCCGGCGTCCTGGCTGGGGCGGTGCGGCATCCCGGGCCTGTTTTCGAGGGACGCACGGCGCGTCGGGTGGCAGCGGTGCAAGGGTGAATGGACCCCATGAAAGCCGCCCTTGCCGCCATGAAGGAGTCGAGCACTTCGCTGCTGTCCGCGCTGGGCATCCTGCGCGAGCTGGTGAAGGCGCGGCTTGTGGCCCTGGTGCTGATCACCACGCTGACGGGTTATTTTGTGGCCCGGGTGGCTTCCAGCGACTGGCTGGGTTGCCTGCATGTGCTGATAGGCACCGCGCTGGTGGCGGCGGGCGGGGCGGCCCTGAACGAATGGTGGGAACGCGATCTGGATGCGCGGATGGAACGGACCGCGCGCCGGCCGCTCCCTCTCGGTCTGGTGGATGCCACGTTCGTCCTGGTGCTCGGGCTCGTGGCCTCGGTCGCGGGGTTGGTCTATCTCGCGCTGGTGGTGAACCTCCTCACCGCGGGGCTGGGGGTGCTCGCGCTGGTCAGTTACGTGCTGATCTACACGCCCCTCAAGGTGCTCACGACGCTGAACACCTTCGTCGGGGCCTTGCCCGGTGCCTTGCCGCCGCTGATGGGCTGGACTGCGGCGCGCGGGGAGATCGGCGCGGGTGGCCTGGCTTTGTTTGGTATTTTGTTTTGTTGGCAGATCCCGCACTTCATGGCCATTGCCTGGCTCTACCGCGAGCAATACGCGCAGGCCGGGTTTCGAATGATGCCGGTGGTGGATCCTGCGGGGCGCGCGACCGGATGGTCGGCGTTGCTTTCGGCGGGGCTGCTGCTGTTGGTCAGCCTGGTCCCGACGTGGGTGGGTGTGGCGGGATTCGCCTACGGATTCGGGGCGTTGGCGCTGGGCGCCGCGTTTCTCGGGTCCACCCTCGTCTTCACGCTCGAGCGCGACCGGTCCCGGGCGCGGATCGTGTTCTTTTCCTCGATTGTCTATCTGCCGCTTTTGCTGGGCCTGTTGATGTTGGACAGCGCCCTGCGGTCCCTCGGTTGAACGAAGACTGTCACGCGACATTGAATCCTCTCCCATGAGTCAGACCACCAGCGCTGTTGCGAGTCACACGAGCCACGATGCCCGCGATCACGATCATGGGGGCCATCACGACGCCGGGTTCTGGAGCACGTATGTGTTCTCGACCGACCACAAGGTCATCGGCATCCAGTACGGAATCACCTCGTTGATTTTTCTCTTCTTCGGCTTCCTCCTGATGCTGGCGATGCGCTGGCAGCTTGCCTACAGCGGGCAACCCATCCCGGTGGTGGGGCGGTTCCTGGAGATGGCGCTCGGGGACCCGGCGGCGGGCGGCAAGATGTCGCCGGACCTCTACAACGCGTTTGGCGCGATGCACGGCACCATCATGGTGTTCCTCGGCGTCGTGCCGCTCGGTTTTGCCGCGTTCGGGAACTATCTCGTCCCGCTCCAGATCGGGGCGCCCGACATGGCCTTTCCGCGGATCAACATGGCCAGCTTCTGGTCGTTCCTGATTGGCGGGTTGATCATGCTGGTGAGTTTCTTCATCCCGGGTGGCGCCGCGAAGGGCGGTTGGACCTCCTATTCGCCCCTGGCGACGATGATCGAGACCAACGGTCAGACCTGGTGGATCATCGGCATGGTCTTCCTGATCACCTCGTCCCTGCTCGGTTCCGTGAATTTCATTGCCACGGTGATCCAGCTGCGTGCCCCGGGCATGACCTGGATGCGGATGCCTTTCTTCACCTGGGCGCAGTTCGTGACGGCGTTCATCCTGCTGCTGGCCTTTCCACCGCTTGAGGCGGCGGCGGTGCTGCAGCTTGCGGACAAGGTGCTCGGCTCGAGTTTCTATCTACCCACCGGCCTGATGAAGGGTGGCGAGCTGGTGAACATCAGCGGCGGCGGCAGCCCGCTGCTCTGGCAGCACCTGTTCTGGTTCCTCGCGCATCCCGAGGTCTACGTGCTGATCCTTCCGGGGATGGGCGTGGTGAGTGAGATCATCGCGAACAA
>CAIMTB010000286.1 GCA_903844265.1 uncultured Verrucomicrobiota bacterium
CCCGCCTCGCCGCCGCGGAGCAACAACTCGCCACCGCGAAATCCAAGGCCGAAGCGCTCGCCCACGAAATGGCCGGCGCCACCAACATCCAGCAGCGCCTCGAATCCGAAATGCGCGCCGCACTCCAGTCCCGCGACGTCGCCATCTCCGAACTCCATGGCCGACTCACCGTCAACATCCTCGACCGGATCCTCTTCGACTCCGGCGAGGCAAGCCTCAAACCCGAAGGAATGAAGGTCCTCGACCAGGTCGCCACCGTCCTCGCCGGGTTCACCAACCGCCAGATCCAGGTGTTCGGCCACACCGACAACGTCCCCATCCGCCTCAAGTTCGCCAGCAACTGGGAACTCTCCACCGCCCGCGCCCTCGCCGCCGTCCGCTACCTCAGCGAGAAAAGCAGCGTCGACCCACGCCGCCTCTCCGCCGTCGGCTGCGGTGAACACCAGCCCATCGCCGACAACTCCACGCAGGATGGCCGCGCCAGGAACCGGCGGATCGCACTTGTAGTCCTTCCTGAGCAGTTCGTCCCGACGGACGTCCTGTCGACGAACGTGCCGTCAGGAAACGCTCAGACGAACAATCCCGCTCCCGCCCTGAAGACCGAAGCCGCAGCCAGCGGCGACACGGACCCCGGCACAGCCCCCGCGCCCATCCTCGGTCTACCCACCAACGCCCCTCCACCCGCATCGACGGAGCCGAAGACGGAGAAGCCGTAGCGGGCCTCCGGGCGTGCGATGAGTCACTCCGCCTTGCTGGTGGCCGCAGCCAGATCCTGCTCGTGCTTCAACCGTGCGGTCTCGATGTCGTACGAATCGTTGTCCGGATGGGCCGGGTTCAGCGGCGAAATGTCGCGCAGCCTCTGGATGATCGGGGGCAGGTGCAGCAACACGTAATCCACATCCTCCTCGGTGTTGTAGATGCCGAGACTGAAGCGGACGCAGCCGCGGGCGCGCATCGGGGTGAGGCCCATCGCGGTCAGGACGTGCGACGGATCGAGCGACCCGGTGGTGCACGCCGACCCGCTCGAGGCGCAGATGCCCACCTGGTCGAGCAACATGAGAACGGCCTCAGCCTCCACGAACTCGAACGCGATGTTCGACGTGTTCGGCAGGCGGTTCCCACGGTCGCCGTTCACGAAGGAGTTCGGGATCTGGTCCAGGATCGCCGATTCCATGCGGTCCCGCAGACGCTTCACGCGCTGGTACTCGCTCGCGTAACCCGCAAAAGCCATCTCCGCGGCCTTCCCGAAGCCCACGATGTGCGGGACATTCTCGGTGCCGCCGCGGCGACCCCGTTCCTGGTGCCCCCCGATGACGTAGGCCTGGTAGCGCGTCCGGCGCTTCACGTAGAGAAGCCCGATTCCCTTCGGCGCATACAGCTTGTGCGCGGACAACGAGAGAAAATCGACCCCCAACGACTTCGCGTCGAGGCTCAGCTTGCCCGGCGTCTGCACCGCATCGGTGTGACAGAGCACACCCTTGCTGCGACAGATGGCGGCGATCTCCTCCACCGGGAACAAAACCCCGGTCTCGTTGTTCGCCAGCATCACCGACACGATCGCCGTGTCAGGTCGGATCGATTTTTCGAGGAGATGAAGATCCAGCGAACCGTCCGACTCGACCGGCAGGAGCGTCACCTCAAACCCCTGCTTCTTCAGGTACTCGCAGAAGTTGATGTTGGCCGAATGCTCCACCGCCGTCGTGATCACGTGCCGCCTCCCAGGCTGCGTCACAAGCGCACTGTGGATCGCCGCGTTGTTGCTCTCCGTCCCGCAACTGGTGAAGATCAGCTCCTTCGGATCGCAGCGGATCAAAGCCGATACCTGCTCACGCGCGGTCTCCACTGCCCGGTGCACGTCCGCCGCCATCCGATACGCGCTCGATGGATTCGCCCAGCCATCCCGAAGGAACGGGATCATGGCGTCGGCCACCTCCGGCGCGATGCGCGTCGTGGCGTTGTTGTCGAAATAATAGAAGCGGTCCTGACTCATGGCGAAAACAACTCATCGAGGGTGCCAATGCCGAATCCGAACCGGTCACCAAAGTCGATCCGGTCCGGGACGACCCAGTCTAGGGACGCTTGACCATCGCGCAAGTGCGGGTTCCACCCGGCCCCGCGCACCGCGCATCCACAGATTGACGGCCGGGCGCGCACTCCGCTGCGCGCCGTCCTTCGCGGACGCACCCAGCCACGGCGGGCAAGGGACTGCCCGCCCGACCCCCGACAACTCGTGGAGGCACCGCCCCGCGCAGCCCCGATACCCCGGGGGGTTGACACCCCACACACCTCACGCAAGACTTAGTTAAGTAAGTTAACCACATTAGTCATGAATAGCCCTGAGACCGCGGGTCCGAAGGTGACCCACAACGAGGCCATCAAGGCGGCCATCCCCACGTTGGCCGGCACCATCGCCGCCACCCTTGCGGACCCCGCCAGCGATCGTTTTTCCGACGACGACCAGCAATTCATCAAGTTCCACGGGCTTTATCAGCAGGACGACCGGGACCTTCGGAAGACCGGGAAGAAGTTCGTCATGATGGTCCGCGGCCGCATTCCGGGCGGCGTGATGACCCCGGCCCAATGGCGCACTTTCGATGACCTCGCCGACACCCACGGGAACGGCACGCTCCGCATCACCACCCGGCAGAGCATCCAGTTCCACGGGGTCGTGATGTCGCGCCTCGGCCAACTGGTCAGGCGCATCAACGAGTCGCTGCTCTCCACGCTCGCGGCCTGCGGCGACGTGAACCGCAACGTGCTCGCCCCGCCGATCCCCGCATTCACCGCCGCCCGCGAAACAGTCTTCGCCGATTGCGTCCGTGTCGCCGATGAACTCCGGCCGCAGACCCACGCCTACCACGCCATCTGGATCGAGGGGGTGCAGCTGGACCTGTCCAATCCGGCAAACAAGGATTTCGTCGACCCGCTCTACGGCAGGACGTACCTGCCGCGCAAATTCAAGATCGCATTTGTAATCCCGCCGCTCAACGACGTCGACGTCCTGGCCAATGACCTCGGCTTCATCGCGATCGTGGAGAATGAATGCCTGGTCGGCTACAACATCGCCGTCGGCGGCGGCATGGGCCGCAGCCACGGCAACGACCAGACCTACCCGCGCCTCGCCGATGTGATCGGATTCGTCACGCCCGACCGCATCCTCGACGTCGCAAAAGCCGTGCTCACGCTGCATCGCGATTTTGGCGACCGCGCCGACCGCAAGCACGCGCGCTTGAAATACGTCATCGAGGAGAGGGGCGTGGTCTGGGCGCGCGCAGAAATCGAGGCCAGGGCGGGTCTTCAGTTCGAGCCCGCGCGTCCTCATGTGTTCACGCGGCAGGGCGACCTTTATGGCTGGCACCGGCAGGTCGACGGACGCTGGTTCCTGGGGTTGTTCGTCGAGAGCGGCCGGGTGAAGGACGACGAAAAATGCCGGTTCAAGACCGCACTGCGCCAGATTTCCGACCGGTTTCAGGTCGAGTTCCGGCTGACCACCAACCAGAACGTCCTCATCGCCAATGTCACGGACGCGGACCGCGAGGCCATCGATCGTCTGCTCGCCGGTCACGGCGTGAAGACCGCCGATCAGGCGTCGCCCTTTCACGGGGCCGCGCTCGCGTGTCCCGCGATGCCCACCTGCGGACTCGCGCTCGCCGAATCGGAGCGCTATCTCCCCGGGCTTCTGGATCGCCTCGAGCAGCTCGCCGCGGAGTCCGGCTTCGGCGGCGAGGAAATCATCGTCCGGATGACAGGTTGCCCGAACGGATGCGCACGGCCCTATGCCGCTGAACTGGCTTTCGTCGGCAAGGCTCCGGGCCGATATCAGATCTGGCTGGGCGGCAATGCGGGGAGCACCCGCCTCAACCGGCTGTGGAAGGACAACGTCAAGGACCCCGACATCGTTCCTGAATTGCGGCCGGTCTTCCTCCGTTACGCGAAGGAACGCAATGCCGGCGAACGCTTCGGCGACTGGACAGACCGCACGATCCTCAACGAACCCGCGTCTCCCGCGACCGCTGCGGCCTGACATCTGCGGCCTGCACGATCCTTTCCCACGGCGACTGGATGGAACTTAGAGCGGATCAGCAACCCGACGGCCTCCACGGAACGTGCGCTCCGTGGAGGGACGGACCCCATCGCGAGGGTCCTCCTTGGAGGGATGGTTCACGGGCAGGGCAGGGCTCATGGAACCCGGCCCTGCGAATCCCGTGTGACTTCGGGCCGAGGAGCTCAGCCGTTCAACGCCTCGTACACCTTGCCCACCATCTTCTCGTCGGGCTTCAGGGTCTTGGCCCCCTTCTGCCACTTCGCCGGGCAGGCCTCGTCAGGGTGTTTCCCGAGGTACGCGTTCGCCTCCATCTTGCGCAGCAGTTCGTCCGCGTTTCGGCCGACGTTGTAGAAATTCACCTCCGACGACACGAGCAGTCCGTCGGGGTTGATGATGAACGTGCCGCGAAGAGCGAGGCCCGAGTTTTCGTCGTACACCCCAAAGAGCCGGCTGACCTTCCCGGTCGGGTCCGCCGCCAACAGGTATTTCACACCCTCAAGCAGCCTCTCGCTGTTCCTCCAGGCGAGATGGCTGAACTTCGTGTCCGTCGAAACCCCGATCACCTCGGCGCCCAGCTTCTTCAGCGCCGCGTGCTTCTCCGCCAGGTCCGCCAGCTCTGTCGGACACACGAAGGTGAAGTCCGCCGGGTAAAAAACGAGGACCGTCCACTTGCCCTTCTTGCGGATCTGGGCCAGCGAGATTTTCCCAAAACTGGCGTCCGCGGGATCGTACGTTTCCATCTCGAAATCGGGCACCGTGGCCCCGACCGACACGATTATTTCATCACAGCACATAGGATTCTTTTTCTGATTATGGATGGCTTCGAGGGCTCGTCTCCGACCCGCCCCGCCGGCCCTCGTGGACGCAGCAATGCCGCCAGACGCCGTCGAGGTCAAGTGCGCGCCGCCGCAACGCCACGGTCTCCGTGCATCCACAGATTGACGGTAGGGCGCGCACTCCGCTGCGCGCCGTCCTTCGCGGACGCAGCCAGGCACGACGCCCTCCATTCCATTCCTTCCTGACTTTGCCATGAACCCCGAAGAAATCTCCCAGATCAATGCCCGCTTCCTCTCGGCCTCACCCGCCGAGATCGTCCAATGGGCCGTCAGCCAAGGCGCCGGACGTGGGGTTGTCTCGACCAACTTCCGCCCGTACGAGGCGGTCGTGCTTCACCTCTGCACCCAGGCCCAGCCCGATATCCCGGTCCTGTGGGTCGACCACGGATACAACCGCCCCGCCACCTACCGCCACGCCGAGGATCTGCGCCGGCGCCTCGGGCTCGACATCAAGCCGTTCCTCCCCCGCATGACCGCCGCCCATCGCGACGCCATCCACGGCCCCATCCCCGATACCTCCGACGAGGAAGGACTGAAGAAGTTCTCGGCCATCATGAAACTCGAACCGTTCCAGCGCGGCATGCGCGAACTCGCCCCGGCTGTCTGGATCACCGCCCTGCGCAAGGTGCAGAACCCGAACCGGGCCGGGCTGGATGTCGTGTCCTACGACACCCACTTCAACACCCTCAAGGTCAGCCCCGTCTTCCACTGGTCCGACATCGACATGGAGGCCTACCTCGGAAAACACAACCTCCCGAACGAGTGGGATTATTTCGATCCCGCCAAGGCTGACGAGAAACGCGAATGCGGCCTGCATGCCGCGTGGGGCCGAAAAGCGGCGGGCGAGGCCTAGACACTGGACCCTTTACTCATGTCCTCCTATCACCTGGACCACCTGCAGTACCTCGAGACCGAGGGGATCCACATCATGCGTGAGGTCGCCGCCGGGTTCGAGCGGCCCACCCTCATGTTTTCCGGCGGCAAGGATTCGATCTGCCTGTTGCGCCTCGCCGAAAAGGCCTTCCGACCTTGCGAGATCCCGATGCCGTTCCTCAACGTCGATACCGGACATCATTTCCAGGAACTGAACGAGTTCCGGGACCGGCGCGCGGCTGAGCTCGGCGCAAAGCTCATCATCCGCAAGGTCGAGGACGCCATCGCCGCGGGCATCGCCGTGCCGTCGCCCGGCGAAATCAGCCGCAACCGGCTGCAGATCCCGACGCTCCTCGCCGCCATCGAGGAATTCCGCTTCGACTGCGCCATCGGCGGCGCACGGCGTGACGAGGAAAAAGCCCGGGCCAAGGAGCGGTTCTTCAGCTTCCGGGACGGGTTCGGCCAATGGGACCCGAAGAACCAGCGGCCCGAAATCTGGAACCTCTACAACACCCGCGTGAATACCGGCGAACACATGCGCGTGTTCCCGCTCAGCAACTGGACCGAGATGGACGTCTGGGAGTACATCCGCCGCGAGAAGCTCGACGTCCCCACGATCTATTTCAGCCATACCCGCAAGTGCATCCGCCGAGGCGGCCAGTGGCTGCCCGTCACCGACATCCTTCCACCCAGGGACCGCGAGGAAGTCCGCGAACTCGTCGTCCGCGTCCGCACCATCGGTGACATCATCTCCACCGGCATGGTCGAGAGCCGGGCCGACAACGTCGACGACATCATCGCCGAGATCGCAGCCGCCCGAGTGACCGAGCGCGGTTCACGCGCCGATGACAAGGCCGGCGAGGCCGCCATGGAAGACCGCAAGAAACAGGGATATTTCTGAATCACCCCATGCCTCATACCGCTTCCCATTCCGTCGAAATCCTCCGCATCAACACCTGCGGCTCGGTCGATGACGGCAAATCCACCCTGATCGGGCGTCTCCTCTACGATTCGAAATCGCTCATGGAGGATCAACTCGAGGCTCTCGAGCGATCAGCCGACATCACCGGCGGTGGCCAGATCAACCTCGCCAATCTCACCGACGGACTCCGCGCCGAACGCGAGCAGGGCATCACCATCGATGTCGCCTACCGCTACTTCGCCACGCCCCGCCGCAAGTTCATCATCGCCGACACCCCGGGGCACATCCAGTACACCCGGAACATGGTCACCGGCGCCTCCACCGCCAACCTGGCCATCGTCCTCGTCGACGCCCGTAACGGCGTCACCGAACAGAGCCGACGCCATACCTGCATCGCCGCGCTCCTCGGCATCCCCCACCTCGTCGTCGCCATCAATAAAATGGACCTCGTCGACTGGAACGAGGATCGATTCCTCGAGATCCGCGAGGAATTCGAAGGCTTCCTGCCGCGCCTCGACAATCTCCTCGACGTGAAGTTCGTCCCCATCAGCGCGCTGAACGGGGATAACGTCGTCGACGCTTCATCGAAAACCCCGTGGTACCAGGGCCCCACGCTGCTCGGCCATCTCGAGACCGTGCATATCGCAAGTGACTGGCCGCTGGCCGGCTTCCGCTTCCCGGTCCAGTGGGTCAACCGCCCAAACAATCCGCGCGACCCGGCACTCCACGATTTCCGCGGCCTCAGCGGCCAGGTAGCCGGCGGCATCATCCGCAAGGGCCAACCCGTCCTCGCGCTCCCCGGCGGCCTCAAAAGCCGCGTGAAGGATATCTGGACCTTCGACGGCCCCATCCCCGAGGCCTTCTGCCCACAATCGATCACAATCGTACTCGAGGATGACCTCGACATCTCGCGTGGCGACATGCTGGTCGGCCTTGACCGCCTGCCCGGCATGGGGACCGAACTCGCCGCACGCATCTGCTGGATGGCCCAGCGTCCTCTCACGCCAGGCCGTAAGTACTTCCTGCGGCAGACCACCCAAACCGTCCAGGCCGTGGTCACCTCCATCGAAAGCCGCTTCGACATCCGGACCTTCGAGTCGGAGCCCGCAACCGAACTGGCCCTGAACGACATCGGCGAGATCAAGGTCCGCACGTCGCGACCGCTCGTGTATGACGGCTACGACAACAACCGCCTGACCGGCTCCTTCATCCTCATCGAGCAGGGAACCAACCTGACCGTGGCCGCCGGCATGCTCGAACCGCCGTCGGAATTGGTGAAGCCCGACTACACGGACTTCGCCATCTGATGACACCTCGGAGAGGCCGCGCTGCCACCGACAACTCGGGGAGGCACTGCCCGGGGTTGCTCGCGGTAATGACGGCTTGCCGTTTGACGGGACCATCACCCGGTTGATAGGAACTCCGTTGGCGCCCGCCGATCATTCCCACGCAACCCACGAACGCATGAGCGATGCCCCATCCGCACCAGCCACTCCGAAGTACCGCCGCATCCTACTCAAGCTGAGCGGCGAGGCGTTGGGCACCGAGGGAGGCTACGGCATCAACGCCGAGGCCCTCGCCCAGATTGCCACCCA
This sequence comes from uncultured Verrucomicrobiota bacterium, assembly GCA_903844265.1. Classification (GTDB taxonomy): domain Bacteria; phylum Verrucomicrobiota; class Verrucomicrobiia; order Limisphaerales; family CAIMTB01; genus CAIMTB01. The sequence goes on from CAIMTB010000286.1 coordinate 8,272, forward strand.
GATCAAGGAGGTCCGTGATCTCGGAGTCCAGGTCGTCATCGTCATCGGCGGCGGCAACATCTTCCGCGGCCTGCAAGGCAGCCAAAAAGGAATCGAACGCGTCACCGGCGATTACATGGGCATGCTCGCCACGCTCATCAACGCTCTCGCGCTCCAGGACGCCCTCGAGAAACAGGGCGCAGAAACCCGGGTCCAGAGCGCCATCCAGGTCGCCCAGGTCGCCGAACCCTTCATCCGCAGGCGCGCCGTGCGCCACCTTCAACGCGGCCGAATCGTCATCTTCGCCGCCGGCACCGGGAACCCGTTCTTCTCCACCGACACCGCCGCCGCTCTTCGCGCCGCCGAGATCAACGCGGATGTCATTCTCAAGGCCACCAAGGTCGACGGCGTGTATGACAGTGATCCCAAGCTGAACCCCACCGCCAAAAGGTTCGATCGCATCACCTACCTCGAAGCCGTCCAACGACAACTCCGGGTCATGGACATGACCGCGTTCACCCTGTGCATGGACAACAAGATGCCGATCGTGATCTTTGACCTCTTCGCCCCTCACAACATCATGAAAGTCGTGCTCGGCGAGGACATCGGGACCCTGGTCTCAAGTTGAGTCGGATCCGCCCAGGCTCGCAGCATCCCCTTTTCCCACAACTCCCCCACCTGCCAACCCCCCATCCCAAGCTGACATGTCCATCGACGATATCCTGCTGGAGTGCGAAGAGAAAATGCTGAAGAGCGAGGAGCACCTCGCGTTGGAGTTCAACGGCGTCCGCACGGGCAAGGCCTCCCCCTCGCTGATCGAGAACATCGTGGTCGAAGTCTACGGCGGCTCGCACATGCGCATCCGTGAACTGGCCGGCATCACGACTCCCGAGCCCCGCCAGCTGCTCGTTCAACCCTGGGACAACAGCACCCTCGTGGCCATCGAGAAGGCCATCCAGAAGGCCAACATCGGGCTCAACCCCATGGCCCAGGGCCGCTCCCTCCGCATCATGATTCCCGACCTCAGCACCGAGCAGCGCGAGAAGTTCGTGAAGGCTGTCAAACACATGGCCGAGACCGGCCGCGTCGCGATCCGACACGTCCGCCGCGAAGCCATCGAACACCTCAAGAAAGAACAGAAAGCCAGCACGATCACCGAGGACGAACTCGAGCACGGCGAGAAGGAGGTCCAGAACCTCACCGACAAGTTCATCAAGAAGCTCGACGACCACCTGCACCACAAGGAAAAGGAAATCATGACCGTCTGAGCGGTCACACGTGGAAATACCCCAGTTCCTTCATCGACGAGAAATCCCGCGACCGATCCGTCGTGCGTGTCCCGAGAATCACGTGGTCCAGCACCTCGATGCGAAGCAGTTGGCCGGCGCGGATGAGGTCGCGCGTGACACGGATGTCGCCCTCTGACGGGTTCGGATCCCCGCTCGGATGGTTGTGCGCGAGGATCAGTGCGGACGCATTCGCTGCGATGGCGTGACGGAACACCTCGCGCGGATGAACCAGCAGGGTGTCGAGTGTCCCCTGGGTCAACCGCTCCGAGGCGAGCAATCGCCGGCGCGTGTTCACGAGAAGCACGTGGAACGTCTCGACTTGGAGCGGTCTCAGGTCTTCGCGCAGGAAATCCGCCACGCGCTCGGGCGTGTCGAGCAGGGGTGTCTCGGCCTGCACCTCGGCGGACAACCGTCGAGCCAGCTCAAACGCGGCCTTCAACGCCACCGCCTTGTCCCCGCCGACCCCGGGAAACCGGCGCAGTTCCACGACAGACGCGCCTGCGAGTCTTCCGAGGGAATACCGGAAGGACCTCAGGAGTTGCTCGGCGAGGGATTGGACCGGCAGCCCTCGCGATCCTGTGCGCAGAAGAATTGCGATCAGTTCGCTGTCCCTGAGTTGTCCAGCACCCAGTCGGACCAGACGCTCCCGCGGTCGCTCGCGCTCTGGCGTTTCCCTCATCAACAGGGGATCCGCAGGGCGGTCTGGGGGCGCCGGCGATTCCATTCCGGCTCCAGGCAAGCTTTCGGTGGTCATGACCGGATAACGCGGGAGAGGGCCACGATCTTGCACGGCAAACGGCGAAGCCTCGGACATCCTGACCTGGTTGTCTCAGGACGAGTGGGGTTCGCGCTTGTCAGGACCAAGCCGAGGCACCAGTTTGCAACTGGATGTGGCGTGGTACATGGGCAATGAGCCGTGCGCCGCGCTCCGACCAGTTGCGTCCGTAGCTCAATTGGCTAGAGCTTCTGACTTCGGATCAGAGGGTTGTAGGTTCGAGCCCTACCGGACGCACCATTCTCTGCCGGAACGAGTTACACAGACATTGAGCTCCCAGTTCTTGGATTTTCCCGTGCACTTCCCGTGCATTTTCAGGGTGTGACCCCCTCTGCTGCGGGTGGAGATCCCGAGGCCGAGGTTGGCCGTGGAGTGCCGAACCCGGAGCTCTCGGATGGGCGATTGGGTGCAGAGCCCGGCTCCGGTCCCAATTCGATGGTCGCCGACGCCCCCGCCGGCCTGGACCCCGAGTGCGGCCGGGCGCGATGCAGACCGCGACCCGAGGGTTCTTCAGGGCCACCACAAGCCCCGGGCGATGTTCGGTCCATCACGCAGCGGTCCGCCAGCGTCCGCCCAATCCCATGACCACGAACGCGTGGGGCCAACCCGGTCGTCGATGCCCACGACAACGGGCGAGCGGAGCGACGCGGGGCTTGGCCTACGCCACAGCCAACGGGGGCAACCCCAACGCGGAACCCGATGCGCCGAACGCCGGGTGCCGGGCGACGACCCTCGCAACGAAGCGCCCCCCCGGGGGGAGCGGGGTACCGGGTGGCCGGGTTCTACATCGTAGGTACCCCCGCTGTCGGATTCTACGAGAGGCCCCTCGATTTTTGGCGTCAGTCTGGAGCATGGAGAAGCCGGTTGCCGCCCGAGATGGGCCGGACTAGTTTCACCAGCAGGTGGGTCCATATGCCCGATTCCGAAAGCGACATCCTAAGACTGGAGAACCAGTTCCCCTCGATCTCCGGGGCGGCCTTCGCGGCCGCACGGGAAGCCGCTCTGGCCTCCGGTCAGAGCGTTTTGCACTCGGAGGAAGGTGTGCTCTACGAGGTCTTCCCTGACGGTCGCCGGGTTCGTGTCCGGGAAATTGACCGCCCGACCCAGGTACAGCGGGGCAGCCGAATCTTCCTCCGGTGAAGGAATCGACGCCGAGGCTCCGAATGTTCGCGGGGCCGAACGGATCCGGGAAGAGCACCCTGAAGTCGTATCTTCCCGAGCGCCTCCTCGGGTACTACCTCAACCCGGACGAAATCGAGCGGGAGATCCGCGAAGTCGGCCATTTGGACCTCGCGCGCTACGGCGTGCGGGCCTCAGCCCTGGAGGTGGCTTCGTTCCTTCAGCAATCGCCACAGGTGATCGCTTCGGGATCGGCCGTTGGGTGCGAACTGCTCGGTTCGCAGGGGGACCGACTTTCGTTCGGCCGCGCAGCCGCGAATTCATACTGGGCCTCTGCGGTCGCGGAGTTCTTCCGAGAGCGGTTGCTGGCGCAACGTGAAACTTTCACCTTCGAAACCGTCATGTCGCACCGCGGGAAGGTTGAGTTTCTCGCCGAGGCACAGCGGCGACGATATCGCACCTACCTCTACTTCATCGCCACCGACGATCCACAGATCAACATCTCTCGGGTGCGGAGTCGGGTGAGGCTGGGAGGACACTCCGTCCCCGAGGACAAGATCGTCAGCCGGTATCACTCCTCGCTAGAGCTCCTGCTGGAGGCCATCCGCCACACCCACCGGGCGTACATCTTCGACAACTCCGGTGAGAACCAGGAGTCCGTCTGGTTGGCGGAGATCACGGACGGACTCGACATGGAATTGAAGTCCGACCATGTACCGGCTTGGTTCAAGCGATCCGTGCTCGATAAGATCGCCAGACGCCTCTGATTGGTCGATGGCTTCGGCGGCAGTGGGGTGCCGATAGCCTCATGACTCCGGTCGGTTTACGCCTCCTGCCGCGGGCCTCTGTAGGAACTCCGGGATTGGGATGGCAGACCTTTGAGGAGGTTCGCTGCGACCTCGCCCCGAGCCCGCGCTGAAGCGATCACCGTCCTCGCGAGTCTGGCGACGTCGGCGCTGGTCATGCCTTGTGAGTGGTCGCGGGCCCATGCCTCAACGAACGCGTCGAGCCCTCTGAGCGTGGATAGCGCTCCCTGGACCTCCGCGGCGAGGAGTTCGGGGCATTGGACGAGGAATTCCTGCCCACGCTTGTATGCCTCCACCGTCGTGACAGACGGGCTTGGAAGAGGGTCCTGACCGCCACCCTGATCCGGGTCGCTTTGGCCATTCGGGAATTCGTGCATGGACAATGAGACCACGGGAACGGCGCATCCGCCAGTAGGCCGCCGCCCCCCAATGCCTCCGGCCCCAGCGATCCCTTCAGCACCGCGCAGAACGCCACAGCCATGGCCGCGTGACGCTCGCAAGGTCACCCCGGTCCTCGGATCACCCGTCCAGTGGGCTCCGGACCCCGATCCCCGGACGCGCCAGGACGTGCGTGTAGATCTGGGTCGTCGCCACGTCATTGTGGCCGAGCAGTTCCTGGACTGTCCGGATGTCGGTGCCCGACTCCAGCAGATGGGTGGCGAAGGAATGTCGCAGCGTGTGGGGCGTCGCCCGCTTCCCCAACCGGACCCGGGTGACCGCCGCCCGCATGGCCCGCTGGAGGGCGTCCGCGGCCAGATGATGCCGCCATCGCACCCCCGGGACGCCGTCGCTCCGCGGCCTCGCCGACCACGAATCCGCCGGAAAGACCCACTGCCAGGGCCACTCCCTCGGTGCTGACGGGTACTTCCGGGCCAGCGCGTCAGGCAGCCAGACTCCATCGTAGTCCGCGGCAAGATCCGTGTCATGTTTCCTGCGGACTTCCACCAGGTGCTCACTCAGCGGCTCGCGTAGGCTCTCCGGCAACACCGTCACCCGGTCCTTGGCTCCCTTCCCGTCCCTGACTGTCACCACCCGCCGATCCAGGTCCACGTCTTTCACCCGTAACCGCAGCAACTCGATCAAGCGCATCCCCGCCCCGTACAAAAGTTTCAGGGGCAATTGGGCCTCCGGGGACACGGCGGACAGGACCAGGGTCACCTCCGCCCGCGTCAACACCTCCGGCAGGCGCGGGGGACGCTGGACCCGGGCGAACGTGCCGAAATCACCCAAGGGCCGTTGAAGCACGTCCCGGTACAGGAAAACCAGTGCGTTGAGGGCTTGGTTCTGGGTGGAAGCCGCGACCCCCAACTCGGTGGCCAGATACGTGAGGAAGTCCCGGACCTCGGGTTCGGAAAGATCCTTCGGATGCCGCCAGGACTCTCTCCCCTGCTGTCCGGGTACCCGATGAAACTGGAGGAAGCGGACAATCCACTGCCAGTAGGTCTCCTCCGTTCGCGGAGAGTAGTGCATAAACCGCATCACCTCGCGGAGCTGCTCCCGCAGGGGAAGCCCTGGATTCGGAACGATTCCCTCCCGCGGTCGCCCGGACTGCGGCACGAATGGCTGGAAATGCCGCGCATCGTCTTCGCCTCCCATGACAGGTAAACGGATTCCGGGGTCCGGACCTTACAGTACGACTATTCAGGCCGCACCAGGGCCCCGAAAAGCCGGTCGCCAGCGTCGATCGGCGTGGCCTCCCGAGGCCCAGAGACTGCGGCACTTGCTCCGTGATATCCGACAGGGCCAAAACGTAGTCGCTTCCAGCGCAGCGACTTCCGCGAGGCACTTCGGTGCGGCACGAACAGTCATGCCGCAGATGGCGTCAGGGATGGGCCATCCCACCGTCAGGACTGCGGCGTTTCCTCCGTGATATCCGACAGAGCCGATTGCCTACTCCTTGCTGGACAACCCTTTCGACGGGTGCAAGGTCTGCGGCATGACCAATATGGCCGCACCCGGAGGCAGGACTGCGGCTCAATAATAATGTTCGGGAGCTACTGATATGACCGCACTGAGTCATAGCGGAGGTCGCGTCGGGGGTAGTTCAGCCGTGGCGACCGGCGGCGTAAGTTCCACGGTAGGCATCGCGGCTGTGGTTTCGAGGGAGCCCGGTCGTCTATCTCGCGCCCAGCGGCGAGGTATCGGATTCCCAGCGGGTAGATCGTTTGGCGATTCCCAAGCTTATAGGC
>CAIMTB010000287.1 GCA_903844265.1 uncultured Verrucomicrobiota bacterium
CCAGACCTCGTGGTACGAATCCGGCGTGCCCGGAGCCTCGGTCAGGCGCAAGCCGCCCCACGGCTCCGTGTACGTCGCCATCGAGTAGTCGGGGTAAATCGGGCCGTCCGGCACGTAACACGCGTCGTAGGACCAACCACCGTTCTTCGGCCATGGCGCGTAGAACGTCACAACCTCCGCAGCACCGATCAGCGTGCGGGCCATCGTGCGGTTGAATCCGCGGATGAATCCCACCGTGACCCCCTTCTGAGGTCCCTCCCAAAGGGTCGTCTGCTCAAAGGAACGGGCCATTTCCCCGCCCCTGACAGGCTCCGTCAGATTGGCGATTCCGCGGCCCAGTTTCTTCTCCGGACCGGCGCAACCGACGATGAATACGGGCAACACCAAGACGGGCAAAAAGCGAATCGGGTTCAACATGGTCGTGAACATTGAGAACGCCCCGAGGCTATCCATGGGATTCCACCTGTAAAGTGACTTCTCGCGCAAATGCCATTTCCCCATCCCAACCGGTGCCTCCCCGAATTGCCGGTGGGGCGCGCACCCCACTGCGCGCCGTCGGGTGCCATCGGTCGCGTGGCGGGCAAGGGACTGCCCGCCCTGTGGAGAAACTGGCGGATGAGTCGCTTGGGGGTAGGCGCGCACTCCGCGGCGCGCCGTCAGGGCGGGGCATCGAAAAACCGGCCGGATCGCCTACCCGCCACCGCCCGCCACGCACTCTCATCCTTCTAATCCATAGCGCAAATCTGCATAAGAGACTCTTTTTGAAGGTTGCCAACACTCCGATTCCAAGCACAGATTTCCGCCGCCATGAACGCTGAACTTCTGAACCTGCTCGGCACTGAAGCCGATTCGCTCCTCAAGCACACCGCCAAGGTTGGCAAGGACCTGATCCACGTCCCGGGTCCCGACTTCGTCGACCGGATTTTCATCAACAGCGACCGCAGCAACCGCGTGCTCGCCAACCTGCAGCGCCTGTACGGGACCGGGCGCCTCGGCAACTCGGGGTACATGTCGATCCTTCCGGTGGACCAGGGCATCGAGCATTCCGCAGCCGCGAGCTTCGCCAAGAACCCGATCTATTTCGACTCGGAGAACATCATCCGCCTCGCCGTCGAGGGCGGGTGCAACGCGGTCTGCTCAACCTTCGGCGTGCTCGGACTGCTCTCCCGCAAGTGGGCCCACAGGATTCCGTTCCTGGTGAAGGTCAACCACAACGAACTGCTCACGCTGCCGAACAGGTTCGACCAGGTGATGTTCGGCTCGGTGAAGCAGGCCGCCGACATGGGCGCAGCCGCGGTCGGTGCCACGATCTACTTCGGATCACCTGAGAGCACCCGCCAGATCGTCGAGGTCAGCCAGGCTTTCGCGCTGGCCCATGAACTCGGCCTCGCCACCGTCCTCTGGTGCTACCTCCGCAACCCGGGATTCAAGAAGGACAAGGATTACCACGTCTCCGCCGACCTCACCGGCCAGGCCAACCATCTCGGCGTGACCATCCAGGCCGACATCATCAAGCAGAAGCTCCCGGAGAACAACGGCGGCTACACCGCTGTCGGGGCCGGCTACGGCAAGACCGACAAGCGCGTCTATTCCGACCTCTCCACCGATCACCCCATCGACCTCTGCCGCTATCAGGTCATGAACTGCTACATGGGCCGAATCGGCCTCATCAACAGCGGCGGCGCCTCCGGTGACAACGACTTCGCCGAAGCCGTGAAGACCGCGGTGATCAACAAGCGCGCGGGCGGCAGCGGCCTCATCTCGGGACGCAAGGCCTTCCAGCGCCCCATGAAAGAAGGCGTCAAACTGCTCAACCTCATCCAGGACGTCTACCTCGACTCCGGGATCACGATCGCCTGAGCCGCCCCAGACATCATCCGTTTCCACGCGCCGCCGGCCCCCCGGCGGCGCCTTCATTTCCACCCGATCCACCGCCCGCCTCCCCCGCCCCGCCCATCTCCAACATCCAGGACCTCACCGCCGCACGCATCTGCACCACCGCGTCAACGCGCGGCCGGACGAACTTTGGCGTGAACCACGGAAAGGTCCCCACCAGATCGGACGTCACCAGGATCTGACCGTCGCAGTCGGGACCCGATCCAATCCCGACGGTCGGGATGGACAACGCGCGACTCAGTTCCAGCGCCACCGGCGGGGTCACCAATTCCAGGACCACGGCGAATGCGCCCGCGGATTCGAGCGCCGCGGCATCCGTGAGCAACGCCTGCCGCTGGGCTTCGCTGCGTCCCTTGATGCGATAACCACCTTCCTCAAGGACATGCTGCGGCAACATTCCGAGATGGCCCATGAACGGAACCCCCTCGGAAACGATCGCACGCACCTGCTCGATGATTCCACACCCCCCCTCCGCCTTCACGGCTTCCGCCCCCGCCTCCATCAGGCGGCGAGCCGAACGCACGGCCATCGCCGGATCGTCGTAGCTCCGGTACGGCAGATCCGCGACCACCAACCCGCGCGGCCGAGCCCGA
>CAIMTB010000288.1 GCA_903844265.1 uncultured Verrucomicrobiota bacterium
ATCAGCAACTCGCGGGTCCAGGGAGTAACCCTTGTTTCGGAGGGCCTTGAGAGCATACAGCCGATGACTTGGAAGCTCCGGGCAGGACTCTTGGGCCTGCCCGATGGCAGTTACACTAAGTTCTCCTCGGCAACGTTGATCGTGTCCGGTCTGCAGAAGGGCACCCTTCAGCTGCAGACTGAGTACAGACTGCGATTCGCGGATCTATTGTTTGGAACGCTAATGCCCTGACGTCACCCACATGAAGACATTCACGATCCTGTCCGTTCTGGTGATTATCACCTGGGCGCGGTGCACTGCGGTGGCACAAACCGCTGATAATCTCATCCTTCAAGGAAGGTCCGAACTTGTTAGCCGGAACATCACTAACGCAAACGCAAAATTTAAGGCGGCGGTGCTGGTGGCTCCAAACAACCAAAGTGCGAACGCCTTATATGGGGCGACTCGACTTCTGTGCCTTCCATACACGCCAGCAGCCCAAGAGGTGCTTGACCGGTTGGGATTCGGACTAACAAACCGTAGCATCTACGGATGGACGTCCCGAATGCCCACGGATACGAATGGAACACCAATTCCGCCCAACGATTACTCGGTCACGGAAGTCGTTGACTTCCTGAGAACCAACGTAGTCGCCGAGGCAGTAGCAGCAGAGGCGAACTTGGCGAAGGTTACCGACCCCTATTTTGTTCTTAGCCTTACCACAAATGAGACCAAGCTGGACCAGATCACTGTAGACTATGGTGATGTCATGCTACTTCGAGCCCTCCTGCGTGGCCTGGAATTTGCGGTTCACTATATGGCGAGCCTTGACTCCGAGGCACAGCTAAATGCCCTGTACTGGATGCATGCGAACGGCGATTGGCGTTTCGAGGACATGCTGAATGCCTTCCCAAAGGCAGGGGCTTATACGCGACCAGCTGAATTGGCTCTAGCGAAGCAGGCATTCCAACTGGCGGGGCAACGATACCTGGATGCCTCCGTCTTCATAAGGGCACGCAAGGGCAACACACTGCGTCTCTTTAATCTAGCCACGAATGCTGTTGCCGCCGAGGGGGCTTGGAGGACGAACTTGAACCAGTTGCTCGCGTCTCTGGCAGGACCGACGGCGTTGACGCTTCCAACCAACGGATTGCAGGGGATCCAAGTCAACCTGAAGCAGTTCTTCGCCGGAGCGCGTGCTCCACGCAATTGCCTGCCGCAGATTCAGGACAAGGCCGTGATTGCTGGTTCGCTTCCGGACAAGACATTCGGCGGTGCGGTAGTCGGATTGTCGGACAGCGATGTTTACGCGGGGCTGGGCAAATGGTTCTCGATCCCGGTCCTTCCCAAGATTGATAAAGCAGTCTTCCCTGGTCTTCTCGTCCACGGAATCGATGGAGTGCAGTACTCGGTCCAAGTATCTGCGAATCTTGTGGCCTGGCAGGAGGTCAGCGCAAGCACACCTACCGGAGGGGTGTTTCGGGTCACCGCGCCATGGACGGTTGGGCAGCAGGGCATCTTTCTGAGAGTTGAAGACCTGTCTCAGTACGTGACCTTCGTCGGGACGGTCGTTGATGCTGTCACTGGCGCGCCGATCGCTAACGCCTCGGTGGGTTCCTCCTGCGACTCGCGCCGTGTCACCACCGACGCCAAGGGTGCATTTTTCCTGAGAACATCCCGACTAGCCGGCAGTGCCGGGGCTTACGCTCTCGACGCAACCAGTAGCGGGTATGGTCGAGCCGGGACAGGGGGATTCGATTCGAAGAGGAATCGGATCACAGGAATCCAGATTCGGGCGCTCAAGCCGCCCACAATCACTGTTCAGCCTGTTGATCAAGTGGCCCTCGAAGGTGGGGCGGTGTCAGTGATCCTGGATGCCACTGCTTCCCCACCACCGACTTACCTTTGGCTGAAGAACGGAAAGCAGGTAGCGGGGCTTCCCACTGCCCGTCTGATCACCTTCAACCCCGTCAAACTGACCGACGCCGGCGGCTATTCCGCGGTGGTTACCAGCACAGGAGGCAGTGTCACCAGTCGAGTCGCTACCCTGACTGTGAGTCCCAAACCGATGGCGCCAGCGATCACACAGCAACCCATTGCTGCTATAATTAAAGTAGGAGGCAAGTTCACAGTCTCCGTGGTGGCCACAGGATCACCAACCCCAACCTATCAATGGCTGAAGAA
>CAIMTB010000289.1 GCA_903844265.1 uncultured Verrucomicrobiota bacterium
GCCGACATCGAGAAACTGGTCAACGAGCGCGTCGTCGACAACGCGGGCGTGAGCTGGAGCGAGGTGCCCTACACCGAGGTCAAGTCACGCGCCGATGTCATGCAGTTCTTCGGCGACAAGTACGGCGACGTGGTGCGCGTGGTCCAGGTCGGCGGCACGGCCGGAGCACTCAACGGCTATTCGATGGAACTCTGCGGCGGCACCCACACCCGCGCCACCGGCGAGATCGGGCTGTTCCGCATCGTGGGCGAGAATGCCATCGCAGCGGGCGTCCGGCGCATCGAGGCGGTCGCGGGCCTGACCGCGTTCGACGCGATGCGCGTGGATCGCGAACTCCTCCGTTCCCTGGCGTCGAAGGCGAACTCACCCCTGGGCGAACTCGAGAAGAAACTCGATTCCCTGCTGGCGCATCAGCGCGAACTCGAGAAGGCGTTGAAGGCCGCGTCGCAGCGTGAGGCCGCCGGGCGCGCCAAGGAATTCCTGGCGCGGGCCGAGACGATCCAGGGCATCCCCGCCATCATCGCCAATCTCGGGAGCACCGACGCCGACGCCGCGTTGGCGTTGGTGGAGGCGTTGCGCGGACAATTCAAGGGCGTGGTGGTCGTGGGCAGCAGCGGCGGCAGCGTCGCGGTGATGGCCAGCGTTTCGCCCGAATTCACCGCCCGCCTTCAGGCCGGGAAGATCATCCAGCTCATCGCCCCGATCGTGGGCGGCAAGGGTGGCGGCAAGCCGGACTTCGCAAGGGGCGGTGGCAAGGACGCCGCGAAGCTGGACGAGGCGCTGGCGAAGGCGCGCTCGCTTGTGGTGTAATGGTCCCGTGACCGACGGCGAGGCCTTCTCGGCAATCACGGGCAGTGGGAGCGACTTCGCGGAGACTGTCGCTCTCTGCGAAGCGTTGGGCGGGTACTGCCTCATCGGCGGACTGGCCATCAACTGCTATGTTGAACCCGTGTACACGATGGACGCTGATTTTGTCCTCGCCGCGGATCAGCTCCAGCCCGTGCGGGGGCGCCTCTTTTCCGCCGGTTACACGCTCGAGGACCACGAGTGGTCCCTTAACGCGCTCAGGTCCGGGAGCCGTCTCCAGATGCAGTTCACCAAGGATCCGAGGTATGCCGCGTTTCCCCACCGCGCGGTTTATCGGGAGACGCTGGGCGTTCGCCTCCGCGTGGCCTGTCTCGAGGATCTGGTTCAGGCCAAGGTCTGGGCGTGGAGCGACCCGCGGCGCCGGTTATCCAAACGGAAGAAGGACGAGCTGGACCTGATCCGGATCGTCGAAAACAACCCCGAATTCCTCCCGGCTCTGCCGGCCAGCATTCGGGACCTGCTGGGATAGGGGGTTCCAGCACGGCTACCTGCTTGCCCGTGAGATTGCCGACGGCCTCCGCAACACGCGCGCCGGTTGGGAACACCAGAGCGCCAAGCCGTGGACGTGGCTGACCGAGAAATCGACGGCGCTCTTCAGCGGCAAGATCGACGAGGAGAATCTCGCCGAGTTGGACGGCATCGCCGAGGGCGCGACCGCGGCCGGCGTGAACACCTCGCGCGCGGAAATCATCGCCTACAACGCCATCATAGAGCTCGGCGGATACTGGTGGCCGACCGAGCTGAAGAAGATCAAGGACGGGCCCACACCTCCCGTGAAGGAGTCCTGCAGCTCCTTCATCGCCACCGGCAGTTGGACGCGCGATGGCAACGTGGTGATCGGGCACAACACCATGTCCGGGTATGCCGACGTGTTTCCGAACGTGGTGGCCGACATCCAGCCGTCGAAGGGGCACCGGATCCTCTGGCAAACCTGCCCCGGGTGGATCCACAGCGGGATGGATTTCTTCGTCACGGACGCGGGCCTCGTGGGATCGGAGACCACCATCGGCGGATTCGAGGGATTTGAGACAAACGCCGTGCCGGAGTTCGTCCGCATGCGCCGGGCCACGCAGGACGCGGGGAGCATCGACGACTGGTGCGGGATCATGAGGCGCTCGAACAACGGCGGATACGCCAATGCCTGGTTGATCGGCGATGTCCACTCGAAGGAGATCGCCCGGCTCGAACTGGGCCTGAAATATGTCGGCTTCGAGCGGACCCGAGACGGCACTTTCGATGGGTCCAACATCGCCGAGGACGCCCAGATCCTCCGTTACGAGACCAGCGCGAATGAGACCGACATCCGGGTCTCCTCGGTGGCTCGCCGAGTTCGCTGGAAGCAGTTGATGACCCAGAACCGCGGGAAGATCGACGCCCGGCTCGCCAAGGCATTCGAGGCGGATCATTACGATTCCTTCCTCCAAAAGACCCGCCCCGGGGGGCGTAGTCTCTGTGGTCATTTCGAGCTCGATGCCGAACCGGCCGGTCCGTGGCCTGGCGTCCCGTTCGGGTGCGCCGGGACGGTGGACGCCAAGGTCGCGGACGCCGCCATGGTCCAGGCGATGAGCTTCTCCGGCCGTTGGGGTTCCGCCTGCGGCCGGGCTTTTGATTCGAGGCGATTCCTTTCCGCTCATCCCCAGTTCAACTGGATGGAGGGGCTCCTGAAGGATCGTCCGAGCCAGCCCTGGGCGGATTTCCGGGCGGGGGAATAAGTAGATCCCCTGATAAAAGGACGATCAACCGCGTAGATCGCGGCCGGGTGGGCCGTAGCGCGGGCTCGCAGCTAACGGAGTTACCCCTCCGGAGGCATTCACCGGTGGACATAACCGTGTGGTTGAAGTGTATTCGAGGGGTCTGCCACGGCTCCCGGCCGGGCCTTCCCGGCGACCGACGCGAGGTCAGGTAAGCTGCGGCGCGATCACAAATTGAATCCACATCGTCCCAGTCCGAGAGCCATGTTGAAGGGTGCGGGGGTTGTTGCGCTTGTCGCCGCGGCTGGAGAGTGGGCCGCGCTTGCCGCCCTCGCCGGAGGGGAGGTTCCCGCAGCAGGTTCCAGATGGACCGTCGTCTCCGGCCTCGCCTCCAGGTTGCCGAGCCTGTCCGAGTCCTGGGTCGCTTTGCTCGGTTTCGTTCTCGCCTTTGCCGTAGCCGTCTCCGTCGTGCTCTTCGCCGCCCGACGAGTCCTCAATCCCAGTCGCGCCCGGGGCAATTCCTCGCGCCCAGGCGAGCGGACCGGGCATTTCGCCATGGCGCAAACGAATCCGGACTCCAGTTCCAGTTCGAGAACGGTGCAAGGATTCGCTGGATCCTCCTCCGACCGGGAATCTCGCGTCGTTCCTTTCCCGCCGTCAGCGGACGAATCCCCCGAGTGGGAACCTGCCCCCGCCAAGCCCCCTGTGCTGCAGCCAGCCGGCAAGAGCGCAGGCCGGCCTGCCGCGATGGCCCACGCTTCCCAGACCCGCTCCGCGCCTTTGCTGCGCCTTCCCACACACCCGTCCGCCCCTCCCAAGTCACCCGCTCCCGACTGCCCCTCGCCTCGCCCCCCGACGATCGCCTTCGCTCCGGTTGCTGCCGGTCGATCAGATCCCGCGGAGCGTGACCTGGTCGAAGTCGGGGCCCTCTACCCGCCCCCCGGTGCCGTTTGCCCAGCACCCCTGATTCCCCCGGCCCCGGCCGCTCTCGATGAGGTCGGACTCCGGCCGGTTCCCCGTCTCAAGCTGACCCTGAGCCCTGTGCAGAAGGAAGTCGGCATGGGAGCAGGAGCTGCGGCCTATTCGACGGCATGTAAGAAATAGACGAAGCCGGGTCGTCAACCGTTCGAGACGGAACCTGCCCCCGACATGGCGGAAGCCGGAATCGCGCGTTTGGGGATGCGCGACCAGGTGAGGAACGCCGCGATCAGTGTCAGCGCGGCGCAGGTGGAGTAGGGCAACGACGCATGCCACGCATAGGTCGCGCTGGCAAACAGTGGACCAGCAATCCGAGCCAGGGAACCCGCTCCCTGCGCCACGCCCAGCGTAAATCCTTGTTCATCTGCTGGTGTCAGAATCGAGATGAGCCCGAACAACGGCGGACGTGTCAGCCCCGACCCGATCGAGAGAACGCTCAACGCGACCAGCAGCAGAATCCAATCGGTGCCGCCCACCGTGAAAAGCGCACCGACGAAGCGGAGCCGCGCTCCTGAGGGGTCCCGCCAGAGCGACATGAGCGAGGCGTGGGGCGTGCCTGTGAGGAAGGGCAGGGGCGCCAGGCTGATGGCCACAAGAACGAGACTGATGGCGATCAGCCGGGCTTCACCCATGTTGCGCACCAACCGCCCCACCGGCCCACCCTGGACAAACGCACCGACGAACCCGCAAAACGCAAACAGGAACGCAATCGCGATCTCGGCGTCGGCGCTTCCCCGGGTGAAGTGGAAATTCTCGGCGATCAACAGCCCCAGCGTCGTCTCGAAACAGGTGAATCCCATCGTTGCCAGAAAGAAGACGACGATCAGAAGTCCCACGCCGGGTCGGCTCAGGACGTCGCGCCAGTGATCGAATCGGCCCCCTTCGCGCGCCACCTGGACGGCCCCGGGCGGACGGCTTTCACCCAGGAAAAACCAGGCCAGGACGAAATTGACCAGACACACAGCCGAAGCCACCCATCCCGGCCCGGACAGTCCCAGCCACAGGATCGCTCCCACCGCCAGCACGGGGCCGCAGATGAATCCCAGGCCGAAAGCCATCCCGATCAGGCCCATCTTCTTCGAGCGGTCCTGGGGCGGCGTAAGGTCGGCGATGTACGCCTGCGCCACGGTCAGGTTCGCGCCGCAAACCCCCGAGAGAATCCGCGAAGCCAGGATCGCCGTCAGGGCCGCGGTCGGATTCGCCATCCCGGACCCGATCGCAAAGAGAGCGTAGGAAAATACGAATCCTGCCGTGCTCACCAACAATACCGGCCTCCGCCCGATGCGATCCGAGAGCCTCCCCCACGCGGGCGCAAAAATGAATTGCATCAGCGAATACGAGGCCACGATGGCCCCCAGCATCCACCCGGGCGCTCCGAAATCCTTCACGTACTTGGGGAGCAGCGGGAGCACGATCCCGAATCCCACCAGGTCGACGAAAACGGTCAGGAAGACGACCAGCAACGATGGTTTTCTCATTGTGAACTTGGGCGAATCAGAGGGCTCCGCCCGGGCGACCCGGGGCAACATTGTCGATGATCCTAGCGCCCGCTGGGTCCACGGCAAGGTCCACACCGGCCCGCCCCGCCAGTCGCCGCATGTCGTCCGCAAATCGACGGTGCACCAGACCAAACGCACGGTCCGCCGGCCCGCCATCGCCGATGTTGCCCTCCTCCAACATCAGGAGTTGATCACGGCTGAACGGCGGCGCCCGGCGAAGAATCGGAGGGAATGTCGCCTCAAGAACTCCGGCCCAGGCCCGCGCCACTCCCATCGGCACCCGGAACAGGCAGCGCCGCCTCCCCTCCGCCTCGAGTAGGGTGCGAATGACCTCGTGAAGCGTGAGGCGCTCGGTGCCGCAGAGATCGTACGACCTTCCCACTGCCTCGGGCAGGCCCAGGGCGCCCACAAAGGCCCTCGCTACTTGCTCCACCGCAATGGGTTGAAGAAGGCTGGACCCCGAACCCAGGAGGGGCACCACGGGAGACCACGCCGAGATCCGCGCGAAAAGACGCGTAAACCCGTCCTCCCGGCCGTGTATCAGCGAGGGTCGAAAAAGGGTCCAGTCAAGGCCGCTGCCTCGAACGATCTCCTCTGCAGCCCACTTGCTCTGGTGATAGCGGGACCGCGCCTGCGCTCCGGTTCCGAGGGCGCTCATGTGAAGCAGTCGCCGGACCCCCGCATCGCGGGTCGCCTCCATGACGGTTCGGGAGAGATCTGTGTGGACCCTCTCGAAGGTCTGGGACCCAAGCTCGCCGATGATCCCAATCAGATGAATCACAGCGTCATGTCCCCGGAAAGCCCCGGAAAGGGAGGCTGAACTGGAAAAATCGGCGGTTGCGAAGTCCGGCATCATCGGGAAACGCCGCGCCTGCAGGACAGGGCGCGGAGGTCGGCGGACGACGAGGCGGACCCCGTGGCCGGCGTCGAGGAGTTGACGGGTGAGCACGCGGCCCACGAAGCCGGTGCCTCCTGTGATGCAAATCTTCAAGGGGACGAAAGTAATCAGGATCCCGCGGCGCGCCACCGGCGGACGAGGGGTCTGAGTATTTTTGAGAAAATGTTTGCACCTGTGTGTGACGCTAGGCAGCCTGTCCGTCCCTTTCGCCAAACCGGCTTGAAAGGGATAAACAAAACCGCGCCATCGCGATGCCGACCATCAACCAACTTGTCCGTAAGGGACGCCAGAAGCTGAATTACAAGTCGAAGGCGCCTGCCCTCGAGGGCGCGCCGTTCCGGCGGGGGGTCTGCCTCCAGGTGATGACTCGCACGCCCAAGAAGCCAAACTCTGCCATGCGTAAGGTGGCAAAGGTTCGTCTCACGAACGGCTTCGAGGTGATCGCGTACATTCCCGACGAAGGTCACAACCTTCAGGAACATTCGATCGTCCTCGTTCGTGGAGGCCGCGTGAAGGACCTTCCGGGCGTCCGTTATCACATCGTCCGGGGTACGCTCGACTGTCAGGGCGTCGAGAAGCGGCGTGTCAGCCGATCCAAGTACGGCGTCAAGCGCCCGAAGATCAAGGACGCCAAGGCTGGCGCCAAGCCTGCTGGCAAGTCCGGCGGCAAGTAATCCAGGCGAGTCAAACCCTTCGTTCTCCAATACCCACCGTTCTTTCCTATGTCGCGTCGCCGTCGAGCCGAGAAGCGTTCCCTCATATCGGATCCGAAGTACAACAGCCCCCTCGTGACCCGGCTGGTGAACACGGTGATGATCAGTGGCAAGAAGAGCCTCGCCCAGCGCGTGGTCTACGGTGCCTTCGACCGCATCATCGAAAAGAACCCGACGTCCAATCCGTTGGAAATCCTCCAGCGGGCCGTGGACAACACCAAGCCCCGCCTCGAAGTGAAGGCGCGCCGCGTCGGTGGTGCCACCTATCAGGTTCCGCTCGAGGTTGCTCCTGAGCGTCAGGCAGGCCTTGCGGTGCGTTGGATCGTGGACCTTGCCGATGCTCGTAAGGGAGTGCCGATGAAGGATGCGCTGGCCACTGAGATCATGGATGCCTACCAGGGTCAGGGTAACGCGATCCGGAAGCGCGACGAGGTGCACAAGATGGCGCAGGCAAACAAGGCCTTCGCGCATTTCCGCTGGTAGCCTGGCGACCCTTCCACCCATACCCGGCAACCTCGTCCCCAAAACGCTCACTCTCGCGCATTCCTGATGTCAGCTGAATCTAAAGCAACCAAGGAGCTGAACGCCCCCGACCGGATGTATCCGCTCGAGAGGACGCGTAACATCGGCATCGCGGCGCACATCGACGCGGGCAAGACGACGACCACCGAGCGCATCCTCTTCTACACAGGACTCATCCACAAGATGGGCGATGTCGATGACGGCAATACGGTGACGGACTGGATGGAGCAGGAACGCGAACGTGGAATCACGATCACGTCCGCTGCAACGACCTGCTTCTGGACTCAGAAGGATGACGGGATCAATAAGCTCCAAATCAACATCCCGCATCGCATCAACATCATCGACACTCCCGGCCATGTGGACTTCACAGCCGAAGTGGAGCGGTCGATGCGCGTGCTCGACGGAGCTGTCGCGGTGTTTTGCGGCGTGGCCGGCGTTCAGCCCCAGTCCGAAACGGTCTGGCGCCAGGCAACCAAGTACTCCGTCCCGCGCATCGCGTTCGTCAACAAGATGGACCGCATCGGTGCGAACTTCGAAAACGCGGTCTCGGACCTGCGCAAAAAGCTGAATGCGTATGCGTATCCGGTGGTCCTCCCGATTGGCAAGGAAGACGCCCTGAAGGGTGTCATCGACATCATCACGAACAAGGCCATCGTCTATGACGACAGCGACGAGGCTGGCCTGAAGTACTCGGTCACGGACGTTCCGCCCGAACTTCAGGAGCGAACGCTGGAAGCCTACGACGAACTGCTCAATGCAGTCGCCGATCGCGATGACGAAATCGCGGAGTACGTCCTCAATGAACGTCCGGTTCCCCAGGTCGTCCTCAAGATGGCGATTCGCCGCCTGACCTGCGCCATCAGGTTCGTTCCAGTTCTTTGCGGTTCTGCATTCAAGAAAAAAGGCGTGCAGCCGCTGGTCGACGCCGTGATCGACTACCTTCCGTCACCGCTCGACACCGAGCCGATGACCGCCGAGGTGCCCGGAGGTGACGGGGTGCGAGTGCCCGTTGCACCGGATGACAGCGCCAAGTTCTGCTCCCTGGCGTTCAAGCTCTGGACAGATCCTTTCGTCGGCAAACTGGTCTTCTTCCGTGTCTATCGCGGACGTCTGAGCAAGGGCGACGTCATCTACAATCCCCGCACGCGCAAGCGTGACCGTGTGTCCCGGGTCATGATGATTCAGGCGGACAAACGGCTCGACGTGGAGTCCGTGCACTCCGGCGATATCGCCGCCTTGGTCGGTCTGAAAAACATCACCACCGGGGACACTCTCTGCGACGAGGATTGCGAGCTGCTGCTTGAGCCGCCGACCTTCCCGGAGCCGGTCATCTCGATGGCGGTGGAGCCGAAGAGCAAGGTGGACAGGGATAAGATGTCCATTGGCCTCCAGCGCCTGGCGGAAGAGGATCCGACTTTCCGCTGCTTCACCAACGAGGAGACCGGACAGCTGATCATCGCGGGAATGGGCGAGCTTCACCTGGAGATCATCCGCGACCGGTTGCTCCGCGAGTTCAAGGTGGAAGCCAGCGCTGGCGCACCGCAGATCGCCTACCGCGAAACGATCACGGGTAAGGCCGAGGGCGAAGGCAAGTTCATCCGCCAGTCCGGCGGTCGCGGCCAGTACGGCCACGCCTGCGTCGAGATCGAGCCGAATGAGCGCGGCAAGGGTGTCGTGATCGAGAATAAGATCGTAGGCGGCGTCATTCCCAAGGAATATATCCCCGCGGTCATCCATGGTGTCGAAGAAGCCATCAAGGGCGGTGTGGTCGCAGGGTATCCGATGGTCGACGTGAAGGTCGCCGTCACCTACGGCAGCTTCCACGAAGTCGATTCATCCGAACTCGCCTTCAAGATGGCTGGCATCTTCGCCATGAAGGACGCCGTCCGTAAGGCGAACGGCATCATCCTCGAACCGATCATGAAGGTCGAGGTCACCACGCCCGATGAATACCAGGGCGACATTCTCGGTGATCTGAACCGCCGCCGCGGCAAGATCATCGCGATCGAGAACAAGAGCGATGCCACCATTCTGCGCGCGGATGTCCCGCTCGCCGAAATGTTCGGCTACGCCACCGCAGTTCGGTCCCTGTCAAAGGGCCGCGCTGGCTACTCGATGGAACCATCCCACTTTGAACCAGTCCCGGCCAGCATCGCTGCCACGATCCTGGAATCGGCAAAAGGAAAACCGGCGGCCCGGAGCTGACGCGTAGGAACATCATGTCTGGACAACGCATTCGAATTCGTCTCAAGGCGTTCGATCATCGGATCATCGACCAGTCCGTAGTGGACATCGTCGAGACGGTGAAACGATCGGGAGCCCGCGTCGCCGGCCCCATACCGCTGCCGACCAAGATCGAGCGGTACACGGTCGGTCGCTCGCCTCACGTAGACAAAAAGTCTCAGGAAACGTTCGAGATGCGCACTCATAAGCGCCTGCTCGACATCATCGGCCCCACCGCCAAGACCGTCGACGAGCTCAAGAAGCTCAATCTGCCTGCGGGCGTCGACATCACCATCAAGATCTAGCCCACATGATCGGACTCATCGGCAAAAAGCTGGGTCAGACTCGCGTGTACGATGCGAGCGGGAACGTAATCCCCGTCACCGTCGTGCAAGCCGGTCCGAACTACGTGGTCCAGACCAAGACGGTCGAAACCGACGGGTACAATGCGGTCCAACTGGGCTTCGGCCCGCAGAAGGATTCGCGTCTTACCAAGGCGGTCACGGGCCACCTCACCAAGGCCAAGGTTCCCGCGCTGCGTCGTCTGCGCGAGTTCCGCAACTTCTCCCCGGAGGTCAAACCCGGCGACATCGTGGGTGTCACGCTCTTCGCCGAAGGAGACTTCGTGGACGCCATAGGCATCACCAAGGGACGCGGGTTCGAGGGTGTTGTGAAGCGGCACCACTTCCGCGGAGGTGATGCGACCCACGGAGCCAAGGGTTGGCATCGACGCTCAGGCGCCATCGGACAGCGACTCTTTCCAGGCACAGTCATGCGCGGCATGAAGATGCCTGGTCACATGGGCCAGGTCCAACGCACCGTTCAGAACCTTCAGGTCGTCAAAGTGCTGGCCGAGGATCAGATCCTCCTTATCAAGGGTGCCATTCCTGGCGCGGCCGGTGAGTACGTCGTGATCCGCGACGCAAAGAAGCGCCCGAAGGCCGTGGCGAACAAGTAAGGAAGCACACCTGTGAATATCCAGATTTCCGACCTACAGGGCAACAAGCTCGCAGAACGAGCCGTGGCGTTCGAGATTATCGAGAACGCCCGAGGGACACAGGCCGTCAAAGATACGGTCGTCGCGCACCTCGCAGCACGCCGTCAGGGGACACGAAAAGCCAAGACCGTTGGCGAAGTCAGTGGTACCAACAAGAAGCCTTGGCGCCAGAAGGGCACCGGCCGCGCACGAGCCGGCTCGTTCCAGTCCCCCCTGTGGCCAGGCGGCGGCGTGGTCTTCGGTCCCCGCCCCCACGACTTCAGCATAAAAATCAATTCCCGCGTTAAGAAGCTCGCTCTTCGGAAGGCCGTCAGCGAACGTCTCCGGGCCGGCGACGTGATCGTGGTCAGCGAAATCAATCTCGCTTCCCACAAGACGAAGGACTTCATGTCCGCGCTGGCTCCGCTCGGTGTCTTCAAGGGTTCGTTGCTGGTGGTGACAGGAGCCAATCGGAATCTGCTCCTGGCGTCGGCCAACGTTCCTGATGTCCGCGTCACAAGCGGAGATGACCTGACCACCTACCAGGTGCTCTGGCCAGACAAGATCGTCTTCACCGAGGAGGCGTTCAAGAAGGTCGAGGTTCGTTTGGGAGTTAAGGAGGTCGCATGACCATTTATGATGTCGTCAAGACGGTCCGCCTGACTGAAAAGGGCACGATCCTCTCGGCAAAATTCAACCAGTACACCCTCGTCGCCGATCGCCGCGCCAGCAAGGTGCAGATTCGGCAAGCCGTTGAGCAGCTGTTCAACGTCTCGGTTCTGAAGGTCAACACCCAGTCCATCCGCGGCAAGTCCCGGCGCCAGAATACGGCTGCCGCTGGCCGCGACCAGAACTGGAAAAAGGCCATCGTGACCCTCAAGGACGGCGACAAAATCCAGCTTACCTGATCGTATGCCGGTAAAGACCTACAGACCCCTGACGCCATCGCGCCGTTTCTACACGGTCTCGTCATTCAGCGAGATCACGAAGAGCAAGCCCGAGAAGTCCCTAGTCGTCATCCGCAAGAAGACGGGAGGACGCAATGCCCACGGTCGCGTCACGGCCCGCGGCATCGGTGGCGGCCACAAGCAGAAGATCCGGCTCATCGACTTCAAGCGCCGAAAGCTAGGCATGGATGCCTCGGTGATTGGCGTGGAGTACGATCCCTGCCGATCGGCGCGCATCGCCCTGGTGCAGTACACCGACGGGGAGAAGCGCTATATTCTGTCGCCAGACGGTCTGAAGGTAGGCCAAAAGATCCGCAACGGGTCGGATGCGGCGCCTGAGCTCGGCAATTGCCTGCCGCTCCGCAACATTCCGGTGGGTCAGGCGATCCACGGAGTGGAGCTGGTTCCCGGCCGTGGAGCGCAGATGGTCCGAGCCGCGGGCGGCTCCGCCACGCTGATGTCCCGCGACGAAGGTTTCGCGTTGGTGAGGTTGCCGTCCGGCGAAATTCGCCGGATCAACGAAGATTGCATGGCGACGATTGGCCAGGTGGGCAATCTGGAGCATGAGAATATCCTGTTGGGCAAGGCGGGGCGATCACGGTGGTTGGGCAAGCGCCCAATTACACGGGGTATGGCCCGCAACCCCGTCGACCATCCCAACGGTGGTGGGCAGGGCAAGTCCAAGGGCGGTGGTGGCTGGCAGCAGTTGAAGTCTCCTTGGGGTGTGCTTTCCAAGGGCTTCAAGACGCGGAAGAAGTTCAAGACTTCAGATCGCTTCATCGTGGTGCGCCGAAATGGCCGCCCGCCGAAGCTGAAGTAACGTTCGCTTAAGGTAACCCTTTTCAACCCTATACGCTGACCGGTCATGGGACGCTCAATCAAGAAAGGCCCGTTTGTGGACGGGCACCTCATGGAGAAGGTGCGCAAGATGAACTCTGCTGGGCTCAAAAAGCCTATCAAGACCTGGTCGCGCCGCTCCATGATCACGCCGGAGTTCGTTGGACATACGGTACAGGTCCACAACGGCAAAATTTTTAACGCGGTGTTTGTCACTGAGAACATGGTCGGCCATCGGCTCGGCGAGTTCTCCCTGACCCGCACATTCAAAAAGCACGGCGCCCACACCGCCAAGGCGGAGGCCAAGTAGTCATGGAAGTAAAAGCCATCACTCGCAACATCCGCATGTCCGCGCAGAAAATGCGCGAAGTCACACGCCAGATCCACGGCCTCAACGCCGTCCAGGCTCAGGCTGTGCTCGATACGGTGCCGCGAAAGTCCGCGTTCTGGGTGAGCAAGACCCTGAGGTCCGCCATCGCCAACGCGGAGAACAACAACAATCTCCGCGCGGAGACTCTCCGGATCAAGGCCGCACTCACAGGGACCGGCCGAACGATCAAGCGCTTCATCCCGAAGGCCCGCGGTTCTGCGGGCCCGATCCTGAAGCGGAGTTGCAACATCACGATCATCTTGAGCGACGAATAGCCTGCGTATGGGCCAGAAAACGAATCCAATCGGGCTGCGTGTTGCCGTCACCAAGGACTGGCAGTCCAAGTGGTTTGCCGGCAAGAAGGAGTTCGGGAAGCTTCTCATCGAAGATTCCGACATCCGCCACCTACTTAAGAGGCGCCTTGAAAGTGCCTCGGTGCCACGCATCGCCATCGAGCGCGCGGCCAACCGCTGTCGCATCACGATCTTCACGGCCCGACCAGGCGTGGTGATCGGACGAAAGGGCACCGAGATCGACAAGATCAAGGAAGACCTTTCGAAAATGACCGGGAAGGACGTCTACGTTGAGATCCAGGAGGTTAAGCAGCCTGAGATCGACGCGCAGCTGGTTGCTGAGAACGTCGCCCTGCAGCTTGAGCGCCGCATTTCTTTCCGCCGCGCGATGAAGAAGGCCATTCAGCTGGCCATGGATATGGGGGCCGAAGGCATCAAGATCCGATGCGCCGGTCGCCTGGGTGGGTCGGAAATCGCCCGGGTTGAGACATACCATCTCGGCCGTGTTCCGCTCCATACCCTCCGCGCCACCATCGACTATGGATTCGCCGAGGCTAGGACAGTTTATGGCAAACTTGGCGTGAAGTGCTGGGTTTGTCGTGGCGAGCGGAAGCCGGAAAAGGCTCAGCGTCCGCAGC
Source organism: uncultured Verrucomicrobiota bacterium (assembly GCA_903844265.1). Classification (GTDB taxonomy): domain Bacteria; phylum Verrucomicrobiota; class Verrucomicrobiia; order Limisphaerales; family CAIMTB01; genus CAIMTB01. The sequence goes on from CAIMTB010000289.1 coordinate 13,456, forward strand.
CTTCCAATCCGATTCCGAGCTCGACGCAGCCCGGATCCCCGGCCCGCGAGTGAACCGCAACCCCTGACGAGCACGAGAAAAGAACAGGCTTATGGCGTTGATGCCCGCACGGGTTAAGTACCGAAAAATGCAGCGCGGAAACCGCGCTGGCATCGCCACGCGTTGTAACGCAGTGGCATTCGGTGAATACGGCCTCCAGGCGCTTGAGCGCTGCTGGATGGACACAAAGCAGATCGAGGCAGCACGCGTGGCCATCACCCGCCACATGAAGCGCCGCGGCAAGATGTGGATCCGCATCTTTCCAGATAAATCTTACACAAAGAAGCCCCTCGAGGTTCGAATGGGCACGGGCAAAGGTGGGGTGGAGTCATGGGTCGCCGTCATCAAACCGGCCACCATCATGTTCGAGGTTGATGGCATTCCGGAGGCACTCGCCCGTGAGGCGATGCGTCTGGCAGCCAATAAACTCCCGATCCGAACCCGCTTCGTGTCGCGTCACCACTTGGCTTGATCGGAGACACTCATGAAGTTCGCCGAACTCAAAGATCTCACCCCGCACGAAATGGTTGTCCGCTCGGGCGACATGCGTCGCGAGTTGTTCAACCTCCGCCTCCAGAAGGCCAGCGCGCAGCTTGAAAAAACCGCTCGACTTCGTACCCTCCGCAAGGAGATCGCCCGAATCGAGACCGCCATCAGCCAGCGCCGCAAGTCCCAACCTGCCGCCGTATGACGCCACCCACCAAGACCGCCGGACTGCGCAAAGAGCGCGTTGGCGAGGTCATCTCCGACAAGATGACCAAGACGATCATCGTCCGCGTTGAGCGGCGAGTCGCCCATCCGCGGTATAAGAAAATTATCACCCGGTACAGCAAACACTACGCCCACGACGAGAAGGAACTGGCCGGGGTTGGTGACACCGTGCGCATCTCTGAGACGCGACCGATGTCCCGACTGAAGCGATGGTCCCTCGTCGAGGTGGTCCAGAAGGCCCCTGAAAGGGCCGTGACTACCGCCAGCTAAACAGAGGCAACCATGTTTCAAATCAGGTCCATCTTCGACGTAGCCGATAACTCAGGCGCCAAGCGCGCCGCGTGCATCGGCGTGCTCGGTCGCAACCAGCGGTATGCCTCGGTTGGCGATGTGGTCAAGGTCCACATCAAGGAAGCCACCCCGGACGGCACCGTCAAGAAGAGCGAGGTATGCAACGCAGTGGTCGTGCGATCACGCAGCGCCATCCGTCGCGCTGACGGGTCTTACCTGCGATTCGACTCGAACGCCGTCGTCATCATCGACAAGGATAACAACCCCCGCGGCACCCGTATTTTCGGGCCGGTCGCGCGTGAGCTGCGTGACCGCAAGTTCATGAAGATCATTTCCCTCGCGCCGGAGGTCGTCTGAACCATGGCTGCCAAGTCCCACGTTAAGAAGGGCGACGAAGTCGTCGTGATCGCAGGCGCCGAACGCACCAAGCGCGGCAAGGTGCTGGCGGTATCCACCACCTCGCTGCGGGTCGTCGTCGAAGGCGTCCGCATGGTGAAACGGCACACCAAAAAATCTCAGCAACATCCCCAGGGCGCCATCGTTGAGCGCGAAGGGAGCCTGCACCTCTCCAAGGTGATGCTGGCAACCCGCTACGACGAGCGCGCCGCGCGTCGTACCTCCGCTTCCAAGGCTTGAGCGAGTCCCGTCCATGAATTCCAGGCTTTACAAGAAATTCGTCGAGGAAGTCAAACCGTCCCTCCTGGGCAACGGACGTTTCAAGAACGTCCACGAAGTGCCCAAATTGGAGAAGATCGTCATCAACATGGGCGTGAGCGCCTCGTTGGAGAAGGTGGCGGTTGACGACGCGGCCAAGGACATGACCGCGATCGCCGGCCAAAAGCCGGTCATCACCAAGGCCAAGAAGAGCGTCGCCAACTTCAAGCTCCGAAAGGGGCAGAATGTGGGTTGCTGCGTCACGCTCCGCCGAGACCGGATGTACGAGTTCTTCGACCGGCTTGTCGCCACGGCACTGCCGGGAATCCGCGACTTCCGCGGACTGAACCCGCGCCGATTCGATGGCCGCGGAAACTACACGATAGGGATTTCTGACCAGACGATCTTTCCTGAGATCGATCTGGACAAGATCAAGCGGCATCAGGGAATGGACATCACCATTGTCACGACCGCGGCGACGGACGAGCAGGCCCACGAACTGCTCAAGCTTATGGGTTTTCCGTTCGCAGAACGCTGAACCCTCTGGCATCTTCATTTACTGCACTGTTCCGGAGACAATATGGCGAAGAAATCATGGATGGAGCGCGACAAGCGCAAGCGGGCGACGGTGGCGAAATTCGCCACGAAGCGCGCAGAGATGAAGGCCAACGGCGACTACGCCGGTCTGGCGAAGCTGCCGAAGGATGCCTGCCCGGTGCGACTCACCAATCGATGCCGTCTCACTGGACGTCGTCGCGGCTTCATTCGAAAGTTCGGAGTTTCTCGTATCACCTTCCGTGAAATGGCGCTGTCGGGACTGATCCCGGGAGTGACCAAAGCCAGCTGGTAAGTCTATGATGACCGACCCCATTTCCGATCTGCTCTGCCGAGTCCGCAACGCGGCAATGGCACGTCATGCTGACGTGCTCATTCCCCACTCGCGACTCAAGGAGAACATCGCGCACCTGTTGAAGCGAGAAGGCTATGTCTCGGAGGTCTCCGTTGAAGGAACCATTCCGAAGAATATCCGGGTGACGCTGAAGTACACGCCCGCCAAGAAGTGCGTCATCGAGGGATTGCGCAGGCTGAGTTCCCCGGGTCGCCGTGTGTACTCCTGTTGCGCCGACATTCCCAAGGTTCGTGGCGGACTGGGTGTGGTCGTCCTCTCGACTCCGGCCGGGATCTTCACCGACCGCGAGGCGCGCAAGCGCAACATCGGCGGCGAGCTCCTCTGCTCAATCTGGTAGGTCCCATTCGATAATTCAAGGAACCGCTTATGTCGCGAATCGGCAAAATGCCCATCAGCATCCCGGCCAAGGTCAAGGTCGGAATGGCAGCTCGGTTGGTCAGCATTGACGGACCCCGGGGCCATCTGGAATTCTCGCTGCCTGGTCGTACGGCGGTCGAGATCCAGGAAGACAAGATTCTTGTGACCCGCCCGGACGACACGGCCCAGTCGAAGGCCTTCCACGGATTGGCTCGTGCAATCCTGAACAACATGGTCCGTGGCGTGGTGGATGGCTTTACGAAGCAGTTGGAGATCCAAGGGGTGGGCTTCAAGGCCTCCGTGCAGGGCAAGCAGGTCAACCTGAGCTTGGGCTACTCGCATCCCATCAATTATCCCATACCGGATCAGATCAAGATAACGGTCGAGGAGAATACGAAGATCCGAATCGAGGGACCTGACCGCCAGGTGGTGGGCAGGGTGGCATCAGAAATCCGCGCCTATTACCCGCCCGAGCCTTACAAGGGCAAGGGTGTCCGGTACGCCGGCGAGATCGTACGCCGCAAGGAAGGCAAGACCGTCCAGTAATACGGGTGAGTCACACTCACCGGCACCCATTCATCCGCAGCATGAACATTCAGAACAAGCAACGCCTGGCCAACCTCCGCCGTCTCCGCATTCGGCGGAAAGTGGTTGGCACACCGGAGCGGCCAAGGATGAGCGTCAAGTTCACAGGGCAGCACATCTACGTTCAATTCATCGACGACGCCGCAGGTGCAACACTGGCCTCGACTTCGACTCGGTCAAAGGAGGTCCGCAGTCAGGGCCCCGCAAAGGCGAATGTCGATACAGCGAAGCGAATCGGAGTGATTGCCGCCCAGGCCGCCGTGGCGAAGGGCTTGAAGAGGGTCGTTTTCGACCGCAGTGGCGCCCGGTACCACGGCAAGGTAAAAGCGCTGGCCGATGCAGCGCGTGAAGGTGGTCTCGATTTCTGATTTTACGCACCCGGTTATGGCTGATTCCTCACAAGAAGTGATTTCCGAGGGCCGCCCCACTGAGGGCTCCTCTCCGGCGCCAGCAGCGCCAGCAGCGCCAGCAGCCACAGCCGCTTTTGCGGCACCGGCCGCAGCAGCCCCACATGCCGCTCCTTCTGCGCCCTCCGGGCAGCACGGGTTTGGGCGTGGCCAGGACTTCCGCGGCGGTGGTGGTGGCCGTGGTCCGCAGCGTGGGCGGCGGCCACGCCAGTCCGAGCACGACGATCGCGAGAACAGCGACATCGTCGAAAAGGTCATCTTCATCAACCGATCGGCGAAGGTGGTCAAGGGAGGTCGACGCTTCAGTTTCAGCGCCTTGATTGTGGTCGGTGACCGCAAGGGCAAGGTCGGTCTGGGCTTGGGCAAGGCAGGCGAAGTTGCCGAGGCGATCAAGAAGGGTGGGGCTGCGGCCAAGCAGGCGATGGTCACAGTTTCTCTCGCCGAGTCCACGATTCCTCACGAGGTCACGTCGGTGTTCGATGGGGCCAAGGTGATGCTCAGGCCAGCCTCCCAAGGCACCGGCGTTATCGCTGGAAAGACGGTACGTGCCGTTCTTGACGCTGCGGGTGTCAGAAATGTGCTCACCAAGTCCTTGGGTTCAAACAACGCAGCAAACGTTGCCAAGGCGACCTTATCCGCACTCCAACGACTTCGTACGAGGGAGGAGATCCTTCGTTGCCGAGGTATCATGGTGACACCCCGAGCCTCTGTTCCTCCCGCCCTTGCGCCGGCCAACTGATTTTTACCATGCGACTTCACAACCTCGTTAACAGGCCAGGTGCCCGTACCCGCTCCAAGCGGGTGGGTCATGGTGAATCCAGCGGTCTCGGCCGTACTTCCGGTCGCGGTGGCAAAGGTCAGTCCGCCCGCGCCGGTGGTTCCCTACGAGTAGGGTTTGAGGGTGGCCAGATGCCGCTCATACGCCGCGTCCCCAAGCGCGGCTTCAACAATGCGCGTCACCGCGTCTCCTACCTGCCGATCAACGTCGGCAGTCTGGCGGAGTTTGCGGCAGGGACCGTGGTGGACGAGAAGCTTTTGCGAGGATCGGGTCTTGCTCGAGGGCGCTTCGAGCGGATTAAGATTCTCTCCGATGGCGACCTGGCACATCGACTGGTGGTTCACGCCGACGGCTTCAGCGAGGCCGCACGCAACAAGATCGTGGCCGCAGGCGGCGAGTGCCACATCATTTCGCGTGGCGCACCCCCCGCTGCTTGAGGATTCCTGAGGCCGGCATGTTCCAAAAGATTCTATCAACCCTGGCGAACTGCTTCCGTGTACCGGAGCTGAAGTCACGGATTCTCTTTACCCTGGGAATCCTGGCGGTCTGCCGAATTGCTGCAATCGTTCCCCTGCCTGGGCTCGATGGGGGAGCGCTGACCGCGTTCCTCCGCGATGTGCAGCGAAGTGGGGACGGCAACTCGCTGGTGAGCATGTACAGCCTGTTTACCGGTGGCGCGCTTGAGCGTTGCGCACTGGGGGCATTGGGCATCATGCCCTACATCAGCGCCACAATCATCATCCAGCTGCTGGGGGCCGTGGTGCCAAGCCTGAGCAAGCTCTCCCGCGAGGAGGGTGGCAGGATGAAGATCGTTCAGTACAGCAGGTACCTGACGATCCTTCTGTGCCTTGGGCAGGGATTCGCGATGACCGTAGGTTGGGAGAATCCGCAGAACATACCCGGGTTTTCCAGCTTTCAGGGCCGTCTGGTCATCATGGAGCCCATATGGTGGTACCGGGTGCAGACTGTGCTTCTTCTGACTGCTGCAACGATGCTGCTGGTGTGGTTGGGTGAGCAGATCACAGAGCGTGGCATCGGCAACGGCATCAGCCTCATCATCACTGTGGGAATCCTTGCGAGGATGCCTTCAACCGCGAAGAGCGTGTATATGCTCTTCTTTCCGCCCTCCGGAGAAGGCGGTAAGACCATTTTCCACGCAATAGCCCTCATTCTACTGATGATGGCCGTGGTGGCAGCCGTCATCGCCGTGACGCAGGCGCAGCGGAAGATTCCTGTGCAATACGCGCAGAGATCGGTGGGTCGCAAAGTTGTCCCTGGTGGCAGCTCGTTTATGCCCCTGCGGGTGAACGCTGCGGGCGTCATGCCGATCATTTTTGCGCAGGCCATCCTGATGTTTCCTGAAAAGCTCCTTCTGAGCCTCGGTGGACGGTTCTCGGCTCTTGCCTTCCTCAAGCCGCTGGCGGGAGCGATTGGGCACGGGACGCCGGCGTATCTCCTCATGGAAGCAGGGATGATCATATTCTTCTCCTACTTCTGGGTGGCAACGATCTTCAACGAGATCCAGATTGCGGACGACCTCAAGAAGTATGGTGGATACATCCCGGGCGTGCGACCTGGGCAGGCAACAAGCGACTTCCTCCACTGGACCATGAGCCGCATTACCCTCGCCGGGGCGGTGTTCCTGGCAGCGATCGCGGTGCTGCCGATCATCCTGTATCGGGCGATGAATGTTCCATTTGATGTGGCAAGCTTCTTCGGGGGGACAAGCATCCTGATCACTGTAGGCGTGCTGTTGGACACCCTGCGCCAGCTGGAATCCTTCCTGCTGATGCGCCATTACGACGGGTTCCTGAAAAAGGGACGTGTTCGTGGAAGATTTTAGATTTTGTTCATTGAAAGTTTCTTGGAGGAGGCAGGTGTGTCCTGTGTCCTCCAAAGAACAGACTTGGCAGGCTTAACGGTATGGGCTTGATCAAGAGCCAGGCCGAGATCGCTGCGATACGTGAGGCCTGTCGAATCGCGGCCGTGGTCCTGGAGGAGGTAGGCTCCCAGGTACGCCCGGGCGTGACGACCGCAGATCTCGACGCGTACGCGGCTGAGAGGATTGCCTTTCGGGGCGCGCGGAGTGCCTTTTTGGGGTACCGCGGGTTCCCTGGGCAGACATGCCTCTCGGTGAACGATGAAGTCGTTCATGGCATTGCGGGGACGAGACGGTTGCAGTTCGGTGATGTGATCAGTGTCGACGTGGGAGTGTTGCACCGCGGTTTCGTAGGAGACACAGCAGCCACCTATCCCGTGGGGGGGTGCAGCACGGCAGCGCAACGCCTGCTTGACGTCACGCGTGAGGCGCTGTCCCAGGGGATCGCGCAGGCGAGGAACGGGAATGGGGTTGTGGATATTTCGAGGGCAGTGCAGGCTGTGGTTGAGGCCGCGGGTTTCAGCGTGGTGCGCGACTTCGTCGGGCATGGGGTCGGGCGCAGCGTACACGAGGAGCCGCAGATACCGAATTTCGTCGAGGCAGGGCTTCGACGTTCGCCTCGCTTGAAGAGTGGCATGACCATCGCGATCGAGCCAATGGTGAACGCCGGCAAGCGGGACGTAAGAGTTCTGAATGACAACTGGACTGTGGTGACGGCGGATGGCAAGCTCTCCGCCCATTTTGAGCACACGGTCCTGGTAACAGGCGGTGAGCCGGAAATTTTGACGTGTCGAGAGAGGACGCCATAAGGGTCGAAGGGACCGTTGCAGAGGTGCTGCCCAACACGATGTTTCGTGTGGGGCTGCCCAACGGTCATCAGGTCCTGGCTCATATCTCGGGGAAGATGCGGGTGAATTGGAACCGCATCCTGCCAGGGGACAGGGTGGACATGGAAATGTCACCGTATGACCTGTCTCAGGGCTGTATTATTACGTATCGACAGAAATGAATTGCCATGAAAGTCAGGGCTTCGGTCAAGAAACTGTGTGAGAACTGCAAGGTGGTCCGCCGAAAAGGCGTGATCCGCGTCATTTGCTCCAACCCGCGCCACAAACAGCGCCAAGGCTGATCATCTGCCATGCCACGTATTATTGGTGTTGAAATTCCCGGGGAGAAGCGCATTGAGATTGCGCTTCGCTACATCTACGGAATCGGTCCAAAGAACGCACTCGATGTACTCGAGCGCGCCAACATACCGCTCGGCCTTCGGGCGAAGGACCTTACGGAGCAGCAACTTTCCTTGATTGTTCACGCGATCCAGGATGGTAAGTACGTCATCGAGGGTGACCTGCGCCGCGAGATTGGCCTTAATTTGAAACGCCTTCAGGGCATCAAGTGCTATCGCGGCGTGCGCCATCTCCGCGGACTTCCAGTCCGTGGTCAGCGCACCCAGACGAATGCCCGCACACGCAAGGGACCTCGCAAGACGGTCGGCGTGCAGCGCAATCCCAACGCCAAGACGGGCATCCACTAATAGGTCGCCATGGCAGACGAGAAATCGACCCCACAGACTCCCGAGGCTCCCGCCGCAGGCGCGAAGCCAACCAAGGCCCACACTGGCGAAGGAAAGCCGGCAAAGGGCAAGAAGGCGGCAGCCGCGGATGCCACTGCAACCGGAGCCGCCTCGGCGCCCGGTGCAGGCGCAGCAGCGGGCGGTGCATCGCCGGAGGGAGCCCCTGCTCCAATGGTTCCTGTTGCCGGCTCGGCACCGACTGCCGCTGAGATCCTGGGCACAGACATAGGCCCCAAGAAGATCATCCGTGCGAAGGGTTCCAAGAACATCACGGTGGGGATTGCCCACATTCTGGCGACCTTCAACAACACCCAGGTATCAGTGACCGACATGCAGGGAAACCTGCTTGGTTGGTCCTGCGCCGGCCGGGTTGGCTTCAAGGGTTCGCGCAAGAGCACAGCATTCGCCGCGCAGCAGGTGGCGCAGGACGCCGCCCGTCAGGCGATGGCCCATGGGCTGCGCGAGATCGAGGTGCATGTCAAAGGACCTGGATCGGGTCGTGAATCGGCCATTCGCGCTCTTCAGGCTATCGGTCTTGAGATCAGTGTGATCCGAGACGAGACGCCAATTCCGCACAACGGATGTCGCCCGCGCAAGAAGCGCCGCGTCTAACTTTCAAACGCAGGAGAAATCGCTCATGGCACGTTATACCGGCCCGCGGGCGCGCATCAGCCGCCGCCTCGGAGTCCCCATCTTCGGCTACTCGAAGTCGCTCGAGAAACGCAATTACGCACCGGGCCAGCATGGTCCGAAGTCACGTCGCAAGGTGACGGACTACGCGCTGGGCCTGCTTGAGAAGCAGAAGCTTCGATATTACTACGGGCTTCAGGAGCGCCAGTTCCGACGGGTCTACGAGACCGCGGCGCGCCGACGAGGCGTGACGGGCGAGCAGATGCTCCAGTTGCTGGAGACACGACTGGACAGCATCGTCTACTCGCTGGGTCTGGCGAGCACACGCCCTGCGGCCCGCCAGATGATCGGGCACGGGCACGTGAGGGTCAACGGGCGCAAGGTCGACGTGTCGTCCTACGCAACGAAGGCGAACGACCTGATCGAGATCCGCGCCAACGCCGTTTCCAAGCAATTGGCGACTCGCGGAATGGAGCTTTCCACCAGCCGGCCGGTTCCGGATTGGCTCTCGCTGAGCAAGGATGCCATGAAGGGCACGGTGGTTAGGATGCCGACCCGGGAGGACATCCAACCCATCGCGAATGAGCAGGCAGTGGTCGAATTTTACTCCCGTTAACGAGAATCAAGGGACGGCGAGGATCGCCGTCTCGTGGCGAATATATGGTCAGCCAAGGTATGGGAGTGCCATTGGCGGGCAGGTTACATTTGCCAGGAGGAAAAAATGCCAGTTAGACTAGGTCGTTTCGAAATGCCAAAGCGGTTGGTGAAGGACGAGGCCACCGCTACCGATATCTATGCCCGTTTCACGGCTGAGCCGTTTGAGACAGGGTACGGGTACACCATCGGTAACAGTCTGCGTCGCGTGCTTCTGTCGTCGCTTGAGGGCGCGGCTGTAACATCGTTCAAGGTGGAGGGTGCGATGCACGAGTTCACGACCGTCGAGGGGGTCGTTGAAGACGTGACTGACATCGTGCTGAACTTGAAGAAGATCAAGTTCCGGCAGTTCTCGCGAGACCCCCAGATTGTTCGGCTCTCCGTCAACAAGGAGGGCGCGATCACGGCGTCTGACATCGAGACCAACGACAAGCTCGAGTTGGTCAACCCGAAGCAGCTCATCTGCACTCTTGACAAGAAGAGGAAGCTCGAGATGGAGCTTGAGGTGAAGGTGGGACGCGGATTCTGCCCTGCCGATGAGAACAAGCGACCTGACCAGGCCATTGGCGTCATCGCCATTGACTCGATCTTCTCGCCCGTGATCCGGGTCCGGTACGGAGTCGAGGCGGCCCGGGTAGGGCAGCGTACGGACTACGACAAGCTGGTTTTGGAGATCTGGACTGATGGCCGCGTCAGCCCCCAGGACGCGTTGGTCCAGTCGAGCTCGATACTCAAGAAGCATCTTGAGCCGTTCTACAGCTACGACGAGAACGCGGTGCAGTTTGAGGAGGAGAAGGGCAAGGAGGACGAGGAGCGCGAGAAGTTCAAGAAGCTCCTGCTGATGTCCGTCAACGAGATCGAGCTGTCCGTCCGTGCCGCCAACTGCCTCAATAACGCCAACATCACGACCGTCGGTCAATTGGCGATGAAGTCGGAGAGCGAGATGCTGAAGTACCGCAACTTCGGCAAGAAATCGCTCAACGAGATCAAGGACAAGCTTACAGCGTTGGGATTGTCCCTCGGAATGAATATCGATCCCTCCTTGTTGGAAGCCCCCAAGGAAGATCCCATCAAGATCTAGGCCATGCGTCACCTTAAGAAAACCGCCAAGCTGGGCCGCACGTCGCAGCATCGTAACATGATGCTGTCGAACATGGTCAACAGCCTCATCATTCACCGCCGAATCACGACCTCGCTCGCCAAGGCAAAAGCCGCGCAGCGAGTCGCCGAACGGATGGTCACACTCGGCAAGCGCGCCAACGCCGCCGTCACTTCAGCATCGACCGTCACTGACGAGCGAGCGAAGGCACAGATAATGGCGGACAGCGTCCACTGCCGACGGTTGGTCGCCGCCCGTCTGCGCCAGCAGCCGCGTTCCCTTTTCAAGAGCAAGGAAGAGCGAATCAAGTGGCGTGAGAATCAGGACGTCATCCACATGCTCTTCGACAAGATCGCCCCGGTCTTCAAGGACCGTTCAGGCGGCTACACGAGGATCATGAAGCTTGCCGCCAAGCGGCGCGGTGACGCAGGTGAGCAGGCGATCCTGGAATGGGTGGACCTTCCCGCGGAGATCGCGGGGGGCAGCGCATGGCCTGCCGCTTCTGGTGCGGCCGATGCCAAGCCGGCGGTCTGATCCGGTCAATTCTTTTGTTCAACCCGCCGGCCAACCGCCGGCGGGTTTTTCATTTTGTTCTGTGGCAGGGCATTCGAGGCTTGGTTTGGTCCGGCATTGGGTTTAGGCAACGGACTTCCATGAGATCTGACGCGGTTCCAGCCCCTGGTCCGTGGTGGCGTGCTCTTGACGCCTACCATTGGTTTGTATTCGCGATGGCGAGTCTGGCTTGGTTGTTTGATTGTCTGGACCAACAGATCTTCATCCTTTCCCGGTCCGACGCCATGAAGGCGTTGTTGCCATCGGGGATGGACACCAACCTCTATGGAGGTTATTCGACGGCCATTTTTGTTGCGGGTTGGGCAACTGGGGGGCTGGTTTTCGGTGCGGTCGGGGACCGCATCGGTCGGGCTCGCACTCTGACTGTCACGGTTCTCATGTATTCGGTGTTCACGGGGCTTTCGGCCTTGTCGACCGGTTGGGCAGATTTTGCTGCCTATCGGTTTTTGACGGGGTTGGGTGTGGGGGGTGTTTTCGGACTGGCAGTGGCCCTGATCGCGGATGCTTTGCCGGACGCGTCGAGGACGGGAGCGTTGGGTTCGCTGCAGGCGCTTTCTGCGGTGGGCAACGTGACTGCAGGCCTGATGAGCATGGCGGTGGGTCAGTTGGTGGCGAGCGGGACCCTGCCTTCGGCGTGGTCCTGGAAGGTGATGTTCCTGGTGGGAGCTTTGCCTGCGTTTCTCTGCGTTTTTCTGCAGATCCGTCTCAAGGAGCCGGAGAAGTGGGTGAGGGCCCGTGAAGAGGGGAGGCGAGCGGGGGTGGCGTTTGGGTCGTATGCCTCGTTGTTTGGTGTGGCGCGGTGGCGCAAGGGGGCCCTGCTTGGCATGCTGTTGTGCGTGGCAGGGGTCATTGGCTTGTGGGGCATAGGATTTTTCTCACCGGAGCTGGTGGGGCCGATCATTGAGAGGTCTCTGGAGTCGCAGAACCTGCCGAAGGAGCAGATCGCAGGGGCGAAGAGTTTTTGGATCGGCGTCAACTCGATCATGCTGAACATCGGCGCTTTCATCGGCATGCTGCTGATGACCCAGGCGGCGCAGAAGTTTGGGCGTCGGCCCTCGTTTGCGGTGGCCTTTCTCCTCGCGATGGCGTCGACGATTGCCTTTTTCCGCCTGTTCGACTCGAAGGCGGACATCTTCTGGCTGAGTCCGCTGATGGGGATGTGCCAGCTCTCCCTGTTCGCAGGTTTTGCGATTTATCTGCCGGAGTTGTTTCCGATCCGGTTGCGAAGCACGGGGACGAGCTTTTGCTACAACGTCGGGAGGTTCGTGGCTGCCAGCGGGCCGTTCACCCTGGGGAAGCTCCAGGCAGCATTGAAGGTGGGGGCTGCAACGCCGGAGGCGAAGATCCAGGCGTTTCGGAATGCGGCCACGTGGATGAGCCTGGTGTTTCTGCTCGGTCTGGTGGCTGTGGCGTTTCTTCCTGAGACCAAGGGGCGGCCGCTGCCGGAGGATTTGCCGTTGGATCCGAGGTGAGTTGGCGGGCGAGGAATCGATGGTTCTTCGGGGCAGCAGGGAAAATTTTGCCGCTCTACGACTCACCGGGTGGTTGGGTTGTTGGGGGACCTGCGTAAGTAATTGATCTTCAGTGGTGCGCTCGGCTGGCATCGTGTCTGCTGCGCATAGCGAGCCATGTCTACGAGACGGGGGTGCCAGGACGGCATTCCGAGGGGCTGAATGATTCCATGAATACGCCGCTGCCGACCGGGTCGTCCCACCTAGGTTCCAGGTCTGATTCTTCAGTTCCCGACGATTTCTGCCTGGTCCCCGGTTACCAGTCGCGTACGACGCCCGAGTACTATGTTGATTCGGCGACTCGCGACACCGGCATCGTCTGGCAGCCGGACGTCTACCCGGTGGCTGCGGTTGTCGCCCGGCAGCTTGGGTGCTTTCACATTCTGGACATTGGGTGCGGTGATGGCGCGAAGCTCACTCCGCTTCATCCCGAGTTTCTGGTGACCGGTGTGGATTACGGCCAGAATCTGGATTATTGCCGCAGTCACTATGGGTTCGGGCAGTGGCTTGAGGCGGATTTTGAGAGCGCCGATTTTCTGTTGATACCTGAGGCGGTTCTCGCGCGCACCGTGGTGGTGTGTTCAGACGTGATTGAGCATCTGGTGGACCCTCGTGCGTTGTTGAGGTTGATCAGGATGCTGCTGCGCCATGCTCCGTATGCGGTGCTGTCCACTCCCGAGCGTGAGGTGGTTCGCGGGGTGGAGCACCGAGGGCCTTCGCCAAACCGGGCTCACGTGCGTGAATGGAGTCTGGTGGAGTTGGGTCGCCTGTTTGCTCTTGCCGGATTGCGCCCCGATTTTCTCGGACTGACCCGAAGTAATTCCCAGGGGCCGTTTGCGGGAACCATCTTTACGATGATCCGGGGTCGGGGGGAGGGCCTTGGTCTTTTCCAAGGGGCACCGCAGCGCTCGGTGGTAGGGATCAAGGGTGATCAGATCGAGATCGTGACACCCGGTGGGCAGCTGATCCCGGGTTTGACGGGAAGGGGGGCAGTGGTGGCGGTCAGTGACTCAGGTGGGGATCGGGGACCCGGCTCGTCGGGATCCGAGGAGACCAACGATCAACTTGGGGAGGTCAGGGAATGGGCTCTTCGTGAGCAGGCGAGCCGTCGGTTGGCCGAGCAGCGGACAGCTGACATTCGGAAGCAGATGGAACTGTCGCTCGCGCAGCTTCGAGGCGAGATGCATGCCGCCCTGAAGGGGCGGGTCGGCTTGCTTGAGTCAGCGCAGGTGCAGGCCTATGTCCGGTGTCGATCCAGCCTGGAGGTGGGCCGTGCTTTGGCACGCCTTGGGCAGCGCGATGCGGCAGTTGCGTCGCTCATGGAAGGTTTGAAGGTTGTTCCCGCGCTGGAGCAACCGGCGGTGGTGCTTGAGGTGCTGACCGAGTGCGGTCGTGCTCTTGTGCCTTTGGACCGTGGTCTGGCGGGCCGGACACTGGAGCAGGCGGATCAGCTTGCCCGGGCGATTGGCAGCGCGAAGGCGCTCGAGGATGTGGCGGCCTCTCGGGCCTTGCTTCGTCAGGGAACTTCGGAAGAGGCGCCCGCTCTCCTCGTTTCTGTCGTCATTCCCTGCTTCCGTCAGGCTGGGCTATTGTCGGAAGCGGTCCTGAGCGTGGTCGATCAAACCTTCGCGGGCTGGGAAATCGTCATTGTCAACGACGGCAGCCCCGACGACACGTCCGCCGTGGCGCGAAGGCTCGCGGCCCGCCATCCTGACCGGCGCATCCGACTCATCGAAAAGCCGAATGGTGGATTGTCGAGCGCGCGGAATGCGGGGGTCCGGGCGGCGGCGGGGAAATACATTCTTCCGCTGGATGCGGACGACAAGATCGAGTCCACGATGCTGGCGGAATTGGTGCCGCTTCTTGAGGCGAGACCTGAGTTGGGCTTCGTTTATGGGCACATCCGGCATTTTGGGGACCGGACCGATGAGTATCCGCTGCCTGACTTCGACAGGGACACGCTGGTATTGAAGGATAACATCGTCTGTGTTTGTTCTCTCTTCCGTAAGCCCGCGTGGGAGCAGGTTGGGGGATACAATGAGGCGATGCGGGAGGGTTATGAGGACTGGGATTTCTGGATCAGCCTGGTCGAGCGCGGATGGCTTGGCTTCTGTGTGCACAAGCCGTTGTTTCTCTACCGGAAACACGGGCGGAGCATGCTGTCTGGAGCCAATGAAAAGCGCCAGCGCCTCATCGCCAGGATCATGCTCAACCATCCGCGGATGTATGATTCCGCGGCGGCGAAATGGGCGCAGGAAGTTCTCGGGGACGCCGGTTCGCCGGCCGCTGGGAAGGTGGGCGATGGGAACGGTGTGTCGCAGCCCGATTCCGTCGCCTCGGCAGGCGGGTCGGTTTATGCCGGCGGGCCGGATGGTCCTGGCCTGAAGGCGCCCGCTGAGGGTCGGCGGGGGTTGGTGATCACCTACCTCATCAGTTCCGTGCAGGGCGTGACGGGTGGCAATATCACGTTGCTGCGGCAGGCTCAGGAGTTCCGGAACCGTGGGCACCAAGTCACGATCGTCAGCTACACCCCCAAGCCCGGATGGTTTGGTGGGGACGTTGCGGTGGTGCAGGTCCCGCAGGGCACCCCTTTGGCGAGCGCGGTTCCCCCCAGCGATGTGACCATCGCCACGTATTTCACGAACGCGGCTGAACTTCTGGCTGTGAGTTCGTGCGCCAGGATCTACTACGCCCAGGGCGATCAATTTGTCTTCGGTGATGCCGATGTCGTGGGAAATGCGGCCCACCATCCGCTGCAGGAGCTATCCCGTCATTCCTATCTCCTTCCGGGCGTCCGATTCGTGGCGAACTCGAACAATCTGGCGAATGCAGTCGAGAAACTCACGGGGCGATGGGCTGACGCGGTGCTGCCGGTATGTACGGATCAGCAGATTTTCCGTCCCTTGACGAGGGCGCTGCCAGGCTCGCGATGCCGCATCCTGGTGGTGGGTCCGGACACCCGGGGCACGCCGGGGGAACCGCTTCTCTTCAAGGGGATCCAGGATATTCGGGATGCGATGGAGATACTTGGTCGTCGGAACATTCCTATCACCGTCGTCCGGATCTCCTCCTCACGACCCGAGATCTTTTCGACATATCCTTGTGAGTTTCATGTCCGCCCGACGGACGAGATGAAGACGGTTCTCTATGGCACGGCGGACATACTGGTGTACGCATCCCATTATGATTCCTGTCCGCGTCCGCCGCAGGAGGGGATGGCGGCGGGTTGTGCGGTCGTCTGCACCTCGACTTCCGGGGCGCTGGAGTACTGTCGGGATGGGGATAATTCGTTGCTTGTTCCCATCAAGTCGCCGGAGGCGATTGCTGGTGCGGTGGAGAGGCTTGTTCGTGACCGATCGCTTCGTGAGCGACTGGTGGCGGGCGGGATGGAGACTGCCCGGCAATATCCGCAGGAGCGTGAATGGAATGAGATGGAGGCGCTCCTGTGGCGCTTCGTTGAGGAGGAGTCCGGGCGCGGTCATGGGGTGAATGGGGGCGACGCGCAGGGCGGGGAGAAGCCGCCTGCTGCGTCGGGATCGTCTCAAGGGCTTCCTGCGTGTGCCCAACTCGGGAATCTAGAGCCGGCCTGCGAGCTTATCCGGCGCAAAGATTGGCGTGGAGCCTGGGAGACCACGATGGCGCAGATCCATCATCGGCCGTTCCATCCGGAGGCTTATCTTCAGCTGGCAGAGATCGCCAAGGCGGTCGGTGATTCGGTGTCGGCCAGGCATTGTGCCCAGCGCGCCCGTGACTTCGCACCCGACTGGAAGCCGGCGAGGCAGTTTTTTCAACGCGCGCTGAAGGGGAACTCACGCCCGGAATGGCTCTCACTTCCCGCCGAACTTGGCGTGGCGAAGTCCGAGCGTCGACCGACCCTGTCGGTGTGCATGATCGTGCGCAACGAGGAGAAGTTTCTTGCGGGTTCCCTGGCCTCGATCCGCGATCTGGCGTCACAGATCATCGTGGTCGATACAGGTTCCACCGATCGTACCGTGGAGATCGCGAAAGAGAACGGCGGCGAAGTTCATTCGTTCACATGGGCGGACGATTTTGGAGCCGCGCGGAACCGCGCCCTTGAATTTGCGGTGTGCGACTGGGTTCTGATGTTGGATGCCGATGAGGAGCTGTCTCACGGCGCGGTGGGCGAGATCCGGCGGATGATGGGTTTGGCGTCGGTTGCCGCGTGGCGGTTGCCGATCGTGGATGCCAGTGACGAGGCGGGCGGGGCGAGTTATGTGCCTCGGCTGTTCCGCAATGCTCCCGGGCTTTACTATCTGGGCCGCATCCACGAGCAGGTCTTTTCCAGCCTGGAACCGCTCCGGGTGAGGTGGGGATTGGACAACCGGCTCGGGACGGCCAAGCTGCTGCACCATGGGTATTCCTCGGAGGTGACCCGGGATCGCCGGAAGATCGAGCGAAATCTTCGTCTCCTCGAGATGGATCTCGTCGAAAGGCCGGGGGATCCCAATCTCCTGATGAGCCTCGGCCTTGAGTTGGTGCGCTCGGGTCGACGGGACCAAGGACTCGATCGCTACCGGCAGGCCTTTGCGTTGTTAGGCAGGCAGGCGGTGTCCGACGTGGTTCCCGAGTTGCGTGAGACCTTGTTGAGCCAGTTCGCAACGCACCTGATGGCGGCAAAGCATCACGCGGAGCTCATTCGGGTCCTGCGATCCCCGATGGCGTTGGCACAGGGAGGGCTGAGTGCGTCGTTGCATTTCATCCTGGCGCTGACCCAGATCGAGTTGGGAGATCCTGCAGCGGCCATTGAGAATCTGCGGCAGTGTCTCGAGAAGAAAGACCACCCTTCCCTGGCCCCGATTCACAAGGGGATCCTCAGTGCGGCCCCCTTGCACTGCCTGGCGGTCTGTCTGCAACGTCAGGGGGATAGCCCGGGCGCGGCCCAGGCCTTTCAGAGAGGGTTGGAGGTCGATGGGACCTCGCGACCTTTGCGCTCGGATTATGCCGCGTTCCTGGCGGCGACAGGGCAAATCCCCGAGGCGCTGCAGGTCCATTACGCCCTTGCCCAGGAGCATCCCGGCGATGTCGCGGCATGGCTGAAGGGAGGCGAATTGGCCCTGAAATCTCCTGAACTTCTCGAAGTCGCAGTCGACTGGACCGACGCCGCGTGCGGTCATCATCCGGCGGATCCGGAGCTGGCTGTCCAGCGGATGGAGGCCTTGATGCTTTCCGGAAAGCACGAGGAGGCGTTGCCTTGGGTGCGGCGCTGTCTCGCCGTTGAGGGTTCCCCGCGGGCCGCGGCGGCGCGGGTCATCTGTGAATTAGCCGGTGGCGGCGTCGAATCTTTGGCGCCGCCTCCCGACGAAGTGCTTGCCAGTCGCGAATTCGCGCAATGGTATCGTCGCCTTTTCGAATACGGTGCGCGGGATCTGGTGTTGCTGTTGAATTCCCGGGTGGCTGAGTTGGCGAAGGTGTTGCCCACGGCGGCTACGGCGCTGGCCGCGGCTTTGGCGGGGGAGGAAAGTGCGGGGTGAGGGCGAGCCCCACCGTCACCCTGTGAGCGCATTGAGAGAGTCGGCCGAAACGCCGCGGAGTTCTCCGCAATCGGGAGCGCATCCATCCGACGCGCCCTGAGGCGGGCTGGAACGGGGTGTAGGCGGGTCGAATCGTGGCTCCGGCGTCCCGCGACCTGAGGCGGCGGCGTGATAGCTCCTCTCGGGGGCCCGCGACGCCGCGGAGGTTCCTGTAAACCGGATTGGGGTCGGCGCAGGCGGGCGGGAGGTCCCTGCAACCCGGCCGGGGATGCCGTAGCGCCGGCGTCGGGGGGCCGGGAGGTGGCGGGAAGTGCCTGTAAAATGGCCGGAGGTGAGTGCAGAGCGGCCGCGCTGGGACCCTGAACCAAGCGGGGATCTACCACGAAGGTCACGAAGAGCACGAAGGCCAGAGGATCTGTGTTCCTTCGTGTCCTTCGTGCTCTTCGTGGTTCGACTCCGTTCATGGAGAGCCGCCACGGTTCACGAATCGCGCATTGGGACCCTGAACCGCCGGCCAAATCCCTCACCCGGCCTGCGGCCACCCTCTCCCGCGGTGGGCGGGCGAGGGACCTGGGTCGTGTACGGTTCATGGGAAGGGTGCCTCAGAAGGCGAAACCCCGGTTGCAGCACCTTGGGAGGTGGCAACCGGGGCTGGGACTTGCTTAGGCCTTCCGGACTAGAGATTCTTCAGTCGCTCGTTACTGGAGGAGCCGGAGGGCACCGTTGGGCTGGGCATTGGCCTGCGCGAGCATGGCCGTACCCGATTGCACCAAGATATTGTACCGAGCGTACTCCGTGCTCTCTTCCGCGACATCGACGTCCTTGATGCGGCTGTTGGCAGAACTGAGCGAGGTCTTTTGGACGCTCAATTGCTCGTTCGTGTAGTTCAGTCGGACCATGTTGGCCCCGACCGTGGCTCGATCCATCGAGATCTGGGTGATGGCGGCCTTGACATTCGTCAGTGCCGTCGCGGCCGAGGCGGTGTCGCCTATGCTCGACCCCGTCGCCGTCGTGTACGTTCCGTTGCCACTGATGTCGACTCCGGCCATGCCGTAGGTCCCCGCGTCGGAGTCAATGGTGACGTTCAGGGTGGTGGCTGAGAACAGCGAGACACCGTTGAAGTCCTTTGTTCCGATGTTGGTGACGTAGGCTCCGAGTTCCTGGAACTCTTTGTCGTAGAGCGCCCGGTCGGAATCCGACTTGGCGACATCTTGAGACAGCATGGCGAGTTCGCTCATACGATCCAGGGCCTTGGTAGCCTTCTTGAGGAACCCGTCCTGGGTCTGGGTGAACGAGATCGCGCTGCCGATGTTGTTTGACGCTGCATTGATACGATTGATTTGTGCGTCGAATCGCATGGAGACCGCAAGCCCAGCCGAGTCATCCTCCGGAGAGGTGATCTTGGATCCCGAAGAAAGTCGGGTGAGTGATTTCGCCAACTTGCTGGACGAATCAGCAAGCAGTTGAGCACTATTCTGAGCCGCGATATTGGTATTGATGATCATAACCGTACTCTTTCCGTGAGTCGCCCCGTGAGAGGCCTAAGTGAATTTGGCGGCGTCCCTGCCGCGAGGAGGATTTGTCTGAGGCATCCCCCCTTTAACCTCACCGGCGATTCCTGGCCGCCGGCCACCTTGCAATTGAATTATCGGCCGGATCCGGATCCACTTTAGCTGGGCGTGAAAAGATCTGAGGCCGATCTCGATCGTCGATTTCGATCGGTGGCGGGTGGGGGCGGGGACTCCGCTGCGCGCCGTCCTTCGCGGAC